>NZ_JABAIC010000010.1:0-151352 GCF_012641315.1 Novosphingobium sp. ERW19
CGGCGTCGGCTCGTCGCACAATATTCCCGATATTGCGCTTCCTCGCCTCCTTGAACTGGCGGTTTTTGCCTCCAGCCGTGGCGCTGTGGAATTTGTCCACGCCGCCTAGGCCCCCGGCGCAAGCGCAAAGCACAACCTTGCTATCAGTTTGCCGGGTTGTGCTTGTCGAGGAAGGCTTCCATCTGGCCAAGGAAGCTCAATCGGTCCTCCTCGCGGCTGAAGTGGTGGTCGCCTTCGGGCTGGATGTAGAATTCGACCGGCTTGCCTGCCTTCTTGAGCTTTTCGACATAGTCCTTCGACTGCGCGAGCGGCACCCTCAGGTCCTTCTTGCCGTGGATCACGAGGATCGGGATGCCGGTCCGCTCGGCATTGTTGATGGGCGACACGGCGCGAAGATCGGGTGCGCGGCTTTTCCAATAGTCGAGGTTGCCCAGGCCGCCGACGAACTGGCTGTCGAACTTGAGGATCGCAGGCAGGTCGGAGACGCCGGCAAAGCTGATGGCGCAACGATAGAGGTCGGGATTTCGTTCTGCCGCGCGCATGGCAACATAGCCGCCATAGGAGCCGCCTGCGATGCAGACGCGCTTGCCATCGGCCAGACCTGTCGTCACCGCCCAGGCGCGGGCATCGTCGACGTCGTCCTGCATCTTGAGGCCCCATTCGCCGTCGCCAGCGGCAGTATAGGCAGCGCCGAAACCGGTCGAGCCGCGATAGTTCGGCTGGAGGACGGCATAGCCGCGGTCGGCGAGGAACTGGGTCCAGAAGTCCCAGTGTTCATAATCGCGGGCGCGCGGGCCACCGTGCGGCAGGACGATCAGCGGCAGGTTCTTCGAGGTTCCGCCCGAAGGAAGGGTAAGAACTGCGTTGAGCTTCATCCCGTCGCGCGCGGTGTAGCTGATGGTCTTGACCGCGGCGAGGGGCTTGTTGCCGATGGCAGGGTTCTCCATCCCCAGCATGGCCAGCTTTCCTGTGCCGAGCGACAGGGTGTAATAGCTCCCCGGCGCCGAAGGACTGCTCTCGCGGATGACGAATGTCTGCTCGTCGGCACTTTGCGAAACGATCTGCACCTGCTTGCCCGCAAAGGCCTGTTCAAGCCCCGCCTGGACCTGCTGCATCTTGGGATCGAACCACACTGTGCGGCGGCGCGTGTCGGTATAGCGGACGCCGCGAATTTGCGTTTCCGTCGGATCGGCGATCAGCGAATCCAGATCATGCTCGGGCGCTTCGTAGAGCATGGCACCGGTCTGCATCGTGGCCAGGTCGAGCATGTAGAGCGCCGTGCGCCCGTTCTTGTCGCTGAAGGCCGCGGCCTTGCCCGGTTCGGCAAGGAACAGCACCGGCACGGGCAGGTCGTTCTTGCCTTCGCCGGTCCTTGCCACCACCCGGAAGCCGTCCTGCGCACGATCGCGATAGAGCAGGCGGTGATCGCGGCCACCATTTTCATCGCCTATGCCGACGCGGACAGCGCCGCTGCCATCGGCATACCAGGACATCACGCCTTCCTTCGGCCAGACGACCTTGTCGAACTTGTTCGTCGCCACGTCGACCAGCGAGACTTCCGGCCAGAAATCGGGGTCGCTTGCATAGACGGACTTCTGCGATGCCAGAAGGATGCGCGTGGAACCGTCGTTGGCCTGCCAGATCACGTCGCCGGCGTGCTGGCCGACTTCCTTCTGCTGGACATAGTGCATCTTCGATCCATCGGCCCGGAACGCCACGATCCGGGTAACATAGAACCCGGTGTCCAGCGCAACATTGCCGACGTTGGCGATAAGCCAGTCGTTGTTGACCCAGCGATACCAGTTGAGATCGCCCTTGTCGGCATCGATGACCGTGCTTTCGCCTGAACGATCGGTGTTGAAGATGACGATCTTCTGCGCGCCATTCTGCGCGGCCCGCGCAATGATCTGCTTGCCGTTGGGAGAAAGCTCCGGCCCGGCAATTGCAGGCAGTCGGGCAAAATCAGCAATCGGCCGCTCGGCTGCGGCTGGCGAGGAAACACAAAGCGCCGCTGCCAGCGCCAGACCCGAAGCAGTAACGCCGCTCAAATACCCCATGCCCCACCTGTAACAAATCGTGATTGCCGAGGAGTGGTCAGGTCGCTTGCATACTGCAAGTGCGATTTGCCGTTGTGCGGGAAAGACTTGCCCTGCTGCGAATGCATGTCATGATGTTGCAATGATGCGCGCCCTATCCCTGTTTCGCGCCCGTTTTCTTGACGTCCTCGCGTCGATCTACATCTACAACGAACATCGCGGATATACTTCGCTTGACCGTGTGCTGGATGCGGTGCGGGCGCGATGTCCGGATGATGCCGGCTTCATCGCCGCAATCGAGAAGCATCGCGCGGACGAGCGCAAGCACTATGTGATGTTTCGGCGCTGGTTCGAACTGCGCGGGACGATGCCGCTCGCCGTCGATTCCACCTGCGGCCACATCGATCGCTTCATCCACAAGGTGTTCGGTTGCTCGATCGACGAACTGGACACGCAGGGCGTGATCGCCAGTCCCGAGGCGTTCGAGAAGCTGTGCCGGGTCATCATGCTGACCGAACAGCGCGGCATGCGGCAGGTCGAGATCCTGCTCCACAACAGCCACGTGCGCTCGGACAAGGCATTGAAGCGCATCTTCGAGGTGGTCGAAAAGGACGAGCCTGATCACTGGATGCCCTATGCCGCCTGGCTCGATGCGCAGGGGCGGGAAAAGGCGAAATGGCAGGAGCGCTGGGCCGATTACTGGATTCACAAATCGCTGATGCTGGTGAAACTGCCCAGCCTGTTCCTGCGTCGCTCGACGCCGCGGATGGTCGCTTGGCCTGATGCCGGGGAACGTTAGACAGGGCACGGCTCCCGCGCTAATCTTGCAGCGGGGAGAAGTGGATGGACGGGGCAATCGAGGACCGCAGGCCCAGCCTGCTATCGCGGATCGTGCGCAAGGCACTGGTCACGTTCTATCGCATGCGCGGCTGGAAGGCGCACGGCACCCCGCCTGCGGATGGCCGTTGCGTGATCATCGCTGCGCCGCACACGTCGAACTGGGATTTTCTCTATTTCATCGGCCTGACCGAAGATCTTGGCCTGAAGCCGCACTTCATGGCCAAGGACAGCCTGTTCCGCTGGCCGCTGGGCGGTTTCATGCGCGACATGGGCGGCGTTTCGATCGACCGGTCGGCGCGCAAGAACGTGGTCGATGCGATGGTTGCCGAATTCGCGCGGCGGGACCGCTTCATGCTGACCATCGCGCCCGAAGGCACACGCAGCGCGGTCGGCCAATGGCGCAGCGGGTTCTACCATATCGCGCTGAAGGCCAAGGTGCCGATGGTCGTCGGCATGATGGACTACGGGACGAAGACCGGTGGCCTCGGCCCGGCCATCTGGCCATCTGGCGATTATGAAGCCGACATGCGCAAGATCTTCGAAGTCTACCGCAAGGTCACGCCGAAGCACCCCGGCCGCGGGCTGACCGAACCGCCGGAGAACCTCGATGCCTGATACGCTCGTCCCCGCCCTGCTGATCAATGCCGCGATCCTCGTGATCGGCATGGGCCTGCTGTGGCGGGTGGCAGTACGGATCGGCGATGTCAGCTTCATCGACGCGGTGTGGGGTGGCGGCATGGGCGTGCTGGCGCTGGCTTCGTGGCTGCATATCAAGGGAGGCCCCGGCGCGCGGGCGAGCCTGATTGCGGCCATGGCGGTGATCTGGGCGGCGCGGCTGGCGTGGCATCTCTACACCCGCTGGCAGGGTCACGGCGAAGACCCGCGCTATGCGAAGATGCTGGGCAAGGCCAAGGCGCAGGGGCGCTTTGCCTCGGCAGCGCTGAAGTTCGTTTTCCTGCCCCAGGCGCTGCTGCTGTTCATCACCTGCCTGCCCGCCCAGCTCGGCGTGCTCGCCAGCGGAGCGCCCGCGCCGATCGGCCCACTGGCCATGGCCGGAGCCGCGCTGTGGCTGGTCGGCATCACGTTCGAGGCGGTGGGCGACGCGCAGCTGAAAGCCTTCCGCGCCGATCCCGCCAACAATGGCAAGGTGCTCCAGACCGGCCTGTGGCGCTACACCCGCCACCCCAACTATTTCGGCGACGCCTGCGTCTGGTGGGGCATCTGGCTCGCCACCGCCGAAGCAGGTCTGTGGGTGGCGCTGGCGAGCGTGATCGGCCCGGTGTTCCTGACGTTCACGCTGACCAAGTGGTCGGGCAAACCGCTGCTCGAAAAGGGCATGGAAGAACGCCGGCCGGGGTATCGGGAATACGTCGAGCGGACTTCGGGGTTTGTGCCTTGGTGGCCGAAGCGGGGGTAGAAGTGCCGATGAAGTTGACCATTCTCCTCTTCATTTCCTTCATACTCTCGGCATGCACGGACCGCGATGCTGATCCGCACGACAAGTTGATGAACAGGATTGAAGAACAATTGGTCCTGCCCCAGGGGGCCGAACCAATCTCAAAGTATGACCGGTTTTATACTCGGGACGGAAAAATAGTGGTGGGCACGCTGGTCTTCGGGAAAAGCGGGAGCCGCAGCTGGGTAAAATCTATCTCAGATTTGCCTCAGGTCTTTGACGGCGGCTGCGGGGTAATCAACGTGCGCTACAATCCCAAATCTGACACTGTCGAGAACGTGCATTGCAATGGCGTGGCCTGACCTGACCTGTGAAAAATATCTTGATCATCGATGGTGCGATGAATGCCACATTTAGCGTCTTCCAAGCTACGGACGAGGAGTTTGCAACGCTGTTTCCTAACGGCGAGGAGATTGACGTGATTGAAGATGTCATCCTGCGAACGAGTGAGGAAGTCGCTGATGTTATTCTGGCCCGTGTATGGGAACGTCCAATTTTGAAAAGTGAGGCACAAGGCATTCACGCGACCCTGATATACGATGATCCTGCGCGCCGTGATTACCTGCCACCTTCTCGGCGCGAGATCGATTGGGATGAAAGCGCAATCAGCGAAGCGCAGCGCCGACTCTTCCGTTCGCGACGATAACATCATTTGGTCATCCAGAAGCAGCCGTCTTCCGTCACCCTGAACTTGTTTCCGAGTCCATCTTTGGGCTCGAGCGGCGGTGCAATCGGCAAACTGGATCCTGAAACAAGTTCAGGATGACGGAAGACAGACGTCGAGCGTCAATGAGGAACAGGTTATTCGACTGCATCTCTCTTTCGCCACTCCCCAACCGTCACCCCGGCGCAGGCCGGGGTCCATTGCGGTTAGGTCCGGCCTTGCTGACCGCGAGGTTTCGCAACGTTGACAGGTCGTGGGCCCCGGCCTGCGCCGGGGTGACTGGGTGGGTTGGGGGCGGCGCTACTTCACCACCCCAGCCCGCACCTCCTGCGGCACGGCGCGCACCGGCACGGCCTTGATCCAGCTTTCCAGCGCGTCGATGTCGGTCGGGCCCGTGACCGTATCGGGCTTGCCGACAAAGCCTGAAAAGCCATCGCCGCCGAGGCCGAGGAAGCCGTTCACCGTCACGCGGTAGGTCTTCGCCATGTCCAGCGGCTTGCCGTCGAGCGTGATCGTCACGATGCGGTTCCCCGAGGGCCGCGCCGGGTCGTAGCGGAATACGAACCCTGCTGAGGGGGCGAGGGTCTGCTTGGGGCCGGTGTCGTCCAGCCCCTCTTCCAGCACCGCCTTGATCTCAGCGCCGGTCATGCTCTCGGTCACCACGTTGTTGCCGAAGGGCTGGCACAAGTAGATGTCGCCGAAGGTCAGCGTGCCGTCCGCCGCCGGGACCAGCGGAGCGCGGATGCCGAAGGGGTTCATGAAGGCGATCTGCGCGCCCTTGTCGCGCGTCGCGCCGAGTTGCGCATCGGCGATGAGGTTGCCCAAGGGGCCGCCCGCGCCACCTTCCGCGCCTTCGTTCTTGGGTGCTGCGCGGTCGATCTTGCCGATCGGGCGCTGGGTATATTCCTTCGATGCCTCGACGTACTTCGCTACATAGGCGGCGATATCGGCGCGCGGCTGGAACTGCGGGAACAGGGGCGTGTTGCCGAGCGGCCCGCGTGTGGAGGTATAGGGCACCGACTGCACAATCACGTTCTCGGCCCGCTTCGAGACTACCCGCCCCGCCACCGGATCGATCTGCAGCGTGATGTCGGTCACCAGTTCGCCATAGACGCCCGCGCTGGTCAGCAGGAACGGCTTGGCCGGGTTGAGCTGGCCGTAGTCGCAGACATAGGACCAATGCGTGTGGCCCGAAACGACCACGTCCACGCGCGTGTCCAGCCGGTCGAGGATCGGGCGGATGTCTCCGGCAAAGTCGTTACACCCCTGCGGATCGGGATCGCCCTTTGTCCGCCCGCCCTCGTGGATCAGCACGACGATGGCGTCCGCCCCTTGCGCCTTCAGCGCAGGGACAGCGGCGTTGATGGTGTCGGCCTCGTCCTCGAAGGTCAGCCCCTGGATGCCAGTGGGGTTTACCAGATTGGGCGTGCCTTTCAGCGTCAGCCCGATCACACCAACGGTCACCGCACGCTTGCCTGAGCCGAAGGTCTTGAGGCCCGTCGCCGGGAACAGCGTCGAGCCATCGGCGCGCTTCGTGCTTGCCGCGAGGTACTTGAACGTCGCCCCGGTGAACTTCTCAAGCGCGCAAGGCTCCTTCGCGGTGAACTTCTCGCACCCACCGTTCTGCTTGCGCAACAACTCCTGCTGGCCGTTGTCGAACTCGTGATTTCCAACCGCGTTGAAGTCCACGCCGATGCGGTTCATCACGCCGATGGCCGGTTCATCGAGATAGAGCGACGACGCCAGCTGCGAGGCAGAGATCATGTCCCCGGCCGAAACCGTCATCGACTGTGGGTGCTTCGCGCGGATCGAATCGACCGCAGACGCCAGCCACGCCGCGCCGCCGGCCGGCACCGGCGTGACGCCGCCATTGCCATCGCTGACATTCACTGCCTGGCGCGGCGGTTCGAGACTGCCGTGAAAGTCGTTGATCCCGACGATGCCGACCTCGACCGGCCCCGAGGCTCCGCCACCGGCCATCGGCGCGGCACAGGCGCCGAGAAGTCCGGACAGGGCCAAGGGCAGGAAAAAACGCACGGGCTGATGCATCGGGAAAGCGACCTTATCGTAACGGGTGCAACCGGTTGAGGGCGACCTAGCCCATCGGTGTTGCGCTTTGAAGGCCGTTTATGCGGAGGCCGGCAAAAGAGCCTTCGTATGCGCGCCCATTGTCTAGGCCGCTGCGCCTCCCTACAATGCGCAAGAGGCCCAAGACTCAGGACGCACAGGGAAACATGGCTCAATCCGCAGCAGAGCAAGACGCCATGCGCGCCCGGCTTGTCGAATTGGCGCAAGCCATGGTCGAGGAGCGCGGCGGGGCCGGGCTGAACCTGTCGGAGCTGGCCGCCCGCGCCGGTATCAGCCAGGCCAATCTTTCACGCTACTTCGAGGGTCGCGATGACCTGATGGAGGCGATTGCCGACCACTGGTTCAAGCCGATGGTCGACATCATGGAAGACGTGCTGGCAAGCGACCTGCCCCCACGCCGGAAGATGTACGAATTCTTCGCCCGCCGCTTCATCGTGATGCGCAAGAAATGGGAGGCCGACCCGGCCAAGCTGCAGACCTACATCGAGGTCGGCAACGAGAACTTCGAACAGATCCGCAGCTACATCGACCTTGCCGATCATTACCTCGGCGAAATCATCGGCGAGGCGATGAGCGACGGGCACTTTGCCGGGCTGGAAGTCGATGAGACGATCAGCCTCGTCAACCAGATGTGCTCGCCCTATTGCGCGCTGAACACCATGACGACGTTCATGGAACGCCTGAACGAGGACAAGCTGGCGCGCATCGTCGATGCCGTGTTCGACGGGCTTTCGGCCCAGGATCGCGGTGCAAAGGCGCTGACAGGCCTCCGCGCCGCCTGAAGCCTTCGGTCATGCGCGGCCGATCAGCGCGCCCGGTCACCCAGAAGGACCTGCCGCATATCGCCATTGTGCCGCACATGCAGGATCAGCAATGTTGCCATCAGCACGATGCCGCCTCCCACGAAGGCGAGCAGGGCGTGGGCGATTGCCATGACTGACCAGTTGCCGCGCCAGCTGCACCACAGTGCCGACAGGGCCAGCATCGTGGCGAAATCGGCATTGAACTGGCCAGGCCATCCCGCGGCGGCAATGTCGGCAAAGAAGATCGGAAACAGCCCCGAGCCGTGGTTTGCCATGACGACTGCGGTGAAGATCGCCAGCGCCAGCCACGCCACGATGAGATAGGTTCTGAACACCATTGCATGCTCCCCCAGTCGTTGCAGGGGCCATGCTGTAGCTTGGTTCAGGCCCTGCACCAACTGCTGCGCCGGCCCTTCCAGTGTTCGGCCAGGCCTTCGGCTTCCAGAATCGCGCCAAGGCTGCGCCCGTTGCGCGTGACGACCCGCAGCGCGCGGCCATAGCGGTCGGTATCGCGCCCTTGCACTTCAAGGTTGAACGGCCCGGCATTCAGCAGTTCGACCAGCCGGCGTGTCGCCTGCAGGCCAAGCCTGGCTTCCGCAGCGCATGACGGCTGCGAGGTTTCCGGCGTGTTGATATCGGCGATGCGGATCTTGGTGCCCTCCAGCCAGAAGGTATCCCCGTCGACAACGCAAGTGACGCGCGGACCGGGCGAGCAGATCTCGAACCGGTGCAGCCGGGCATCGGCGGGCGCGGCAGGAGAGGGCGATGAAGCGGCGAGCGCCAGTGAGGCGAAGGCAGCGGCGAGAAGCAGGGAGGCGTGGGACATTGTCCGGATCTGGCCCAACCGCCAAGCGTGCGCGTCTCCGTATCTTTCCGATCAGGAAAGGGACTCAGCGTCGGCTCTCAGGTCTTTGGCTCAGGATTTTCTCTCAGTGGTAACCACTGGATAACCGGCCTGTGCCAAGCTCGTTCCATGTTCGGACCGCGCCTCACGACCATTTTTGCCAGCCGCTGGAGGGCGCTGTGGTGGGCGGCTTCGATCCTGTTGCTGACGTGGTCACTGGTGCCCGCGCCCAGCGAGCGCGAGCCGCACGAGCCGGCGAAGTCGGCGCACGTCGATCCCTGGGCCAAGGACCCGGAATAGCCGCTATTTGCCGGTGAAGAGGAACGCCACCGCGGCCATGATGCAGACAAATGCGGCGAAGTGCCGCCAGTGCAGCGGCTCTTTCAGAAAGACCACCATGAACACGCCGAAGACGATCAGCGCAATCGCCTCTTGCGTGATCTTGAGCTGACCGGCGCTCCACCCGTTGAGCGCGCCGATGCGATTGGCCGGCACGGCGAGGCAGTATTCCAGCAAGGCAATGCCCCAGCTGATCAGGATCACCAGCAACAGCGGGCGCTGCGCCACGGCTGCCGGGCCGCCCTGAATGTGCCAGTACCAGGCGATGGTCATGAACAGATTGGACAGGACGAGCAGGGCAATCGTGGTCATGGGTCTGGGCGTTTCCATGGAGAGGGTGGCGATCGGCCCGGTGTGCGAAAGTTGTGCGAATCTTAACGCTTCACTGCGTAATCACGCCAGGTCATTCGCCGGAGTTAGCCGATGTCCGATGCCAGATCGACATATCGCTTCGCCGTGCTGCTGCTGAGCGGTAGCGTGCTGGTTGTCGGTGCCCTGATTGCCAGTGGCATGAACAACAGGTCGGCCGTTCCGTTGGAGCCCGAGGGCGCTGCAGCCGAAGCTGCCGCAGCGCTCCCCGAACAGTCCGCATTCGAAAAGTGGGCCGCGGAAGGCGATGCCTCCGACGGAAAAGGGCGGCTGATCGGCGAGATCGAACGGGACGGAAAGATGGTCGAACTTCGCCAGCTTCCCGAAGGTGTCTCGGTTGACCAGATGAAGGCCGACCAGGTCAACCCGGACGCGCCTGCCGACGCAATGGAGGCAGGGCAGGACCAACTCGTGCCCTGACCGGGCCATCAGGCTCCGCGTGGAGTGTCGTCGTCTTCGGGGACGCCATCGCCGTAGATTCCGGCTTCATCATCGTCGTTGCGCTCGCCGCGATAGGCACTCATGTCGATCTGGCCCGAGCTGACCATCTGCTTCATGTGATCGACGAGGTCGGGCATGTCGGCATCGTCGAGACCGGACCCGCCGACCTTGTCGCCCAGGTCCTGTTCGCCCAGCACGCTGGTGGCGCGGGCCAGTGCCTCGTCGGCAACGGTCTGCGCCTGCGTATCGCCGTCTTCCTGCTCGGTGTTCACGGCTTCGGGCGCGGGTGTCTTGTCGTCGATCATGGGCGTAGCTCCTTTGCCGGAGACTACGCCCTGATCGTGCAGCCGTTCCTGCGTGTCAGCGGGTCGGGACCGGCACTTCGCCGGAATAGTCGTAGAACCCGCGCCCGCTCTTGCGGCCGAGCCAGCCGGCCTCGACGTACTTCTGCAGCAGCGGGGCCGGGCGGTACTTCGGGTCACCGGTGGAGGCGAGGTAGATCTTCATGATCTCGAGCAGCGTGTCGAGCCCGATGAAATCGGCCAGTTCGAGCGGGCCCATCGGGTGGTTGAGGCCGAGCTTCACGCCCTTGTCGATGTCGACGATCGAACCCGTGCCGCTGCCGAGCACGAAAGCGGCCTCGTTGATGAAGGGCACGAAAATGCGGTTGACGATGAAGCCGGGCTCATCCTGCGAGAGCACGATTTCCTTGCCGATGTTCGCCACGTAATCGCGCACGGCTTCAATCGTCGAAACCGAAGTGGCAAGGCCGGGAATGACCTCGACCAGCTTCATCAGCGGCACCGGATTGAAGAAGTGGATGCCGATGAAGCGTTCCGGATCGGGCGACGACACGGCCATGCGCGTGATCGGGATCGACGAGGTATTCGATGCCATAATCGCATGGGGGGCAAGATGCTTGCCGGCGGATTCGAAGATCTTGTGCTTGATGTCCTCGCGCTCGGTCGCCGCTTCGATCACCAGATCGGCTTCGGCAAGGGCAGCGTGATCAGAGAAGGTGTGCAGGTTGGCAACCGTAGCGGCGGCAAGCGCGGCATCAACCTTGCCCTTCTCGACCAGCTTGGAAAGGCCCTTGGCGATCTTGTCCCTGGCCTTGTCCGCCAGATCGATCGACACGTCGCCGAGCAGGACCTTCAGCCCCGCCTGCGCCGAAACCTGGGCGATGCCTGAACCCATCTGGCCCGCACCGATCACTGCAACCGTCTTGATCATGTGGATGTCCCGCTCCGAAAAGATGCGGGATGGCGGTTAGCGAGCGCAAACCCCTGAGTCCACCTGCTCCTAGCGCGAGGCGCGTTTCGGTTCAGCGCGAGGCGCCGGGCACCCAAAGCGGATCGCTGCCCGCGTTGGTCGCGCGGGCCAGCACGAACAGGTAATCCGAAAGCCGGTTGAGATAGGCCAGTGCCTGCGGGTTCACCGGCTCGGCATCGGCCAGCGCCACTGCGCTGCGCTCTGCCCGGCGCACCGTGGCGCGGGCCACGTGGATGCGCGCGGCAGCTTCGGAGCCGCCGGGCAGAATGAAGCTGGTCAGCGGGGGCAGGTCTTCATTCAGGGCATCGATGGCGGCTTCAAGCCACGCGACCTGGGTAGCCATCACGCGCAGGACCATCTCCGAAGGCGTGAAATCCTCGCCCGGTGTGGCGAGATCCGCGCCCAGATCGAACAGGTCGTTCTGGATGCGCTGGAGGTTGCGCATCGTTGTGTCCGAAGCGACCACCGCCGCGAGGCCGATCAGGCTGTTGGCCTCGTCCACCTCGCCAATGGCCTGCATGCGGGCATCGTGCTTGGCCCGGCGCGAACCGTCGACGAGGCCCGTCGTGCCGTCATCGCCGGTGCGCGTGTAGATTTTGTTGAGCTTGACCATGCTGGAAAGAACCGCGCCTCAGCGCGAGAACGCGAGCAGGATCGCAACGGCCAGCACGGCAAGGCCCTGGAACTTGATGCGGTTGAACATCATCTTGTTCTGCAACAACTGGTTCGCTGTCGCGCCGGAAACGGGATCGCGGTTCAGGTCTTCCTTTGTGCTGTTCAGGAAAGCGATGATCCCGCGCACGAGCGAGACGACCGTCAGCGCGACGAAGATTATGATCAGCGGGATCAAAACGTAGTTCATGGGCACTGATCTATGGCGTCGGACAGCGAAATACCAGTGTCAAATAGGGTAGCGCGCACCTCTGCGGCGACTGCGCGCCCGTCTTCGCCCGCTCGCCTGCGGTCGGACAGCGCGGGTGCATCGCGGCGCTTGGCCAGCTTGCGCCCGTCGGCCTCCACCAGCACGGGATGATGATGCCACACCGGCACCGGCAGCCCGAGCAGATGCTGGAGCAGGCGGTGGATGTGCGTGGCGCGAAACAGGTCCATGCCGCGTGTCACATGCGTCACGCCATCGGTGGCATCATCAAGCGTTGCGGCAAGGTGGTAGCTGGCCGGCGCATCCTTGCGCCACAGGATCACGTCGCCGAACATCTCGGGCGTGGCGATCTGCGTGCCGTGACGCTCGTCGGTCCATTCGAGTTCACCCGCCAGCAGTGTCGCCTGCTCCATGTCCAGCCGCCAAGCTACTTGCGGGCCAGGCGTGGGCCCCCGGCGCAGGCAGGTGCCGGGATAGAGCGGACCATCGGGCCCATGGGCCACGGCGGCGGCGGCAACTTCGGCGCGGGTGCAGGTACACGGGTAAAGAATGCCCATCGCGCGCAGCTCGTTGGCAGCGGTGCGATAATCTCCAACTCTCGAGGACTGGGGGGCAACTTCCCGGTAACTCAGCCGCAACCAGTCGAGGTCCTGGCGGAACTCGGCGGCAAGTTCCGGGCGTGAGCGGGCACCGTCGATGTCTTCGATGCGCAAAAGGAACTCACCCCCGTCGCGCATGGCCCGGTCGTGGGCGACGATTGCGGAAAACGCATGCCCTAGATGGAGCGGTCCGTTGGGACTGGGGGCAAAGCGGGTGATTGTCATCCCCGGAGCCTAGCGCGGCGATCGATCTGTCGGAAGAGTGGCACAAGGTGCGCCAGATAAACAAAACGGCTGCCCCGCCGGGGCAGCCGCTTTTGTCGTTTATCGCATTTCCTTGCCTGCTCAAGCGAGCGTGGCAGTCCACATCAGGCTGCTGAGGCCAGCAGCGAGGATGATCGGGAATGCAAAAGCCGTAATGGCGCGCATGGTGTTCCTCCTGTTGAGATCACCTTGCAGGACATCCTCCCAGTTCGTGTTCATCCGGCAGGGTGGGCTGGAAGCATCGGAACTGAGGGTGCAAATACGCCGATATGCGTATGCTGCAAGTGCGAACAGGGCACTTGCAGTTGCATGTAACGCAACTGTCACATTTTGCCGCGCATCTGGACAGAAAAGGCCCTTCACACTATCGGCCACGCATGAGCATCCAGCCTTCAGAATCGATCCTGATCGTCGACTTCGGCAGCCAGGTAACGCAGCTTATCGCCCGTCGCGTGCGCGAGGCCGGGGTCTATTCCGAGATCGCGCCGTTCACGCAGGCCGAGGCCGCGTTCCACCGTCTGAAGCCCAAAGGCATTATCCTGTCGGGATCGCCCGCCAGCGTGCCCGCCGATGGCTCTCCGCGCGCGCCGCAAGTGCTGTTCGACTCCGGCCTGCCGATCCTTGGCATCTGCTATGGCCAGCAAGTCATGAGCCACCAGCTGGGCGGCAAGGTGGAACCGGGCGATTCGGGGGAGTTCGGCCGCGCGTTCCTGACCGTGACCGAACCCTGCGTGCTGTTCGACGGCCTGTGGAAGGAAGGCGAACGCCACCAGGTGTGGATGAGCCATGGCGACAAGGTCACCCAGTTCGCCCCGGGCTTCCGCATCGTTGCCGTGTCGGACGGCGCACCGTTTGCCGTCATCGCCAATGACGAGAAGAAGTACTACGGCACCCAGTTCCACCCCGAGGTGGTCCACACGCCCGACGGTGGCAAGCTGATCGCCAACTTCGTGCGCCACGTCTGCGGCTGCACCGGCGACTGGACCATGGCCGAGTTCCGCAAGACCAAGATCGCCGAAATCCGCGAGCAGGTGGGTAGCAGCCGCGTGATCTGCGGGCTTTCCGGCGGCGTCGATTCCGCGGTCGCCGCGGTGCTGATCCATGAGGCCATCGGCGACCAGCTGACTTGCGTGTTCGTCGACCACGGCCTGATGCGCATGGGCGAGGCCGAGCAGGTCGTCAGCCTGTTCCGCAATCACTACAACATCCCGCTGGTTCACAAGGACGTCTCGGCCCTGTTCCTCGGCGGCCTTGCCGGCGTGACCGACCCTGAAGCCAAGCGCAAGTTCATCGGCAAGACCTTCATCGACGTGTTCGAGGCAGAGGCCAAGCAGGTCGGCGGCGCCGACTTCCTCGCCCAGGGCACGCTCTACCCGGACGTGATCGAATCGGTCAGCTTCACCGGCGGACCTTCGGTGACGATCAAGAGCCACCACAACGTCGGCGGCCTGCCCGAGCGCATGAACATGAAGCTGGTCGAGCCGCTTCGCGAGCTGTTCAAGGACGAGGTCCGCGCATTGGGCCGTGAACTTGGCCTGCCCGAGATCTTCGTGGGCCGTCACCCCTTCCCCGGCCCCGGCCTTGCCATCCGCATCCCCGGCGAAGTGACGCGTGAGCGCTGCGACATCCTCCGCAAGGCTGACGCGATTTACCTCGAGGAAATCCGCAACGCCGGGCTCTATGACGCGATCTGGCAGGCGTTTGCCGTGCTGCTCCCGGTCAAGACCGTGGGCGTGATGGGCGATCACCGCACCTACGACAGCGTCTGCGCCCTGCGCGCGGTGACAAGCACCGACGGCATGACCGCCGACATCTACCCGTTCGACGCCGGTTTCCTGTCCCGCGTGGCGACCCGCATCGTCAACGAGGTCAAGGGCATCAACCGGGTCGTCTACGACTATACCAGCAAGCCGCCGGGCACGATCGAGTGGGAGTAAGCATCCGCGCAGCCACGGTGGCGGACCGTGAAGCCACGGTCGCGCTGTGGGAGGCTGCCGGACTGACACGCCCCTGGAACGATCCGCGCGGCGATTTCGACCTTGCCCTGGCCACACCGACGTCGACGATCCTGCTGGCTGAAATTGCGGCAGCATTGGAAGGCAGCGTGATGGTCGGCTTCGACGGCCATCGCGGCTGGGTCTATTACCTCGCCACCGCGCCGGGCTGCCGCGGGCAAGGCATCGGGCACGCACTCATGACTGCGGCCGAAAACTGGCTCAAGGCGCTTGGCAGTCCCAAGATCCAGTTGATGGTACGCGGTGACAACGCTTCGGCACGCGGGTTCTACAATTCGCTCGGCTATGAATTGCAGGACGTCGTAACCATGGGCAAGCGCTTCTAGCCCACCTTGACCAACCCCCTTGGCCAAGGCATCCTCTGCCTATGGCCATCCACGTCAACATCGGTGAAGCCAAGACCCGCTTGTCAGAGCTTCTTGCCGCTGCGGCACGGGGCGAAGAAGTTGTGGTGAACAAGGCGGGCGTGCCCTTTGCTACCTTGGTGCCCACGCCCGAAGCGCTCCAACTTGCGCGCGAGGCTCGTGCGGCGAAACGGCTTTCGGCCTTTGGCTGCCTCGCCGACAAGTACAAGGACCAGCCCGCGTCTGCCTTCGACATTCCGCCGCCGATGACAGGCGCGGAGTTTGACGAACGCACCAAGCGCAAGTTCGGCTGAGCCGACGCGTGAAGCTGCTGATAGACACGCACATCCTTGTGTGGATGGTGCTGGGGGACCAGCGCCTGACTGCAGAGCAGCACAATGCGCTGGCAAACCCGGACAACGACATCGTCCTGAGCGCGGTCAACGCCTACGAACTGGCGCACCTGCAGCATCTGCGGCGCATTCCTCTGGAAGAGCCGATCGACCAATTGCAGGAGCTGGTGGGCTTCGAACTTGCAGACCTGCCCGCGTCTGCCTGGACGAAGGTCAAGGACCTGCCCGACCTGCACCGCGATCCGCTTGATCGCTTGCTGGTCGCCCATGCGCTGGTGTCAGGCATGACGCTCGTCTCTGCAGATCAGTGCATCCGCCAGTATCCGGTCATGGTGATCTGAGGCGGCCACCGCCACCCTTCCCGCAAATGCCCCATTAACCGCTTACGCATCTGGCACGCCCGCGATAAGGGTGGGGCATGATGCTTCCCCGGATTGCCAACCAGCGCGCCATCATCGACCGTCGCCAGCTTGCCGATGCCATCGCGGCGGCGTTCGCCGAAAAGGGCGAGAAATCGCGGCAGGTGGTGGTGGACCTGTTGCGCACCGCGCTTGAAGACGGCCGCGCCGAGATTGCGCGCCGGCTGGAAACCAAGCCTTCGTCTGGCACCGAGAGCGCGCAGGCGCAGGCATTCCTTGTCGATCAGCTGGTCCGCATCATCTACGACCATGTCGTCGGGCGCATCTATCGCGCGAGCAATCGCTCGATGGGCGAGCGTATCGCGGTGATCGCGGTGGGCGGCTACGGTCGCGGCGAAATGGCGCCGCATTCCGACGTCGACATCGCCTTCGTTACCCCGATCAAGCCGACATCGTGGTGCGAGCAGGTGATCGAGGCGCTGCTCTATTTCCTGTGGGACCTTGGCCTCAAGGTCGGCCATTCCAGCCGCTCGCTCGACGAGGTCGTGCGCATGGCCAAGAGCGACCTGACCATCCGCACCGCCCTGCTCGAAGGGCGCTATGTCTGGGGCGATCGCGACCTGTTCGACAGCGCTTCGGCCCGGTTCTGGGCGGAAGTCGTCAACGGCACCGAAAAGCAGTTCGTCGCCGAGAAGCTGCAGGAGCGTAACGACCGGCACAAGCGGCTGGGCGACAGCCGCTATGTCGTCGAACCCAATGTGAAGGAGGGCAAGGGCGGCCTGCGCGATCTGCACACGCTCTACTGGATCGGCAAGTACATCCACAAGGTGCGCGACCCTTCCGAACTGGTCGATGTCGGCCTGCTGACCGCGGAGGAATACCGCGCCTTCCGCCGCGCCGAGAACTTTTTCTGGGCGGTGCGCTGCCATTTGCACACCATCACCAGGCGCGCCGAAGACCGGCTGACCTTCGACCTGCAGCGCGAAGTCGCCACCCGCATGAATTTTGCCGACCGCCCCGGCAAGAGCGCGGTCGAGCGGTTCATGCAGTACTTCTTTTTGCAGGCCAAGCAGGTCGGCTCGCTGACCGGGGTGTTCCTCGCGCAGCTTGACGGCCAGTTCGCCAAGGAGAAGCGCGGCTTCCTCGCGGCCTTGCGCGGGCGGCGGAAAAAGAAGGTCGGGCCGTTCGTGATCGATGCGGGCAAGCTCGCCGCGCCATCGGACACCACCTTTCAGGACGACCCTGTCCGCCTGCTCGAACTGTTCTCGTGCGCGGCGGCCGAACAGGTCGAGATCCACCCCGAGACGATGCGCATCGCGCGGCGCGATTCAGGCCTGATCGACGCTGCCCTGCGCAAGGACCCTCGTGCCAATGCGCTGTTCATGGACACGCTGACCAGCCGCAACGATCCCGAGACGGTGCTGCGCTGGATGAACGAGGCCGGCGTGTTCGGCCGTTTCGTGCCCGATTTCGGCCGCGTCGTCGCGCAGATGCAGTTCGACATGTATCACCACTACACGGTGGACGAACATACCATCCGCGCGATCGGCCTGCTGGCGCGCATCGAGAAGGGCGAGGTCAAGGACGATCACCCGCTGGCCAGCGAAGTGGTCAGCAAGGTTGCCTCGCGCCGCGTGCTCTATGTCGCGACGCTGCTGCACGATATCGCCAAGGGCCGGCAGGGTGACCATTCGGTACTCGGCGCGGAAGTGGCGATGAAGCTGTGCCCGCGTCTGGGCCTGTCCGCTGCCGAGACCGAGGCCGTGGCGTGGCTGGTGCGCTGGCACCTGTTGATGAGCGCCACCGCCTTCAAGCGCGACCTTGCCGACTACAAGACCATCGCCGATTTCGTGAACACGGTGCAGAGCCAGGAGCGCTTGCGCCTGCTGCTGATCCTGACCGTGGTCGACATTCGCGCAGTGGGGCCGGGCGTGTGGAATTCGTGGAAGCGGCAGCTGCTGGGCGATCTGTTCGTCTCGGCCGAGGAAATGCTGCGCCTTGGCCACAAGACCCATGGCCGCGCCGAACGCATTGCCGCCAAGAAGAAGGCCGTCGCCACGATCCTGCGCGAGCGCGACGCGCTGATCGGCACGGTCGGCAAGCAATTGGGCGATGCCTACTGGATTGCCGAGCCCGAGGACATCATCGCGCTCAATCTCCAGCAGATGGACACCGCGCTGGGCGAGCCCCTTTCGGTCGAGGCGCACTGGTATCCGGCACGTGGGGCGACGCTGGTCACCGTGCTGGCGGCGGACCACCCCGGCCTGTTCTATCGCATCGCTGGGGGCATCCATCTTGCCGGCGGCAACATCATCGACGCGCGCATCCACACCGCCCGCAATGGCACAGCGGTCGACAACTTCCTGGTGCAGGACCCGCTCGGCCGTCCGCTCAACGAGGCAAGCCAGATCGCGCGCCTCAAGAACGCGATTGCCGATGCCTTGGCCAACCGGGTGAAGCTGGTGCCGCAGCTGGCGGCTCGCCCGCTGGCGCGCCCGCGTGCCGATGCATTCGACGTGCGCCCGATCGTCATCTTCGACAACAAGGCCTCGAACCGCTTCACCGTGATCGAGGTGGGCGCGCGCGATCGTCCGGCGCTGCTCAACCAGTTGGCGCGTGCGCTGTTCGAGGCGCGGCTGGTGGTCCATTCGGCGCACATCGCCACCTATGGCGAGCGGGCTGTGGACACGTTCTACGTGACCGACGTGCTGGGCGAGAAGATCGACAGCGAGAGCCGGATGAAGACCGTCGAGAAGCGCCTGCTCGAAGCGGCGGAGGACCGGAAGGTCAAGGCGGCGGCGTGAGGATCTGAGGCGATGACCGCACTCGCAATCGCCAGGTCCCGTCCCTATGTCCTCAGGGATGAGTGAAGCCGAATATCTTTCCGGGCGCCTGCTGCTGGCCATGCCGGGCATGGGCGATGCCCGATTCGATCATGCCGTGGTGGCGATGTGCGTGCACGACGAGCACGGCGCGCTGGGCATCGGCATCGGCCATGTGCGCGACGGGATCACGTTGCATGGGCTGCTGGAAGACGTCGGCATCGATCCCGGTGTCGCGCCGGACGTGCCCATCCTCAACGGCGGGCCGGTAGAAACGGCGCGCGGTTTCGTGCTGCATTCTAATGACTGGGGCGGCGAGGGCAGCGTGACGGTCAATTCGCTGTGCGACCTGTCCGCATCGATGGACGTGCTGCGTGCAATTGCCGAAGGGCGCGGGCCGAGCCGCTATCTGGTGGCCTTGGGTTACGCTGGTTGGGGGGCCGGGCAGCTGGAGGGCGAGATGCGGCATCATGGCTGGTACGCGGCGCAGGGGCGCCCGGAGATCCTGTTCGAAACGCCGACCGGGCGGCGCTGGCAACAGGCATGGAAGCGCGAGGGCATCGATCCTTCGCATCTTGTCGCGCAGACCGGCAGGGCCTGAGCGATGGAGTTACAGAAAGAGCCGCCCCATCGCTGGAGCGGCTCTTTGCTCATGGGTCGAGACTCCGATCAGCGGACGCGAATGGGCACGTATTGTGCTGGTGCGCCGCGGCGCTGGATGCGCAGAAGCACGGCTTCGCGGCCTTCGGTCTTAGCCTGGCGAACGATGCGTTCGAGATCCGCAATCGAGGCTACGTTGACGTAGTTTGCCGAGAGCACGATGTCGCCCCGCTGCAGGCCCTTGGCGCCGGCATCGGACGAAGCATCGACAGCGGTGATCACCACGCCCTTGGCATCTTCACCCGCGCCGAGCTGACGCGCGATCTGCGGGGTGAGCGGAATGGCTGCAATTCCGAGCGAGGATTGCAGGACGCTTCCACTCTGCTGCTGCTGCTTGCCGCCGAAGCCGCCATCTTCCTGCGCGTCGGGGTCGAAGCTCTGCTGGGCGAGCTCTTCCTCGGTCGGGCGCTTGCCGACCACGGTCTGGATCGTCAGGCGCTGGCCGTTGCGGAGCAGTTCGATCGGGATGCGCTTGCCCGGCGTGGTGTTGGCAACGATGAACGACAGGGTCTGGTCAGGCGTGACGTCCTTGCCATCGACCTTCACCACCACGTCACCGGCCTGCATGCCCGCCTTGGCCGCGGCCTGTCCGGGTTCGACGGCCTGAATGAATTCGCCACGGTTCTTCGGGAGCCCGAGCGAAGCGGCGAGGTCTTCCGAGAGCGGCTGGATGCGCACGCCGAGGTAGCCGCGATCGATCGCCTGGCCGGCGCGCAGCTTGTCGACAATGGGGGCGGCAATCTCTGCCGGAATGGCAAAGCCGATGCCGACCGAACCGCCGGTGGGCGAGAAGATCGCGTTGTTGATGCCGATCACGTTGCCGGCCATGTCGAACATCGGGCCGCCCGAGTTGCCCCGGTTGATCGAGGCGTCGGTCTGCAGGTAGCGGTCATAGGCCGAGCCCGAACCGGTGTTGCGATAGACCGCCGAGATGATGCCCTGCGTGACCGTGCCGCCGAGGCCGAAGGGGTTGCCGATGGCGATGACCCAGTCACCCACGCGCGCCTTGCGCGAATCGCCGAACTTCACGAAGGGGAAGGGCGTCGGACGGCTGATCTTGAGCACGGCAAGGTCCGATGCCGCATCCTTGCCGACCAGCTTGGCCGGGTATTCGGTGCCATCGGGCGTGGTGACGGTGATCGATTCGACCTCGCCCTGCCCGTCGGCGGTGATCACGTGGTTGTTGGTGACGACATAGCCATCGGCCGAGATGATGAAGCCCGAGCCCAGCGACTGCGCCTCGCGCGTTTGCGGTCCATTGCCCTGGCCGCCGCCGAACAGATCGCCAAACGGCGTTCCGGCGAAGGGATTGTTGTTCTGCACCTTCACGCGCTGGCGGGTGGAGATGTTCACCACTGCCGGCTGGAGTTGCTGCGTAAGGTCGGCGAAGCTGGAGGGCGCGCCGGCGCGGGGGACGACGCTGCGCATTTCCGACTGGTCATTCTGCGCAACCTGCGCGCCTGCCGGGAAGCCTGTCACCAGGGTCAGTGCGCTGCCTGCAAGCAGCAGCGCCGAAGTCACACCATAAGCGTATCGCACGTGGCCTGGTCCTCTTTGTCTATCATGCGCCGGGGGCGGCGCGGCTGACTTGTGCCAAAGCCGATTCACGCGCCTTGCGATGAACGGACTTTGAATGACGATGTTCCGTACCGTTCAGCTTAGGGGTTACTTGCCCTTGAACTGCTTTAGGTACTCGTTGTCGGGCGAAAGCACGATCGAGGTGCTCGATCCCTTCTGCGCAAAGGTTGCATCGTAGCTCTGCATTGCACGGTAGAAATCGTAGAATGCCGGGTCCTTGTTGAAGGCTTCGGCATAGGTCTTGGCAGCGGTTGCCTCGGCGGTAGCGCGGATGATCTGCGCCTGCTTCTGGCCCTGCGCGCGGATCGTGGCGGCTTCCTGCTGGCGCGCGGTGGCCATGCGGGTGAAGGCCGATTCGAGTGGCGTGCCTTCAGGAAGGTCTGCCCGCTTGATCCGCACGTCGATTACCTGCGCGCCATATTCACGCGCCTCGCGGTCGAGCCCCTCACGGATCTGTTCCATTGCGCGGCCACGGTCTGCCGTCAGCAGCGAGCCGAACGTGCGCTTGCCGAGTTCCTGACGCAGCGCCGAGTTGAGGATCGGCTGGAGCTGTTCGGCGACCCGCTCGGTCGTCCCGGCCGTCTGCACCATGCGCACCGGATCGATGATCCGGAAACGCGCGAAGGCGTCAACCTCAAGGCGGCGCTGGTCGGCCGAAAGAACCTGCTGGCGCTCCATGTCGAGATCGAGGATCCGCTTGTCGACGTTGACAACCTTTTCCATGAACGGAATGCGCAGGACGATGCCCGCACCGGTCTGGCCGAAATCGGTCTTGGGTTCGAACCGGTTGACGACACGGTTGGGCTGGCCGAGGCGGATGATCACTGCCTGGGTCTTTTCATCGACCACGGTGAGGCAGCTGGCCGCGGCAAGCAGGGCAACGCCCGCGGCAATGACCACGGCCTTGCGTTCGGCCCAGAAGGTCTGGATCGCGTTCATCTTACTGGCCCCCTTCCTGTGGCTTCTGACTGCGCTTCATTTCAGGCAGCGGCAGGTAGGCCTGGGTGTTGGGCGATTCGAGGATCACCTTGTCGGTTTGGCTGAGCACACGCTCCATGGTTTCGTAGTACATGCGGCGGCGAGTGACTTCCGGGGCGAGCTTGTACTGCTCGTAGACCTTGTCGAACGCGGTGGCTTCACCACCGGCGCGGGCGGTGAGCTGCTGCGCCCAGGCCTGCGCCCGGTTGATTTCGCTCTGCGCATCCTGCTGGGCGGCGAGCACTTCCTTGAAGGCATCGACGACCTTGGCCGGCGGATCGGTCTTCTTGATGTCGACGCCCTGGATGACGACGCCCGAGCGATAGGCATCGAGTACGCGCTGCATGCGTTCGCGCACGTTCTGTTCGATCTGGGCGCGGCCCGAGCCCATCACGTCGTTGAGGTTTACCTCGGCGATGGACTGGCGCATCGCGGCTTCGGCCACTTCGCGCACGGTCTGATCAGGGTCGGCGAGCTGGAACATGTAGAGCTTGAGGTCCTTGATGTTCCAGCGGACGAGGTAGGTGAGGTCGACCAGGTTCTGGTCGGCGGTGAGCATCAGCTTCTCGCCATCGCCCTCGGGGATCGATTCGCGGCGGATCGAGGTCACGTCCTCGACCTTGACCGTCTGGATCGGCCAGGGGAGCGTGACAGCGGTGCCGCTGTCCAAGGTGCGCGAATAGGAGCCGAAGGTGGTGACCACGCCCTTTTCCTGCGGGGCGATGAGGTGGACCATCGAGGTGCCGAGCCATGCCAGGACGACGAGGCCGATCACGACCGGCGCCCATGACTTGCCATCGGGGCGCTGGGGCAGGCGCGGAATGTTGGGACCACGGCCACCACCGCCGCCATTGCCGCCGCCCTTGCGGTTGCGGAAGATGTCCTCGATGTTCGGGCCACGCCGTCCGCTATCCTTGGGGCCATCGCCTGATTGCGGCGGGAGCCACGGGTTTCGAGGGCCTTCGGCACCTGGCGCTGCTGGCGGTGGTGTCGTTTCAGGAGCGTCACCGGAGGATGTCGGCGCGTCGTTGCCGCCGCCCGAACCCCAGGGGCTTTTCTTGCCTGTCATGAAAAGGCCCGTCTCCCGGCCAAAGCGTGCGATCATTCCGCCCAAGTCTGTCATCCCTTGGTTATAGGAACCCTTGATGCGAAAAACAGTGTCCATTCCCGAAAATTCATCTGCTAGGGCCGAACGGACAGCTCCGGGATGGAGCGGAACACGGGAAATGGCGTGAGCATCGACGAACAGGCACTGCGCAATGCGCTTGGGGAAGTGGCAGGGGACCGCCTGCAGACGGTGAAAGTGGCGGGCGAGACGGCAACCGTCATGCTTGAAGTCGGCGGGCTGGAGCGGCTCGATCGCGACAAGCTGGAGATGGCCGTGCGCGATGCGGCGCGGAAGGCCGGAGTGGCGGATCTGCGCCTCGGCATGACCGCCGAGCGCAAGTCGCGCGTGATCATCGCGGTGGGATCGGGCAAGGGCGGCGTCGGCAAATCGACGCTGTCGGCCAATCTGGCGGTCGCCATGCACCGGCTGGGACGCAAGGTCGGTCTGGTCGATGCCGACATCTATGGCCCGTCGCAGCCGCGCCTGCTGCTCACGGAAGGTCGCAAGCCGGAGGCCGAGGACAGCAAGATCCATCCGATCCAATCGCCTTATGGGGTGCCGATGCTGTCGATGGGGCATCTAGTGCAGCCGGGGCAGGCGATTGCGTGGCGGGGCCCCATGGCCGGCAATGCGCTGGGCCAGCTGATCGATGCGCATTGGGGCGATACGGAGATCATCGTCGTCGACCTGCCGCCGGGGACCGGCGACGTGCAACTGACCATGCTGTCGAAGCACAAGCCGGCGGGCGCGGTGATCGTCTCCACGCCGCAGGACCTGGCGTTGATGGATGCGACCCGCGCCATCGGCCTGTTCGAACAGGGCAAGGTGCCGGTGATCGGCATGGTCGAAAACATGGCGGGCTATATCTGCCCGCATTGCGGCGAGGAGAGCGATCCGTTCGGCGTTGGCGGGGCAGAAGCGGCCGCGAAGACGATGGGTCTGCCGTTCCTTGGCCGCGTGCCATTGGACATGGTGATCCGGCGCGAGAGCGATGCGGGCAACCCGCCTGCAGCAGGCGACAGCCCGCAGGCCGAGGCGTTCCTTTCGATCGCGCGGGGCGTGCTCGCCTGGCTTGACGGGAAGCGCTGACGCGGATGCGCCTGACGCGGCGAGGGATGCTGGTGGGAGCGGGGGTGGGCGGCGCGCTGCTCATTGCTTTCCCGCTGATCCCGCGGCGCCATCCGGTGCCGCTCGCGGCGGGCAAGGGCGAGCATGTCGTCGATGCTTTCCTCAAGGTGGGCCGCGTCAAGGGTGGGAAGGACTGCATCCTGACGGTTGCCGTCCCGTTCTGCGAGATGGGGCAGGGCATCACCACGCTGGTTGCGCAGATCGTCGCTGACGAAGCGGGCGCGGACTGGCGCAAGGTGGCGGTGGAAGCCGCGCCAATCAGCCCGGCCTATGCCGATCCGGTCCTTTCAGCCAAGTGGGCGCCGCTGTGGATGCCGGCCTTTGCCTCGGTGGGAGAGGACGCCGATGGGATGCTGGCGCGGCTTCATGCCGAACGCGGCCCGCTCATGGTGACGGCGGATGGTACGGCGCTGGCGGCCTTCGAGACGCCCTTGCGTGAGGCGGGGGCGGCGCTGCGGGCGATGATGGCGCAGGCGGCGGCGGACATGTGGGGCGTGGGCTGGGAGGAGTGCGAGACGAAGGACAGCTTCGTCACCCACGGCAAGCAGCGCCTGTCGTTTGCCGAACTGCTCGATGCAGCGGTGGACTATGATCCGCCCGCGGTGCCGGTGCTGCGTGCCGAGCCACCGCGCGAGAAGCCCGGACAGTTTCCGGAAGGATCGCCGCCCAGCCATCCCCGGCTCGATCTGCCCGCCAAGGTCGATGGCAGCTTCACCTTTGCCGGCGACGTTCGCTTGCCCGGCATGGTCTACGCCGCGATCGCGCATGGGCCGCAAGGGGCGAGCGTGCTGTCGAGCTATGACAAGCAGGCGGCGGCGACGGTGCGGGGTCTGGTGAGCGTGGTCCACGCCAAGCGCTGGCTGGCAGCGGTTGCGACCGACTGGTTCAGCGCCGACAAGGCGGTGCGGGCCATGGAGCCGCGCTTCAAGGCCGATGGGCCGGTGGCCGATGCCGAGAAGGTGCTGGTTGCGCTCGACAAGGCGCTGACCAAGGGAGAGCCGCAGCGGCTCCTTGCAGAAGGTGATCCGGACGCGTTGCTGGCCAAGCCTTCATTGACCGCGCGCTACGATGTCGAACCGGCGTTCCACGCGCCGCTGGAGACCGCCAGCGCCACGGCGCGGATGCGGCACGGATTGCTTGAGCTGTGGATCGCGACGCAGGCCCCGGAACGGGCACGGCGCGCGGCGGCGCGCGCGGCGGGGCTCTCGCGCCGGGACGTGATCGTCTATCCGATGCACGCTGGCGGCAGTTTCGATGCGCGGCTCGACGTGCGCATCGCGGCGGAAGTGGCGGCGATCTGCAAGGTCATCGGCAAACCGGTGCAACTGACGTACTCGCGCTGGCAGGAAGCATTGGCGGGCATTGCGCGCACGCCGGTTTCGGCGCAGCTGGACGGAGCGTTGAGTCCGGACAAGACGCGAGTGCTGGGCTGGCGGACGCGGCTGGCGGTGCCAGCCACAGCTATCGAATCGGGGGCAAGGTTGCTCGATGGCTGGGGGGTGAGCCAAGCGCTCGAGCTGCAGGATCGGGTCGATCCGATGGCGTGCGAAGGGGCGATGCCGCTCTATCGGATTCCGGAAAAGGCCGTGGAGCATGTGCCGCTCGCGCTGCGGCAGCCGACGGCCCGCTTCCGCGGGCAGGCGCATGGTTACACCGCGTTCTTCACTGAGAGCTTCGTTGACGAGCTGGCCCATGCGGCGGGCAAGGAGCCGCTGTCGTTCCGTGTCGGGATGCTTGAGGGCGAGCCGCGCCTTGTCGCCTGCCTGCAGGGCGCTGGACGGCTGGCGCAGTGGGGCGGGGGGATAGAGGCTTCGGGGCAAGGCATCGCCTGCCATCAGATGGAACTGGCGACGGGTGGCGGCGTGGTGCGCAAAGGCCTGATCGCAGTCGTCGCCACGGCGCGCAGCGAGGCGGGCGTGGTGCGGGTGGATCGCCTGAGCGCATATGTCGACATCGGACGCATCGTCAACATGAGCCTTGCCCGCCAGCAGATCGAGGGCGGGCTGATGTTCGGCCTGGCCCACGCGGTGGGCGGGGCGAGCGGCTATGCCAAGGGGCGGCCTTCGGCAGGCAGACTCTCGCAATTGGGGCTACCCCTGCTTGCCGATTGCCCCAAGGTTGATATTGCCTTTGCCGACAGCAACGAAGACCCGTTCGACCCCGGCGAGCTGGGCATGGTCGCGGTGGCCCCTGCCATCGCCAATGCCCTGTTCTCCGCCACGGGCGTGCGCTTCCGCCGCCTGCCGCTGATTTCCGAAGGCCTGTGAGCCTCTTCCCAAGGATTGCAATGGAACGTCCTGCCGATCACCCCAATGTGCTTACCGGCAAGGTCGGCGTGCTTGTCGTCAACCTCGGCACGCCCGACGCGCCCGATGTCGATTCGGTCAAGCGCTACCTCAAGGAGTTCCTGTCCGATCCGCGCGTGGTGGAAATCCCCAGGCTGATCTGGCAGCCGATCCTGCGCGGCATCATCCTCAACACCCGGCCGAAGAAGTCGGCCCACGCCTATTCGCAGGTGTGGAGCGAGGATGGATCGCCGTTGGCGGCGATCACCAAGGCGCAGGCCCGCGCCTTGCAGGAGCGGCTGGGCGACGCGGCGATCGTGCGCCATGCGATGCGCTACCAGTCGCCCTCGATGGCCAAGGAACTCGATGCGCTGATGGCGGCGGGGTGCGAGCGCATTCTGGTGGCCCCGCTCTATCCGCACTATTCGGGCGCAACGACGGCTTCGGCGCTTGATGCCGTTGCGGACTGGATCAAGGCGCGTCGCCGCCTGCCAGCGCTGCGCACGCTGCCGCCCTATCACGACGATCCGGCCTATATCGGTGCGCTTCACGCCGACATGACGCGGCAGATGGCCACGCTGGATTTTGTGCCTGAACTGCTGCTGCTGAGCTATCACGGCATGCCGGAGCGGACGCTTTACTTGGGCGATCCCTACCACTGCCACTGCCAGAAGACCTCGCGCCTGCTGGCCGAACGCTTTGCCCAGAGCCATCCCAGCCTGCGGTTGGTGACGACGTTCCAATCGCGCTTCGGCCGGGCCAAGTGGCTCGAGCCTGCAACCGATGCAGTTCTTGCCGTCGAGGCCGAGAAGGGCACGAAACGCGTGGTGATCGCAGCGCCGGGCTTTTCGGCGGACTGCCTGGAGACTCTCGAGGAGCTGGCGATCCGCGGCAAGGAGGATTTCGAGGCGGCAGGCGGCACCCACTTCGCTGCACTCGAATGTCTCAACGCCGGGCAAACGGGCATGGACCTGCTGGAGACCATGACTCGGCGCGAACTGGCGGGCTGGATCGAATAAGGCTCTTGGCCGCTGCTGACAGGCGTGTTAATTGACCGGTTAAACCAGAACGCCGGGAGACACCATGGCCAGCATCGCACCCGAGGCTGCTGCTAACCTGCATACCGAACGCGCCAATCCGCACTGGGTGCGGCTGGGCGGCGATCACAAGCTTGACCATATTCCCGGCGAAGACGGCTGGCCGGTCTTGGGCACCACGCTGATGCAGCTGGCCGATCCGCTGGGCTTCCAGAAGCGCATGGTCGATACTTACGGCCCGGTGTTCCGCACGCGCAGCTTCGGCCGACGCGGGGTCAACCTGATCGGTGCAGATGCCAACGAACTGGTGCTGTTCGATCGCGACAAGCTGTTTTCGAACGAGCAGGGCTGGGGGCCGGTGCTGAACCTGCTGTTCCCGCGCGGGCTGATGCTGATGGACTTCGAGGCGCACCGGTTGGACCGCCGGGCCCTGTCGATCGCGTTCAAGCCCGAGCCGATGCGGGCCTATTGCGGGGTGCTGAATGCCGGAATTGCCTCTGCGCTGGAGCAGTGGGGCGGTTCGATGCGCTTTTACGACGCGATCAAGGCGCTGACGCTGGATACGGCAGCGTCAAGCTTCCTGGGCCTGCCGCTGGGGCCGGAGGCGGACCGGCTGAACAAGGCCTTCGTCGACATGGTGCAGGCCTCGGTCGGCGTGGTGCGCAAGCCGCTGCCGTTCACCAAGATGGGCAAGGGCGTGGCCGGACGGCGGCTGATGGTCGAATACTTCGGGCGTCTGGTGCGTGAGCGGCGGGCCAATCCGGGGCAGGACATGTTCAGCCAGTTCGCGCTCGCGACTCGAGACGATGGCTCGTTGCTGCCCGAGGACGTGGTGGTCGATCACATGATCTTCCTGATGATGGCGGCGCACGACACGATTACTTCTTCGGCAACGGTGCTGTTCTGGCAGCTCGCCAAGAACCCCGGCTGGCAGGACCGCCTGCGGGCCGAGGCGCGCGCGCTGACCGGCGGGGACGGTCTGCCGCTTGCCTATGAAGACCTCGGGCGGATGGAGCTTACGGAGATGGCATTCAAGGAAGCGCTGCGCTTCATGCCACCGGTGCCGAACATGCCGCGCCGCGCGCTGCGGGACTTCCGATTTGGTGGCTATGACATTCCGGCCGGCACGCCGATCGGAATCAGTCCGGCGGCGGTGCATGCCGATCCGGCGCACTGGGAGCAGCCCGAGATCTTCGATCCGATGCGCTTCACCGCGGACAAGGTGGCAGCGCGGCACAAGTATGCCTGGGTGCCGTTCGGCGGCGGTGCGCACATGTGCCTTGGGCTGCATTTCGCCTATATGCAGATCAAGCTTCTGGCCAATCACATCCTCACCCGATTCGAGGTGCGGATGTCTGCCGGTGCCGCGCCGCAATGGCAGGCCTGGCCGATCCCGAAGCCGCGTGATGGCCTGAGGGTGGAGCTGCGCCGAATCTGTTGACGATTCGGGCGTCCACAGTTAAGGGGCGCGCTTTCCGGCGGGACTTCCCGCCACTGTATGAGATTCACGCGGTCGCTCCTGGCGCCCGCCAAGGCACGAGAAACAGGAAGACCATGGCCAACACGCCGCAAGCCCGCAAGCGTATCCGTCGCAATGAACGTCGCGCCGAAATCAACGGCAACCGCCTTTCGCGCATCCGCACCTTCGTGAAGAAGGTCGAGACCGCACTGGCCGGCGGCGACAAGACGGCTGCTGCGGCGGCGCTGAAGGAAGCCCAGCCCGAGCTGGCACGTGGCGTTGCCCGTGGCGTGCTCCACAAGAACACCGTTGCGCGCAAGATGTCGCGCCTGTCGAAGCGCGTCGCCGCGCTCTGACTTTGGTGGGATGATTCGCTGCTCGAAGCGGCGGGTATTCTTCCAGAACGGCACAAATAAAGAACATGGTCGGCGATGATTTCGCCGGCCATTTTCATTTGTATTGCCTACTGATCTGCAGTCTTCCGCATTGTTACATTGTGCAGTCGCAACAAGTCACGGAATCTACGCGATTCGCATGACCACGTGCGACTGCATAAGTAAAAAGCCTTAGTTTTCAGGCATTTGATGCATCTCTGCGGGTTAGGGCGAGTCAAGGGCATTTATTTCAGTTTTTTTGCTCTGTGCCCGCTTGCGCGAAGGGGGCGAACCCCAATAGACAATGCGGACCGGGGGCGGGAATCACTGCCACTTGGTGTCACTTGAAATTTTATCGAACAGGGTCTGCTGCGCCTTGTGCGGCAGAGCAGGGGCATTTTGTGCCTGCGTGCCGGGGATGCGCGCGGGCCAATTCAGTCGAGGCAGCGAAGCGTGAAAGTAGACGATTTCGCAGGGGGAAGCGCGGTCAGCGCCATGGCGACCACTGCCAAGGGCGAAGGCGAGCGTAGCATGACGGGCAAGAAGGGACGTGACAGCACAATGATCGAGGACCAGGAAGCGCTGGATCTGGCAGCAGACTGGGCCGACATCAGCCAGGGTCTGAAGAAGGACCTTGGGCCGCAACTCCATGCCCAGTGGATCAAGCCGATCCAGCTCGGCTCATTCTGCAAGGAAACCGGCACGCTCGATCTGTTCCTGCCGACCGAATTCTCGGCGAACTGGGTGGCCGATCGGTTCGCCGATCGCCTCAGCCTTGCCTGGAAGATCGCGCGGTCGGAAGTGCGCCAGGTGCGCATCACCGTCCACCCGCGCCGCCGCTCGATGCCCGAGCTGCGCGTCGGTGGCGAAGCGCCAATCGCCCCGCGCGCTCCGGTTCACGCCGCACCGGCGATGCTCGATTCGGCGCTGTCCGGCCTCGATCCTTCGCTGACTTTCGCCGAGTTCGTTTCGGGTTCGGCCAATGTGCTGGCAGTCAACGCCGCGCAGCGCATGGCCGCATTGGAAACCCCGCAGTTCTCGCCGCTCTACCTCAAGGGCTCGACGGGGCAGGGCAAGACCCACCTGCTCCACGCGATCGGCCACGCCTTTGCCGCCAACAAGCCGGGCGCGCGCATCTTCTACTGCTCGGCAGAGCGGTTCATGATCGAATTCGTCCAGGCAATGCGCTCGAACGAGATGATCGAGTTCAAGGCCCGCCTGCGCGGCTTTGACATGCTGCTGGTGGACGACATCCAGTTCATCATCGGCAAGGCCAGCACGCAGGAGGAATTCCTCCACACGATCGACGCGCTGATGAGCGCGGGCAAGCGCCTTGTCGTCGCCGCAGACCGCGCTCCGCAGGCGCTGGACGGCGTCGAGCAGCGCCTGCTGTCGCGCCTATCGATGGGCCTTGTCGCCGACATCCAGCCGGCAGACATCGAGTTGCGCCGCAAGATTCTCGAGCATCGCCTCGGCCGCTTCGGCAACACGCAAGTGCCGGCCGATGTGATCGAGTTCCTTGCCCGCACGATCAACCGCAACGTGCGCGAGCTTGTCGGCGGCCTCAACAAGCTGATCGCCTATGCCCAGCTGACCGGGCAGCCGGTGTCGTTGCAGCTGGCCGAAGAGCAACTGACCGACATTCTGTCGGCCAACCGCCGTCGCATCACCATCGACGAGATCCAGCGCACCGTCTGCCAGTTCTACCGCGTCGACCGCACCGAAATGGCGTCGAAGCGCCGCGCCCGCGCCGTGGTGCGTCCGCGCCAGGTTGCGATGTATCTTGCCAAGGTGCTGACGCCGCGCTCCTACCCCGAAATCGGCCGCAAGTTCGGCGGGCGCGATCACTCGACCGTGATCCACGCCGTGCGCCTGATCGAGGAACTGCGCACTCGCGATGCCGACATGGACGGCGACGTGCGCACGCTGCTGCGGCAGCTGGAGGACTGACCGGGTTCACGCAGAGGCGCGGAGAAGAAATCGAGACGCGGAGAGACTTTGTCTTTGCGGCAAAGCCGCGCGAGAATCTCTCCCCCGGCCTCTGACGTGATATTCGATGGACAAAAGGGGCCTGTCGGCCCCGCCTAACCACTCTGCGCCTCCACTTCTTCTCTGCGTCTCTGCGTGAACTCTCTTTCTCTTCCGCCCCGCAGCCCCTAACTGCGTCGCATGACGCCAGACCGCCTAGACCGTTTCGCCCGCCACATCGTCCTGCCCGAAGTCGGCGCGATGGGGCAGGCTAAACTGGCGCAGAGCCACGTCGTGCTGATCGGCATGGGCGGCATCGGCTCGCCTGCCTTGCAGTACCTCGCCGGGGCCGGAATCGGTCGGCTGACGCTCGTCGATGACGATGTCGTCGAGGCAAGCAACCTGCAGCGGCAGACTGTCTATGCCCAAGCCGACATCGGCAAGGCCAAGGCCGAGGCTGCCGCAGCGTGGGTGCAGGCTTTCGATCCTGCGCTGGAAGTTTCGGCGCACGTCCTGCGCATCAAACGCGACAACGCTGCGAGCCTGATCGCCGGGGCGGATGTCGTGCTCGATGGCTGCGACAACTTCGCCACGCGGCTTGCCGTCTCGGATGCCTGTGTCAAGGCGGGCGTGCCTCTGACCAGTGCGGCGCTGGGGCGGTTCCAGGGGCAGGTGGCGAACTTTGCCGGGCACCGTGAAGATCATGCGTGTTATCGCTGCTTCGTGGGCGATGCTTTCGATGCCGAGGATTGCGACACGTGCGCGGACCTTGGCGTGCTCGGGGCGATGGTCGGGATGGTCGGTGCCTTTGGCGCAATGGCAGCGATGCGGGTGCTGCTGGAAGGCGTTTCGACGCTGGGGGATCCGCAGTGGGGTCAGTTGCACGTTCTGGACGGCCTCAAGCCGTCCCTGCGCACGATGCGCATTGCGCGGGACCCGGAGTGCCGGGGGTGTAGTTCTCGCCTCTCAGGTAGCGCTGGGGCCCACCCCTAACCCCTCCCGCCTGCGGGAGGGGGACCAGCGAGCGTAAACCGTACTGCTACTCCCCTCCCGCAGGCGGGAGGGGTCGGGGGTGGGCATTGGTCCGCAGTGACCTCGCAAAAGAAAAGGGCGCGGGGACCGAAGTCCTCGCGCCCTTTCTGTCTGGCCTGAAGCCGCCTCTTACGAAGCGAGCTTGCGCAGCACGTAGTGCAGGATGCCACCGTTCATGAAGTATTCGACTTCGTTGGCGGTATCGATGCGGCACAGCGCGGTGAAGGTCAGCTTGGTGCCGTCCTTGCGCGTGACTTCGACTTCCACGTCCTGACGCGGCTGCAGGTTGGCAACACCCTTGATCGTGAAGGTGTCGTCGCCAGACAGCGCCAGCGAGGTGCGGTTCTGGCCTTCCTTGAACTGCAGCGGCAGCACGCCCATGCCGACGAGGTTCGAGCGGTGGATGCGCTCGAAGCTTTCGACGATCACGGCGCGAACGCCGAGGAGGTTGGTGCCCTTGGCCGCCCAGTCGCGGCTGGAGCCAGTGCCGTATTCCTTGCCGGCGATGACCACGGTCGGCACGCCATCGGCCTTGTGCTTCATGGCCACGTCGTAGACCGAGCCGACCTCGTCGCCGTAGCGCGAGAAGCCGCCTTCGACGCCGGGGACCATCTCGTTCTTGATGCGGATGTTGGCGAAGGTGCCGCGCATCATCACTTCGTGGTGGCCACGGCGCGCGCCGTAGGAGTTGAAGTCCGCCTTCGAGACCTGGTGCTCCATCAGCCACTGGCCGGCGGGGCTGTCAGCCTTGATCGAACCGGCCGGCGAGATGTGGTCGGTGGTGATCGAATCGCCGAGGATCAGCAGCGGCTTGGCTTCGATGATGTCGCTGACCGGAGCCGGCGTCATCGACATGCCTTCGAAGTACGGCGGGTTGGCGACATAGGTCGACCCGGCGTGCCACGAGTAGGTTTCCGAACCGGTGACGTTGATCGCCTGCCAGTGCGCGTCGCCCTTGTAGACGTCGGCATAGCGGGCCTGGAACATGGCGCGGTCCATGCAGCCGGCCATGGTGGTGGCAACTTCGCTGTTCGAGGGCCAGATGTCCTTGAGGTAGACGTCCTGGCCGTTCTTGCCCTTGCCGATCGGGGTGGTGGTGAAGTCTTCGACCACGGTGCCCTTGAGCGCATAGGCGACGACCAGCGGCGGCGAGGCGAGGAAGTTGGCGCGCACGTCAGGCGAGACGCGGCCTTCGAAGTTGCGGTTGCCCGAGATCACGGCGGCGGCGACGAGGCCGTTGTCGTTGATCGCCTTGCTGATCGGTTCGGCGAGCGGACCCGAGTTGCCGATGCAGGTGGTGCAGCCATAGCCGACGAGGTTGAAGCCAACCGCATCGAGGTGCTCCTGCAGGCCAGCCTTGTTGAGGTAGTCGGTGACGACCTGCGAACCCGGGGCGAGCGAGGTCTTGACCCAGGGCTTGGGCTTGAGGCCGAGTTCGTTGGCCTTCTTGGCGACGAGGCCAGCGGCCACCAGCACGCCCGGGTTCGAGGTGTTGGTGCACGAGGTGATCGCGGCAATGGTCACGTCACCGTCGCCGATGTCGAAGTCCTTGCCTTCGACGGGCACGCGGGCCGGGGTCTTCTTGTAGGTGTTCGCCATGTCCGCATTGAACACGTCATCGACTTCGGGAAGCGAGACGCGGTCCTGCGGGCGCTTCGGGCCGGCGAGCGAGGGCACGACGGTGCCGAGGTCAAGCTCCAGCGTCGAGGAGAAGATCGGCTCGACCGCCGGGTCGATCCAGAAGCCCTGCTCCTTGGCATAGGCCTCGACGAGCGCGATCTGTGCTTCTTCACGGCCGGTCAGGCGCATGTAGTCGAGGGTCTTCTCGTCGATGCCGAAGAAGCCGCAGGTGGCACCATATTCCGGAGCCATGTTGGCGAGCGTTGCACGGTCAGCGAGGCTGAGCGCGGCAAGACCGGGGCCGTAGTATTCGACGAAGCGGCCGACCACGCCATGCTTGCGCAGCATGTTGGTGCAGGTCAGCACGAGGTCGGTGGCGGTGACGCCTTCCTTGAGCTCGCCCGTGAACTTGAAGCCGACGACTTCGGGGATGAGCATCGAGACCGGCTGGCCGAGCATTGCCGCTTCGGCTTCGATGCCGCCAACGCCCCAGCCCAGCACACCAAGGCCGTTGACCATAGTGGTGTGGCTGTCGGTGCCGACGCACGTGTCGGGGTAGGCAACCGTGACGCCGTTCTGGTCGGTCGAGGTCCACACGGCCTGGGCGATGTTCTCGAGGTTGACCTGGTGGCAGATGCCGGTGCCGGGGGGCACGGCGTAGAAGTTGTTGAGGCTCTTCGAACCCCACTTGAGGAAATCGTAGCGCTCCATGTTGCGCTGGTATTCGATCTCCATGTTCTCTTCGAAGGCCTTGGGGTGGCCAAACTCGTCAACCATGACCGAGTGATCGATCACGAGGTTCACCGGGACCAGCGGGTTGATCTTGCTGGTGTCGCCGCCGAGCGTGGCGATGGCGTCGCGCATCGCGGCGAGGTCGACCACGCAGGGCACGCCGGTGAAGTCCTGCAGCAGCACGCGCGCGGGGCGGTACTGGATCTCGTTGTTGGATTCGGTGGGGCTCTTCTGCCAGTCGACGATCGCCTTGACGTCGTCAGACGAGACGGTGAAGCCGCCGTCCTCGAAGCGCAGGAGGTTTTCGAGAAGGACCTTCATCGAGAAGGGCAGGCGTGAGATGTCGCCGAACTTCTCGGAAGCCTTCTTGAGCGAGTAATAGGCGTAGTCCTTGCCGCCCACGTTCATCGTGCTGCGGGTGCCGAGCGTATCCTGTCCGACCTGGGTCATGGCTTTGCGTCTTCCCTCCTGTCGCGGCCGTTGCTGTACGGTGCCACGCGGGGAATCGCTCTTGGACCAAAGGCCCGTGGCGGCGCGGCAAGTTACGGCCTGAAAGCGAGAGGGCGATGCGCGCAAAGCGCGGGCGCGTCAAGGGCGGGAGGGGCGCAATTTGTGCAGGTGCAGAGCGATTCGTCGTGGTAGAACGCTTATTGATTTGCAATTGCAAAAACGATCCTCATTGCGAGGGGTTCACTTCTGAGCGATCACGTCCGGCGAGGCCTTTCTGGTGGCATAGAGGCAACCTGCGACGATCAGCGTCACTCCGGCCAGCATGGGTACCGTCACCGGCTCGGCGAAGGCGATCCATCCGACGATCGCTGCCCAGATGAACGCGGTATATTCCAACGGCACCAGCACCTGCGCTTCCGCACGGCCATAAGCCCAGCTCAACAGCATGATCGATGCAGCAGACAGGATCGCCGACACAACAAGCAGCCACCAGACCGCGCCGGTCGGGAATGGCGCAAACCACCATGCGCCAATGCCGAGAAATCCGAACTGGACGAGGGCCTGGAAGAAGGCCACCTCCTCGGGCTTGGCGAGGAGCGCCTGCTGACGCTGCAGGACAAGGTTCCAAGCGTAGAGCACTGCCGAGACCAGCGTGGCGACGAGGCCCTTGACCGCTTCGGCATCGGCGGGACCATCGAACTTGCCGCCAGCAATGACGACAACGCCTGCAAGCGCCAGCACCGAGCCGCCGATGGCTGCCGGTCTGACCGTTTCTCCGAGCATTATCGCTGCGAGATAGAGCGCGATCAGTGGCGCAATGAAGGACAGGGCAATGCCCTCGGCAAGCGGAAGCCTGACGATCCCATAGAAGAACAGCGTCGCCATCACCGAGGCGACCGAACCGCGCAGGAGGTGCACCTTGAGGGCCGGCCAGGCGGGCCATCCCTGCCCGCGCCAAAGCCACAAAGGGAACATCAGTGCTGATCCGGCAAGGCCGCGCCAGCACATCGCAGCGTAGGCACCGATCGCCAGCGACGCGGCCTTCATCACGCCGTCCATCACCGAGAACAACGCGAGCCCAAGCATCGAGGCAAGAACCGGGAGCAAGAGCGGGCGATGATCGTTCATCGGCAGGCCATAGGCAAACTGGTTGCGGTTTGAAACGATGTTCTGGCCAACCGGCGCGATTCAGGCTCCAGTCAGGCGCAATCTTCGATAGCGCCGTGCTTGATAGTCTGGTGGGCTTGGGGCAGGACACTGGCAATGGTGCGGCCGCCCGGGACGACGTAATTGAACAGGGAAGTGCGGAACGTGAAGCTTGCGAAATTCGGAATCGGTACCTCGGGCAAGTTTGGCGTGGCTCTGGTGGCGCTGACGTTCGCGGCCCAGCCGCTCGTTGCGCAGACAGCCCCGACTTCCGGGCCGATCGACCTTACCAAGCAAGCCAAGCCCCCGGTGGTGGCACCAACCGTGGCGGCTCCGGTCGCGCCCGTGGCTCCGTCTGCACCGGTTGCCGCGCCGCACTGGACGCAGTCCGATGCGCAGGCGCTGCTGGCAACCATCAAGGGCGTCGGTGCCGAAGGCTTGTTCCCGAAGGATTATCAGCCGGAAGTCCTGTCAGCCGCTATCGTAAAGGGCGAGGGCCAGGAACTGGATGAGACCGCGACCAAGCTGTTCACCTGGCTGGCAGAGGATTTGCGCGACGGGCGCACGCCGATGACAGCGCGGGTGCAGTGGTTCGCGGTGGACCCCGATCAGGATACCAACCCGACTTCGCTGATCCTCGCCGAAGCCCTCGAGAAGCATGACGTGAAGGGCGCGCTCATGGCGCTACTGCCGACCGTGCCGGATTACGCTGCGCTCAAGGCCGCGTTGCCCAAGGCGCAGACCCAGAAGCAGGCCGCGCTGATTCGGGCCAACATGGACCGCTGGCGCTGGCTCGCCCGCGATCTCGGCTCGCAGTACCTCTTGACCAACGTGCCCGAGCAGATGCTGCGGCTGACCGTCAAGAACAAGATCATCAGCACCTACAAGGTCATCGTCGGCAAGCCCGGCAAGACCGCGACCCCGCAGCTGGCCGAGACGGTCGAGGGCGTGATCTTCAACCCGACGTGGACCGTGCCGCAGTCGATTGTCGTCGGCGAAGGGCTGGGCGCACGTCTGGTCGGCAACCCGAAGCAAGCCGAGCGCGAAGGTTACAAGGTCACCAAGGCGGCTGATGGCACGATCTATGTCGTCCAGCAGCCGGGCGACAACAATTCGCTTGGGCGCATGAAGCTCGACATGCCGAACGAGCATGCCATCTTCCTGCACGACACGCCCAACCGCAACCTCTTCAATCTCACCGCTCGTGCGCTAAGCCATGGTTGCGTGCGCGTAGAGCGGGCGACGGAGCTGGCGATGACGATGGCAATCCTGGGCGCAAGCATGACGCCTGACGATGCCGTCGCCGCGCATACCTCGAAGGTCTACACCAAGGTGCCGATGACCAAGACCTTCCCGGTCTATCTCACCTATTTCACGGTGGCGCGCGACGTGACCGGGATGCTGCGTTCATTCCCGGACATCTATAGCCGCGATGCGCCGGTGCTGGCGAGCTTCGCCCAGCCGCGCCAGCAGCACACCACGCAGCGCAAGAGCAACGAGGAAGTCATCAAGCTGGACAATCCTCTTTGATGCTCTTGTTGTGAGGACGAGGCTCAGCATCTGTCGGCGCAAGCAGCGGTTCTGCACCAAGCAGGACGCCGATGCGGCGGCGGCGGTGAGCGGGCTCGTTCTGCATCCTTACAAGTGCGAAAGGTGTTTTGGCTGGCACCTGACGAGCAGGACGAAGGGACGGCGCGTCCCTCGCCCTCAAACCGGTGTTCAGCCGAGACCCAACCTGTCGGCGTAGAGCAGGCGTCCGCCGGAAAGGTGCCACAGGGCTTCGTTGAAGTCCGATTCGCTCATGGCAAAGCAGCCGTCAGAGCGACCGAGCTTACCCCATTTTTCCAGCATTGAGGGATTGGCGTACCACGCGGAATGCAACACGATCGCGCGGTCAAGCACGTTGGAGTTGTCCGGTTCCAGCCCGCCCAGGCGGATCGAGGTTCCGTACTTGCCCTTGTACCATTCCCAAGTGACGTAAGCGCCGCGCGAGGTGGCGAGGCTGCCGACCTCGTTGGAAAAGGTCTTCAGGAAGCCATCGTGTTCAGGGTCCGAACCGCGGCCGTGCGCGACGAGGAAAGACCTGACCTCGCCGCGTTCGAGATTGGCGAAGTGGAAGCGGGGCAAGGACGAGGGCATCGCGAAGTCGGCAATGCCGACGATGTCGGTGCGCCACAGCGACGCGCGGTGCTTTTCCACTTGCTCGGCGGCAATGCGCAGGACTTCGCGGTGCTGCTGGTTGGGGTAGTACGTTGCTGCCGCCACGCGCGGCGGGAACACGGCAGCGACGGCGCTTGCCGCAGCGCCTGCCAGTACCGTTCGCCTGTCGACTTTGTCTGTCATGTCCGGTCCCGTACCACGCTTTCGCCTTATCAAGCGTGAACGGCGAGCATTCTATGCATTTGCGACCGGATTTCCAGCACCTGCGCCAAGCTGCGCCGCAAACTGGCTTCCAAGCTGGCTCAGGGCCGTGCCGTCGACGCGCATGACCGTCCATTCGTCCATGAACTTCGCGCCGAGCGACTTGTAGAAACCGATCGCAGGCTCGTTCCAATCGAGCACTGACCATTCCAAGCGCGCGCAGTCCCGCTCCACCGCCAGCGCGGCGAGGTGTGACAGCAGCGCCTTGCCGAGGCCGGAGCCGCGGGCTTCGGGCTGCACGAACAGGTCTTCGAGGTAGATCCCCGGCTTGCCCTCGAAAGTCGAAAAATTGTGAAAGAACAGGGCAAACCCCTGTGGCTTGCCGTCGAGTTCGCCGATGACGACTTCAGCATAGGGGCGCGGTCCGAAGAGCTTGGCTGCCAGTACCGCCTCGTCGAAACGGACCTCGTGCGCCAGCTTTTCGTATTCGGCGAGAGCGCGGATGAGTGCGGCGATCAGGGGTGTGTCGGCAGGGGTGGCGGGGCGGATCGAGATGGTCATGGCCTTCGCCTAGCGCTTCGCAAGGAACCTTGCCAGCTTCGCCGGATTACGAAAGGCATGAACGCCATGATCCGCACCACGCTTGCCTCTGCCCCCGTGCTTCTGGCACTTGCTGGCTGTTCGACGGATGGCGCGAGGCCGGAGAGTTCGCTGCCTACGCCGGAGACTTCTGCTCCGTCATCTTCCGAACCTGTTACCCGGATACTCGACCGAACGGCGGCGGATCAGTTGCTGCGCAATGCCGGCGTGACCTTGCAGTGGATCGACTGGAATACGCGCGGCACGGCCAATGCGCGGGACGAAAATGGGGTGATCCGGTTGACCGCCAGTCAGGCTGCATCCAGTGGTCCCGGTCGCCTCTGGCTGGATGGCCAAGTGACCGAGATCGGCGCGGATTACTTCGTCTTTTCAGGCACGATCCGCATCACTGACACACCGGATGCTGGCCGAAAGTGCGAGGCGACCCGCGAAGACTGGCGCTTTGCCGTGACGCAGAATCGCCCCTACTGGCGCCTGCGCACCTTTGATTGGTGCGACGGGCTCACCGACTACATCGATATCTACAAGCCCACGGCAGGACGCTGACAGGTTACTCCGCTGCCTCGGTGACGTTGCCGGCGTCGGTCGTCGCCGCTTCGATCTCGGCGGCCTTCTTCTCGACCAGCGAGACGATATGGTCGAGCATCTCTTCGGACTGCACGGTGTGGTCGGTCACGCCCGAGAGGTAGACCATGTGCTTGCCGTTGCCGCCACCGGTGAGGCCGATGTCGGTCTCGCGTGCCTCGCCCGGGCCATTGACGACGCAGCCCAGCACCGACAGCGAGATCGGCGTCTTGATGTGGGAAAGACGGCTTTCAAGCGCCTCCACAGTGCGGATCACGTCAAAGCCCTGACGCGCGCACGAAGGGCAGGAGACCACGCGGACACCGCGCGTGCGCAGGCCGAGGCTCTTGAGAATCTCGAAGCCGACGCGGACTTCCTCTTCCGGTTCGGCCGAAAGCGAGACGCGCAAGGTATCGCCGATGCCGGCCCAGAGCAGGTTGCCGATGCCGATCGAGGACTTGACGGTGCCGCCGATCAGACCGCCGGCCTCGGTGATGCCAAGGTGCAGTGGGCAATCGACCGCTTCGGCAAGGCCCATGTAGGCGGCGACCGCGAGGAACACGTCGGAGGCCTTTACCGCCACCTTGTATTCGTGGAAGTCGTGGTCCTGCAGCAGCTTGATATGATCGAGCGCGCTTTCGACGAGGGCCTCGGGACAAGGCTCGCCATACTTCTCGAGCAGGTCCTTCTCGAGGCTTCCGGCGTTGACGCCGATGCGGATCGCGCAGCCATTGGCCTTGGCCGCGCGGACCACTTCGGCCACGCGCTCGGACGAGCCGATGTTGCCCGGGTTGATGCGCAGGCAAGCCGCGCCGGCATCGGCGGCTTCCAGCGCGCGCTTGTAATGGAAGTGGATGTCGGCAACGACCGGGATGCGCGCCGCCTTGGTGATCTGGCGCAGCGCCGCGGTGCTCTCGACGTCGGGGCAGGAAACGCGGATGATATCGGCACCCGCATCCTCGCAGCGGCGGATCTGGTTGATCGTCGCCACAGCGTCGGACGTCAGCGTATTGGTCATCGTCTGAACGGTGATCGGGGCATCACCGCCAACGGGGACGCTGCCGACCATGATCTGGCGGCTCTTGCGACGCGCGATATCGCGCCATGGACGGATCGAGGACATGCGCCCTCTATAGGGACTAAGGCGCCGGTTCGGAAGGCGTCTAAAGTGGGCCTGCAAACATGAATTCGGGATCGCAGTGCTCACCCACCCAGAATTCGATGTCTGCCACCTTGTCGAGTCCATAGCGCCGGTAGAAACGCTGCGCATCGGGGTTGTGGGCATAGACCGAAAGCTGCATCTCGTCGGCGCCCCACGCCCGCGCTTCGGCCAGTGCCCAGTCCATCAGTCGCGCGCCATGGCCGCGCCCGATCAGGTCAGGGTCGGTGTAGAGCTGCTTGAGCTCCATCGGGAAGCTCGCCTGAGTCTTTTGGGGGAGCGAACTTTTCCGCACGATCTTGCAGAAGCTGGCCAGCACGCCCTCTTCCTCGATCACGGCGATCTTCATCTCCGGATCCGCGAGTTGCGTCAAAACGGTCGCTTCTGAGTGGGATTCCTCAAGAAAGCGGGAAAGGTTCTCGGTGGTGTAAAGGTTGCCGAACTTGGCGATGAAGGCGCGGCGGCCAAGGTCGGCAAGGGCGGGAGCATCGGCAGAGGTGGCGAGGCGGAGCGTCATGCTCCGCCTTTAGCGCTTCAGCCCTGCCAATTCAAAGCGGTCAGCTGGCCTTTTCGGCCTTCACCTTGGTGTAGGGCACGAACTTGCCGAGACCGACCGATCCGCGCCAGAAGCCGACATTGCGATCGACCATGCGCACGATATCGACACTGCACAGCTGCGCTCCGAACGGTGTCGTGACCATGATGTCGTTGTCGGACAGCGAGCTTGCGCCAGAATCGGGACGGTTCACCCAGATGGTGCTGCCAGTGTCGTAGACGATGGCTGTCTTGTCATAAATGCGCGTATTGACGACGCGCGGCAGATACAGGCAGTCCTGCGGCTTGCCCGCCACGCGCCCTTCAAGCGTCTTGGCGAGTTCCTGTTCCGGGGTGAGACGCGGCTTGGCGTCGGCAGCGGCTCCGGCAAGAAGCAGCGATCCGGCGGCCAGTGCCGCAGCGAATTTGCTGGCGGTCTTGATCATCTGGCACTTCCCTTTCGATTCGGTCCCTGACCGTTAGCGCGAAACGGCTTAACCCGCGCTGACCACATAACGCCGCAGCGCCAGCAATCCTTCGATCAGGCCGTGCCGCCCACGGTGAGGCCTTCGACCAGCAAGGTCGGCTGCCCGACGCCTGCCGGAACGCTCTGCCCGCCCTTGCCGCAGACGCCGACGCCTTCATCGAGCGCAAGATCGTTGCCGATGCCAGTCACCTTGGTGAGGCAGGTCGGCCCATCGCCGATCAGCGTAGCGCCCTTGATCGGCGCGCCAAGCTTGCCGTTCTCGATGCGGTAGGCCTCGGTGCAGGAGAACACGAACTTGCCGCTGGTGATATCGACCTGCCCGCCACCGAAGGACTTGGCGAAGATGCCGTTCTTCACGCGGGAGAGCAGTTCGGCGGGATCATCGTTGCCGCCGCGCATGAAGGTGTTGGTCATGCGCGGCATCGGCGCATGGGCGAAGCTTTCGCGCCGGCCGTTGCCGGTGGGGGCCACGCCCATCAGACGGGCATTGAGGCGGTCCTGGATATAGCCCTTGAGGATGCCGTCCTCGATCAGGATGTTCTCCTGCGTCGGCGTGCCCTCGTCATCGATCGAAAGCGAACCGCGACGGCCCTGGCCATTGACGCCGAGCAGCGTGCCGTCGTCGATCACGGTGACGCCGGGCGCGGCCACGCGCTCACCGATCCGACCGGAGAAAGCGCTCGTGCCCTTGCGGTTGAAATCGCCTTCGAGACCATGGCCGACCGCTTCGTGCAGCAGCACGCCCGGCCAGCCTGGGCCGAGCAGCACGGTCATTTCGCCGGCAGGCGCGGCCACCGATTCGAGATTGACCAGCGCTTGGTTCAGCGCCTCGTCGATCGCACGGTTCCACGTATCGGGCGAGAACAGGTCGTCGTAGAGGCGGCGTCCACCTATGCCGAAGGATCCGGTCTCGCGTCGCCCGTTCTGCTCGGCCACGATCGAGACGTTGAGGCGGACGAGTGGCCGCACGTCGTGGGCGACAAAGCCGTCGGCACGGACGATTTCGACTACCGACCACGAACCGGAAAGTGACGCTGAAACCTGCGCGACGCGGGGATCGCGCGCGCGCGCGGCGGCATCGATGGTTTCGAGCAGCTTGACCTTGGCTTCGAACGGCACGGCATCGAGCGGCGAGGCTTCGGTATAGAGGTGGCGGTTGTTGTTGCGCGGTGGCGGGGCAGCCTGGCCCTTGGCCGGATCGAGCAGTTTCAGCGTTTCGCCTGCGCGGGCGATAGCGGCGGCGGAAATCTCGTTGGCGTGGGCGAAGCCGGTCATCTCGCCGGAGACGCCGCGCAAACCGAAGCCGGCATCGCGCGAATAGTCCGCCGTCTTCAGGCGGCCATCATCGAAACCAAAGCTCTCGCTGGCGATGAACTGGAGATAGAGTTCGCCATCATCGCAGGATTTCAGCGCTTTGGCGGTGAGGTTTTGCGCCTCCTCGGGCGAAAGGTGGCCAGAGCGATAGAGCAGCGAGCGGGTGTCGAGATCGGTCATGTTGACCGATATAGGCGCTCAAGGCACAAAGGCCATAGAGCGAAGAGGCTTAAGCGGCCGCAGCGTTGTCCGCTGGGCCGTCCTTCAGCACGAAGCGCCTGTCGCAATATCCGCATTCGACATAGCCCTTCTCGTCAATTTCGAGCCAGACGCGCGGATGGCCAAGGGCAGCGCCGCCACGGATGTCGGACGCGCCGTCGCACTTTACGCGATGATGATCGGTGTAGACGGTTTCGGGTGCCTGAATCATGCGCTGCGGCTAGCAAATCGGCGGGCTTCAGACAATTGCGTTTTCGCTGGCACTGGTGCAGGCAGCGGCCATGGCAAGCACCAACGAAAATCCTCCCGCAATCCGAATTCGCGATCTGGTCAAGCGCTATGCGCCGACGGGCAAGGCGCCGGGCAAGCTGGCACTTGATGGCGTCAGCTTCGATGTGCCGCAAGGGCAGATTTTCGGTCTCCTCGGGCCAAACGGTGCGGGCAAGTCGACACTGATCAACACGCTGGCCGGGCTGGTCATGAAGACCTCGGGCAGCGTCGAGATCTGGGGACATGACATCGATCACGATGTGCGCAATGCCAAGGCTTCGATCGGGATCGTGCCGCAGGAAATCGTGTTTGACCCGTTCTTCACGCCGGCCGAAGTGCTCGACAACCAGGCCGGCCTCTATGGCGTGCCGAAGACGATGCGGCGCACGATGGAGCTGCTGCGCGCGGTGCATCTCGCCGACAAGGCCGATGCCTATGCCCGCTCGCTGTCAGGCGGCATGAAGCGTCGCCTGCTGATCGCCAAGGCAATGGTGCACGCGCCGCCGGTGCTGGTGCTTGATGAGCCTACAGCAGGCGTCGACGTCGAACTCCGGCGGCAGCTGTGGGAACTGGTCGGCGAACTCAATCGCGATGGCGTGACAGTTGTGCTGACAACCCATTATCTCGAGGAAGCCGAAGAGCTTTGCGATCGCATTGCGATCATCAATCACGGCAAGCTGATCGCCAACAAGCCGACGCGCGAGCTTGTTGACATGGCGCGGGAAAAGATTGTCCTGCTTACGCTGGATCGTGAGCTCGATGCTGCGCCGCAACATCCCGCGTTCCTCAAGAGCCACCTGTCTGGCGAGCGTCAGGTCGAGATCAGTTACGACAAGGATCGCACGACCGCCGGCGAAGTCATGTCTCTTGTGCAGGGGCAGGGGTATGCGATCGTCGACGTTTCGACGCGGGAAGCGGATCTGGAGGACGTGTTCGTCAGCTTGACCAGCATGCCAAAAGAAACTGCCTGATGCGCTGAAGCGCCGGGGCTAGGTTGCTGCGCCATTCTTGACGGCGCGCCAACCACCGCGCTCCAGTCGGCGGATCGGTGCATTGCAGTTCCGGCAAGTGCCGACGAACGTCCGGCCGTTCCATTCCACGGCAGAGCGTTTGGGGCGATGGCGATTGAGCATGCAAAGGAGCCTGGTCTCAAGCATGAGCGGTCAATCTGTGTGAGGGTTTTACGCATAAATACCTATCATGCTGCACCTGCGAAGCAAGTGGCCAAGGTGGTTAATGGTATTAAAAGCTGGTTACACTTGGCCGGATCCAGCGCTAGGCGCACTTTCGCATGGTGACATGAACCGTTACGGCAAGACCAAAGGCAAGATTGGGAGTTATCCGCTTGAGCGGCGACGCAGCAGCAAACGACGGTGTGCCAGGCCAGACCATTCACGATGTGCTGGTGGTCGGTTCAGGTGCGGCAGGATTGACGGCCGCCCTGGTCCTCGCCGAGACTTGCCGCGTGCTGGTGCTGGCGAAAGGTCCACTGGACGGCGGGTCAACGAACTGGGCGCAGGGCGGCATCGCAGCGGTTCTCGATGAAGGCGATACCTTCGAGGATCACATTCGCGACACGATGATCGCAGGGGCCGGTCTCAACCGTCGCGAGACGGTCGAGTTCGTCGTGGAGAATGCGCCTGCTGCTATCCGGCGCCTTGTGGAACTCGGTGTGCCTTTCAACGCGGCACAAGGCGCCTTGCACCTGACCCGCGAGGGAGGACATTCCCATCGCCGCATCGTCCATGTGGATGACGCCACTGGCGCCGCCGTGCAGAAGGCCTTGCTCGATGCCGCGCGGGCGCATGCAAACATCACGCTGCTGCCGGGGCGGACCTGCATCGACCTGATAACCGGGCGGCACGAAGCCGCCCGTTATTCAGGCTCCGGCAGGGTTTGGGGCGTCTATGCGCTTGATGAAGCCAGCGGCAAGGTCGAGGCGCACACGGCCAGCGCGACGATCCTGGCCACTGGCGGAGCGGGCCGCGTCTACCAGTTCAGCACGGCTCCACGCGGAGCCACCGGCGATGGCATCGCCATGGCGTGGCGCGCGGGGGCACGCGTTTCCAACATGGAAATGATGCAGTTTCATCCCACTTGCCTCTACAACCTTGAGGTCAAGAACTTCCTCATAACCGAGGCGGTGCGTGGCGAGGGCGGGCGCCTGATCAACCCGCGTACCGGCAAGCGCTTCATGGAGTTCTATGACGCCGAACGGCTCGAGCTTGCGCCCCGCGATGTCGTGGCCCGCGCGATCGATGCCGAGATCAAGAAATTCGGCCTCGATTATGTCCACCTCGATATCAGCCACATGCCGGCCGATTTCGTCCGCGAACACTTTCCCAATATCTACGACAAGTTGATGGGCTTGGGCATCGACATGACCACCAGTCCCATCCCGGTCGTGCCGGCGCAGCACTACACTTGCGGCGGTATTCTCATCGACCTTGCAGGACGGACGGATCTCCCCGGCCTCTACGCTGCGGGCGAGTGTACGGAAAGCGGCCTGCACGGCGCAAATCGCCTCGCGTCGAACTCGCTGCTCGAATGCTTTGTGTTCGGCGATGCCGCTGCGCGCGATATCCTGCGCCAGAGGGACAGCTTTGCCGCGCCTCCCGAAGTGCGCGCATGGGATGAAAGCCGGGTCACCGACTCTGACGAGGAAGTGGTGATCAAGCAGAACTGGACCGAGATCCGCCGGTTCATGTGGAACTATGTCGGCATCGTGCGGACCAACAAGCGGCTCGAACGCGCGGCCCATCGCATCCAGATGCTGAGTGGTGAGGTCAACGACTACTACGGCCACTTCCGCGTGACGACTGACCTGATCGAGTTGCGCAACCTGTTGCAAAGCGCGGAACTTATCGTCCGCTCGGCCCGGGCAAGGCATGAAAGCCGGGGCCTGCACTACACCCTGGATTATCCCCAGACGGACGCCGTTGCGCGCGATACCGTGCTGGTGCCCTAGGCGGCTTCGGCTTCGACGAATTCCGGGTAGAATACCGGTTCGCGCAGCGACCAGCCGTGCGCCGTTGCGGCGGCTTCGCTGATCGATTGCAGCAGAGCGCGACGGCGGTCCGGTCGAATGACCGGCAAGGCTGCCGCTCCGCAGAACGCCCCCGGCAGCCAGGGACGGGCAGCGGCGCCAAGCAGTCGCTCATAGAGAAAGCGATAGGCCGAGAAGCCGGTGATCCTGTCTTGCGCCAGGTCGAAGGCCGTCAACCGCACTAGCGGGCCCATGAAAGGCTCGAGCGCATCGATCCCGTCGACATGAGGGAGCATCTGGTGCAGCAGCGGCAACTCGCGATAGAGATCCGCCTGCTCCTGGATCGAAGCGGCCTCGTTGGCGGTGCGGCCCCAGCGGCGAACGGTTTCCTGACGACCGCGCGCGACGTCGAGGCTGCGGCGGATATAGCGCTGTTCAGCAGCGGTGAAGCTGGCAAACTCTCTCATCTCGGCAATGGTTATGCCACTTGCGCCCAAGTTCGCCATGAAGACCTGCCCTCCAGCCACGGAGTCGCACTCGACCCGTCCGAGTCTTATTGCACATCATGGTTAATGCGCAGTGATCTTCAGGCAGGGGCGGGCCCTCACATCAATTGAGAAAGCCCGCGACGCCTCAGGAAAAGGCCTTGTACGCGCCGTAGAGGCTGGTGAGGGTGAGGACGGTGCCAACCATGATCAGCATCGTCTTGGCCGGAATGTGCTTGGCCGCCCAGGCGCCGAACGGTGCCGCTGCAAGACCTCCGATGAGGAACCCGAGCGTCGCGCCAGCAACATCGGCCACGCCGAGGTGCCAGATGAACGTGGCAGACACTGTCAGCGTCAGGAAGAATTCGACGGTATTGACCGTACCGACCACTTTGCGCGGATCGGCGCCCTGGATCAGCAGGTTGGACGTTACGACGGGACCCCATCCGCCACCGCCTGCAGCATCGAGGAAGCCGCCTACCAGGCCAAGTGGTGCAACCCATCCGGCTTCCTTGATCTTGGGCGGATAGAGAATGCCCCGCACCAGCAGGTAGATGCCGATCGCCGAAAGGTAGAGGAGCACCCACGGCTTCACCAGCGATGCATCGATCGATGACAGGACATAGGCCCCGAGTATGCCACCGGCCATCCCGGGCAGAAGCAGGCGGAAGAACAGCTTCTTGTCCACGTTTCCGTGCAGGAGGTGGCTGATGCCCGAGGTGGCAGTGGTGAAGCATTCGACAATGTGCACGCGCTGAGAAGCCAGGGCGGGGGGAATGCCAAGCACGCCGACCATCAGCGTGTTCGAAATCACGCCGAACGCCATGCCTAGCGCGCCGTCGACCATTTGCGCGGCGAAGCCAACGGCAATGAATGGCAGCAACGCGGCAAAGTCGATGCCTGCGATAAAGTCCATGCGATTCGGTCCCCCTGTCCTGCCGTTGTCGGCCGGGAGGATCAGCTAGCCCGGATCAATCTCTACCAAAATAGAAGAATTTATACTCTACCTTAAAGGGAGAGTTTTTTGCGACGAAGCGTTAGCTGCGTTTCCGGTAGCGGAAATACCACACCTCATGGCCGTACACCGTCCGCGCCTTGTGCTCATAACGGGTTTCTGGCCAGCCGCCGGGGCGGACCTGAAAGTCCTTTGCTTCGCGCGCCAGCCATTCGAACTGATGCTTGTGACGGCGCATCACCATCAGGGCATGGCGCAGGTAGACCGCATGGTCCGTGCCGAAGCGGAATTCGCCGCCGGGTTTGAGCTTTGTTGCAAACATGTCGACCGGGCCGTCATTCATCATCCGGCGCTTGGCGTGGCGCGCCTTCGGCCAGGGATCGGGGTGCAGAAGGTAAAGGAACGAGAGTGACCCGTCCGGAATGCGGCGAAGCACTTCCAGGGCATCGCCATGATGAATGCGCACATTCGGAATGGGCGGATGCGCACCGTTGTCGCCAGACACGTGGGTGAGGGCCTGTGCCACGCCGTTCAAGAAGGGCTCTGCCCCGATGAAACCATGGTCGGGCAGCATGTCGGCGCGGAACGCCATGTGCTCGCCCCCGCCAAAGCCGATTTCGAAGTGCAAGGGGCGCGGTTCGCCGAACAAAGCTTCGGCAGTGATCGGCCCTTCGGCAGGCATCGCGATCTGCGGCAGCAGTTCGTCGACCAGCGCCTGCTGGCCTTGCCGCAAGGGCTTGCCCTTGGCGCGGCCATAGAGGCGGTTGATCGTCGTCGGATCGCCGGGTTTGTAGGCTGTCATGGCGGCGGCGTTTGGCAGGGCGGCCCGCAGGGGTCAATATCATCGGCTTCCTGCGTCCAAGTACAAGAAAATTGGATGGACGGTGCGCGACTGCTGTGGTGAGCAAAGGCCATGTCCGCCACCGATCATGGCTGCCCTGCGATCGCCGAACTGACCGACAAGGAGTTGGAAGTCCTCCGCCTGCTCACCGCAGGGCACACGATAAAGTCGATCGCGACGGCACTTGACCGCAGCGAGGCCTCGATCAACGAACGCTTGCGCGATGCCCGGCGCAAGACCGGGATCGGCAGCAGTCGCGAACTGGCGCGGCTGGTGGCGGGACAGGAAAATTGGTCCAGAAAAACTGATCTATCCGTATCCGGCGTCCCGGAAGACGCTGATGAACAGCCCGCAGATGCGGTGCGTCTCTGGCCGAAAGGAAAGATCGCCATGCTCACTCTCATACCCCTTGCCGCCGGTCTCATGCTGGCTTCCCCCGGCTCGCAACAAGCCGCACAGGCACCGGCTGCATATTCGTCCGCTGCCGCTGCCTCGCCGCTCGTCGGCAAGTGGTCGCTCGACACCGCGCGCATTCCCGCCAACGAGCGGCCCCGCAGCGTCACGATCGCGTTTGATGTCTCGCCCGATCAGCAATGGACCACGCGGGTCGAAATCGTCTCGCCCGACGGCAGCCAGATGACTGCAAGCTCAACCGCGAAGCTCGATGGCGTGGCGGTACCGATCTCTGGCAACATCCCGATCTACGATGTCGCGACGCTGCGTCAGCCGGCGCCGAACACGCTGGTCATGACACTGGGCAAGAATGGCAGGCAGGTCGCCACACGGGTCTACACGATTGCCAAGGATGGCAAGTCGATGACCGAGACGATTGTCTGGGCTGACAAGAGCATGCCCGAGATGGAAACGACGTACTTCAACCGCGTCGGCTGACGGCCGGTCCCTCGGCCTCAGTCGCGGCTGAGCGCCCCCGGCTTGTGCGCCGCGCGCTTGCCCCCCTTGGTTTCGACCAGAAACTCCGGATTGTCCTTCGAGGCGGCGACCTTGTGGCCTTTGATGGAGGTGGGCTTTTCCAGCTTGCGCACCACCTTGCCATGGGCTTCGCCGCCGTGGCTCTTCCACGAAACCTTGTCGCCTGCTTTCAGTGCCTTCGCCATGTCATGCTCGTCCTTTTTGCATTTCGCATTAGGGAGCGGGTGAGGCGCGCGGCGGTTCCGCTGCTTGCCCGCAAGTGCAGGCATTGAATGCAAAACGGCCCGCCGTTTCCGGCGGGCCGTTTCAGGGATGGCTATGGCAGGCGCGCGGTCAGGCTGCTTCGATGGCGCTCATGTCGTCAGGATCGCGCAGCACGTAGCCGCGGCCCCAGACGGTTTCGATGTAGTTCTCGCCACCGCAGGCATGGGCCAGCTTCTTGCGCAGCTTGCAGATGAACACGTCGATGATCTTGAGTTCGGGTTCGTCCATCCCACCATAAAGGTGGTTGAGGAACATTTCCTTGGTCAGCGTGGTGCCCTTGCGCAGCGAAAGCAGCTCGAGCATCGCGTATTCCTTGCCGGTCAGGTGCACGCGGGCGCCATCGACCTCGACCGTCTTGGCATCGAGATTGACCGATAGCTTGCCGGTGCGGATGACCGATTGCGAATGCCCCTTGGAGCGGCGCACGACCGCGTGGATGCGGGCGATCAGTTCTTCGCGGTGGAAGGGCTTGGTCACGTAGTCGTCGGCACCGAAGCCGAACGAGCGGACCTTGCTGTCCATCTCCGAAATGCCCGACAGGATCAGGACCGGTGTCTGCACCTTGGCGACGCGCAGCTTCTTGAGCACGTCATAGCCGTGCATGTCCGGCAGGTTGAGGTCGAGCAGGATGATGTCGTAATCATACAGCTTGCCGAGATCGAGACCTTCTTCCCCGAGATCGGTTGAGTAGACGTTGAAGCCCTCGGTCGTGAGCATGAGCTCGATCGCCTTGGCTGTTGTAGGTTCGTCCTCGATCAGCAGTACGCGCATTGAACCGCCCCTCTATTGCCATGTCCCTGTGGCAATTAACCCGCCTTCAATTCGGGTTGCCCGCCATTAACCATAGGAGGAATGAACATGAAAGGTTAATTTGTTGTAAAGCGACGAAGCGGTTTCGCGCGGGTTAACCGCCAAGTCGCGGAAAAGTGATTCAATTCGGCGCAGGACTGACTCGTTCTGGCACGCAAAAGCCCGGATTTCGCGGTGTCCCGGAATGAATCACTGGTCCGGGAAGTGATGTTGCAAGGTTAATGCTGCTGGCTTGCTCGCACCGAATCGAACCGTTTGCAGGTGCGAATCAGGCGCCGGCTACACCAAGGCTTGACGCAGCTTCGCGCAATTTTCGTGAGCTGGCACTGTCGTTGCGGAAGGCGGCCAGCCCCTTCTGCAACGCCTCTGCCGCCTTGCGCGGTTCGCCCAGTTGCATGCGGCTGCGCAACAGCATGATCCAGCGGTCGACATCGCCCGGGTTGGCCTGAAGTTTCGCCTCCAGCCCATCGACCATGCCGCGAATCATTGCTTCCTGCTGACCCTTGGGCATGCCCTCGGCGGCTTTCATCTGCTCGCTGGTGGGGCCGGGAATGCCCGCAGCGGCCTTGTGCGGGCCATCGGTAATCACGCCATTGGCGGGTGCGGCAAACTTTGCTTCGGCCAGGCGCTTCTCGACATCGATCTTGTGCTTCTCGCCGACATTGCGGATCACCTCGCGGATGTCCTCGGCATAGGGAGCGTCGGCAGGCGTATCCTCGAGCAGGTCAAACCAGGCGTTGATGGCCTGCCGGTGCCGACCGGACAGGTCCATCGCTACTGCTTGGAAATAGCGGGCACGGGCGTCCTTGGGATCAAGCTTGATCGCCTTGTCGAACGCGGCCTTGGCGTCACGGGGCATCCGACCCTCTTCCTTGCTGGCAAGCACAAGTGCCTCGCCAAGGAACGACCAGGTTTCGGCATGATCAGGATCGAGCTTTGTCGCCTTCTTCAGCGCGGTGGCAGCTTCGGCATAGCGCTCGGTCTGGAAATAGGACCAGCCCAGCATGCGCCAGCCTTCGGCATCGTCCGGTTTCTCCGCCAGCTTCGCCTCGAGCTTGGCGATCACGTCCTCGACCGAAGGCTGCTGGCTCGGTTCGGCGGGCGGCGGCACCGCCGGAGGCGGCGGCGTATCCGGGCCGCGGAGCATGGCAACACCGCCAGCGCCCAGCGCGATCAGTCCTGCAGCGATCAGGGCATAGCGGCCCATGCGCGACGTCCCTTGCGCCGGATCACGCGGTGCAGGCTCGCGCGGGTCACTGGCGGGCTGGGGGTCGGTCATCGCTCACTCCTGTCGGGCACCATCCTTGGCGTCCGAGTCATGAGGCGCATATCGTGCCGGGAGGGTTGCTTGCAAGCGTCACCGGCGCACAGGCCGCGTCTCGTGCCCGATGCGCAAATTGCGGGTGGCAATGCGCGGCGCATCGGCTAATGTCGTCCGACAGGGGTCGCAAATCGGTTTTTTGAACAGGCAGGTGCGGGAACAGCGCCGTCCGTTCGCGATGCGGGGGACGCATACCGGTGGGCGAGGTTTTCAAGGTTGCGATCATCGGCTCGGGCCCGGCGGGCATGAGTGCTGCCGGCCGTGCGGCGCAGCTCGGCATGAGCCACGTGCTGCTTGAAAAGACCGATCACCTTTCGGACACGATCTACAAGTACCAGAAGGGCAAGCATGTGATGGCCACGCCGTCGCAGCTGATCCTGCGGTCGGATCAGGAGTTCGATGCGGGCAAGAAGGAAGACATCCTCGACAAGTGGAACCGCCGCACCGCCGAACTCGGCGTGAACGTGAAGTACAATGCCGAGGTGAAGTCCATCAAGGGAACCGGTGCGCCGATCCCCGGCTCGGTCCAGAAGATCGTGACGAGAGCGCGAGACGGATCGACCACGACGACCGAACTCCAGCGCTTCGCACCGCCCTATGCCATTGAGCTGACCAACGGCGAGACGGTCATGGCCGAGACCGTGGTCCTTGCCATCGGCACGCAGGGCAACCCGAACCTGATGCGCTGCCCGGGTGGCGATCTGCCGCATGTGACCTACCAGCTCGACGATCCTTACGCCGTGCTCGACCAGCACATCGTCGTGGTCGGCACCGGCGATGCCGGGATCGAGAACGCGCGCGGTCTGGTGGAAGATCCGGCGCAGGGCAACGTCGTCACCGTGCTCAACCGCAGCCCGAAATCGACAAACGTCCGCGAAAGCTTCGCCACCGCCAAGGAGCCCAACGCCAAGGCCCTGGTCGAGGACGATGCGGCCGGCAAGCTGACGATCCGCTACGAGACCGAGACGAAGTCGATCGAGCCCGGCTGGATCACCCTGTCCACCCGCGATGGCGAGGAGCGCATCCGTTGCGACCGGATCATCGCCCGCATCGGCTCGGCCCCGCCGCGCGCCTTCGTCGAAGGCTGTGGGATCGAGTTCGCCAGCGCCGACAGGCTCGCCTTTCCGACGCTGTCGCCGCAGTTCGAATCGACTGCGCCCGGCATTTTCGTGATCGGCGCGCTGGCAGGCTACCCCCTGATCAAGCACTGCATGAACCAGGGCTACGATGTCGTCGAGTTCATCAACGGCAACACCGGCCTGAAACCCGCCGACGAGCCGCTGCTCGAGGCCAAGTTCGCAGGGCTGCCGGGCAACCGCTCGGTAAACGACTGGCTGGAATTCCTGCGGACCAACGTTTCCATCCTTGATGGCATGACCACGCTGCAGCTGCGCGAATTCATGCTCGACTCGGCCGCGCGCGCTTACGCCAAGGGCGATACGATCTTCGAGAAGAACGACCCCGGGTCCTCGCTTTTCGCCATCGCCTCGGGCTCGGTCCACGTCCGGCTCGATGCCAATGACCCATCGAAGGTCGTGGCGATCCCGGCAGGCACGATCTTTGGCGAAGTGGGCCTGATTTCCGGCCGCAAGCGTGGTGCCACGATCGTGGCGGCCGAAGACACCATCTGTGTCGAGATCAGCCGCAACGCGGCGCTCAAGCTGCAGAGCCAGGTGCCGACTGCCAAGCGCGCGATCGAGCGCATCTCGACCGAACGCCAGATCCTCCAGATGTTCGGTTCGGGACTGACCAGCGCCGATATTGCCGAAGTCGTCGAAACCTCGAAGATCATGGCCGTCCGCGCGGGCAATGCGATCATCAAGGAAGGCGACGAGGACAAGGACATCTATGTCATCCGCGTCGGCTCGATGGTGGTGGAGAAGGAAGTCGGCGGCAAGCCGGTGTTCCTTTCATACCTGCCGGCAGGTTCTTACGTCGGCGAAATGGCGCTGATCGATGGTGGACGGCGCACGGCCACTGTCCGCGCCGCGATCAAGAGTGAAGTCATCAGAATCGATGGCGAGGCATTTGGCCGCGTGCTGGCTGCCAAGCCCGCCCTGCTCGATCGCGCGCGCAAGGACATGGAGGTCCGCCGCAAGACCAATGCCTTCATCGAATCGAAGAAGGACAGCTTCTCGGGCGTGGTCGATCTCTATTCGGAGCAGGCCAAGTTCCTCGTGTCTCAGGGCCTGGGCGAGGCGACGGACGTCCTGCTGATCGACGAACGCCTCTGCGTCGGCTGCGACAACTGCGAGAAGGCCTGCGCTGACAGCCATGACGGCCTCTCGCGGCTGGACCGCGAGGCCGGCAAGAGCTTCGCGCACCTCCACGTGCCGACATCGTGCCGCCACTGCGAGCACCCGCACTGCATGGCCGATTGCCCGCCCAATGCGATTCATCGCGGCCCCGATGGCGAAGTTTTCATCAACGATACCTGCATCGGCTGCGGCAACTGCCAGCGCAACTGCCCCTATGGCGTGATCCGCATGGACAAGGTGCCGCCGAAGAAGCCGTCGCTGCTGTCTTGGCTGTTCTTCGGGTCCGGGCCGGGGCCGGGCGAGCCGCCCTACAAGTGGTCGAAGAAGAACACGAAGTACACCGGCGACCCGGCGGTCGACGAGCTGCTCGACCGCAAGAAGGCGATCAAGTGCGACATGTGTGCCGGGATCGAAGGCGGCCCGAGCTGCGTCCGCGCCTGCCCGACCGGCGCTGCCATCCGCGTATCGCCCGACGAGTTCCTGACCGTCGCGCGGCTCGAGAACGAGGGGGTCTGAGCCGATGGCATCCGTTGCACCACGCAAGCGTACCGGCGCTACCCGCCAGCGCACTTCCACGCACGAAGGGTTCCTGACCCACCGGAACCTGTTCTGGGGCAAGCTTTCGGCCGTGCTGGCGATTGCGCTGATCGCGCTTTACATCTTCGTGCCGCTGCCGGGCACGCACTTCGGTTCGAGCTGGCTGGGCTACACGCTCGGCACGATCGGTGCGCTGCTGATCCTGTGGCTGACCATGCTAGGCATGCGCAAGCGCGCGATCACGCCGGGCCGCTGGAGCCTGAAGGGCTGGACTTCGGCGCATGTCTACCTCGGCCTGTGCCTGACCGTGATCGGTACGTTGCATTCGGGTTTCCACCTTGGCTGGAACGTGCATACGCTGGCCTGGGCGCTGATGCTGATCGTCATAGGTTCGGGGATCTTCGGCATCTGGGTTTATGCCACGATGCCGCAGGCGCTGTCAGCCAACCGCTATGATGAAGAAGGTGCGATCACCGAAAAGCAGATGATCGAAGCGCTGCGTTCGCTTGATCGCCAGATCCACGATGCTGCGCAGCCGCTCGACCCTGAAACGGCGACGCTGGTGGGTAAGAGCCTCGATGAAGATCCCTTCGCTGGCAGCTTCTGGAACCGCATCACCGGCAAATACCCCAGATGCGCGACGCGGAGCACAGCAGCGGAACTGCGCCGACTGCGGGCCTATCGCCCGCGCATTGCCAATGATCCGCTCGACAAGGTCGATGCCCTGCTCACGCGCAAGGAGGCGATGCTGGGCAGAATGCGACGGCACTTGAAGCTCAAATCATGGTTGCAGGCATGGCTCTATGTTCACGTGCCCGTGACATTTGCGCTGATCGCGGCGCTTTCCGCCCATATCGTCAGCGTCTTCTTCTACTGGTGAGCAAGAGATGAGCTTCCTAGTCCGCCAGATCGCGCTCAAGTCCAGTGGCGAGGAGATCGTCCGGCCGTCCACGGTCGAAGGCGATGTCTTGACCATCGGGCGTGATGCCGCATGTGATATCCACCTGCCCGACCTCGCCGTCGACCCACGCCATGCGCAAGTCACTCGCGCTGCGGACGGCAGCCTCGTCATTGCCTCGATTGGCGCGCAGCCGTTCGAGGTCAACGGCCGCAGCACGACGCAAAGCCCGCTCGATCCGGTGGCGGGAGCAGAGCTGACTTTCGGCGGACATCGCATCTCGGTTGCGGTCGATGCCGAAAGCGGCGCCGAAACCTTCACTGTCCGCCGTGTCGAGGCCGTATCGGATTCGGCCGAGGACAAGGACATCACCACCGTCTACACGCTCAAGGGCCTGCTGCCCGGCAAGCGGATGTCGGCGTGGACCTTTGCCATACTCGTGCTGGTATCGTTCCTCGCCTTCCCGATCTACAGCTACATGACCTACAAGCCGCTGGCGCTGCAGGAGAAGGCGCGCCGGCCTGACGGCTTCCATGCCGACCAGACATGGTCCTCGGGGCCGTTGAGCCTTGCCCACAAGAATCTGGGTGGCGATTGCCAGGCCTGCCACACGCAGGCTTTTGTCGCGGTGACCGACAACGCCTGCCTGACGTGCCACACCAAGGACGCGCACGATCACATCGCGGACAAGGGGCGGCTGCTCAAGGCGCGCGGCGAGCCGACCGGCATGGCCGCACTCCAGCGTGCGGTGGCCAGTGCCTTCAATCGCCCGGCGGGCAGGTGTGTAGATTGTCACACCGAGCATGAGGGGGCGGGTGCTATGCCAGCCACTCAGCAGAAATTCTGCGCGGACTGCCACAACGGTATGAAGGATCGCTTGCCAGACACGAAGATCGCCGATGCCGCCGATTTCGGAACGGCCCATCCCCAGTTCAAGCCGATGATCATCAGCGGCATGAACGGCAAGAAGCCCCTGTTCCAGCGCGCCAGCTGGACGCCGGGGTTGACCGAGAACAACGGCCTCAAGTTCACCCATGGCCAGCATCTGTCCAAGACCAACGGCATTGCCCAGATGGTCCGCCGCATGCCCGGGCGCTTTGCCGCCGGCGATGCCCTGCAGTGCAAGGATTGCCACAAGGCCGATGCCACCGGCACTCGCTTCAAACCGGTAGTGATGGAAGATTCCTGCCAGTCCTGCCATTCGCTGAGCTTCGACCAGGTCGGTGGCACCTTCCGCACCTTGCGCCATGGCGAGCCTGAACTGGTGGTTGCCGATCTGCGCGCATTCTATCGTGGCGGCGCTCCGGCGCGTCCGGCGAACCTGTCGGGCCTCGCTCGCCGCGTGCCGGGTGACGCCGCGTTGCGTTCCACTGCGGCCGACTATGCCCGCGCGGTGAGGTTCTACCCGACGCGCGCCGAACAGGCGGTGGCGCAAGTCTTCTCAAATGGCGGAATGTGCTACGATTGCCATACCGTGGGCCGGGGTGGATCGATGGCCAGCGCGGGATTCACCGTGCAGCCGGTCGCACAGAACGATCGCTATTACCACAAGGGCTGGTTCGATCATAAGCCGCACAACAAGAGCGATTGCGCCGATTGCCACGTCAATGCCGCCACTTCGAACAAGGCGAGCGACCTGCTGGTGCCCGGCATTGACGGCAAGGGCGGCTGCCGTTCCTGCCATGTCGGCGGTGAGGGGGCAAAGCTTGCATCCGTATCCGTGAAAGACCCGGTCGATTCCTCCTGCGCGATGTGCCACTCCTACCACATGGACGCGGGCGCTCCCTGGGCGCCCAAGAAGGACCGGAAGAAGGACGTGGCGCAAACCGTGGCCGTGGCTGAAAGGCCCCGTTTCCCGGTCAAGCTGCGATAAAGCGCCGGGACGGGGGGACGATGCTGATCGCGCAGGTCACCGATATTCACCTCGGGTTCGAACCTGATTCGCCCGGTGAATTCAACCGGCAGCGGCTTGACCGCGTGCTGGGGGAACTGGCTGCGATGCAGCCGCGCCCGGATTTGCTGCTGGCGACCGGTGACCTGATCGACCGCGGCGATAGGGCCAGCTACGAGCGCCTGCGCGAGGCTTTTTCAGGCCTGCCGTTCCCGGTGCACTATGCGCTCGGCAACCATGACGAACGTGCCACTTTCCGCGAGGTTTTTCCCGAGATCGCCTTCGACGGGGGCTTTCTGCAGTATGTCGTCGAAACCGGCCCGCTGCGCCTGATCGTACTCGATACGCTCGAGGAAGGTCGCCACGGCGGCGCCTTCTGCGAGGCTCGGGCCGATTGGCTCAGGGCGCGGCTCGACGAAGCGCCGGATGTGCGCACGCTGATCGTCCAGCACCATCCTCCGGTAGAGGTCGGCATTCCGTGGATGAACACCGATCCGGCCGAACCATGGGTCGAACGGCTGGCTGCATGTTTGCGCGGCAGAAGCAACATCGTCGGCGTGGTCTGTGGCCATATCCATCGCGCCATAAGCACAGCGTGGGAAGGCACGGTTGTCGCCACCTGCCCGTCGACGGCGCCGCAAGTCGCGCTGGATCTGCGGCCGATCGACCCGGACCGCCCTGACGAGCGGAACCTGATCATTGCCGACCCGCCGGGTTACGCGCTGCACTGGTTCAACGGCCGTGAACTCGTGACGCACTGGGACACGGCAGAGGACCATCAGGTTCTTGCAAGGTACGATGCCAACTTGCAGGGCATGATCCAGCACATGCTGGCCGAGCGTCCCGGCGCTTGAGCGCCTAAAGTGCTCTAGCGGACCGCCGCCAGCGCCTTCTGGCGCCGCCGTTGTACCGAACTGCCGAGCCCGATTGCCTCGCGATACTTCGCCACCGTGCGCCGGGCGAGGTCGAAGCCCTTGGCTTTCAAGAGATCGACAAGGGCATCGTCCGAAAGGATCGCCTTGGGGTCTTCGGCATCGATCAGTTGCCGAATCGCGGCCTTGACCGCTTCGGCAGAAGCGCCTTCGCCGTCCGACGAGCCCACGCCGGATGTGAAGAAATACTTCAGCTCGAACGTGCCCCGCTCGCAATGCAGGTACTTGTTCGAGGTGACCCGGCTGACGGTCGATTCATGCATCGAGATCGCTTCGGCCACGGTCTTGAGCGTGAGCGGGCGCAAGTGCGCCACGCCGTGCCGGAAGAAGCCGTCCTGTTGCTTCACCAGTTCAGATGCCACCTTGAGAATCGTCTTCTGCCGCTGGTCGAGCGCCTTCAGCAGCCAGTTGGCATCGGCCAGCTTGTCGCCCAGCCAGGCCTTGGCGTCCTTGCTGATACAGGCGCCGCGCATTTCGACATAGTAGCTGCGGTTGACGACCAGGCGCGGTAAAGTCGCCTGGTTGAGCGCGATGTTCCACCCGTCCCTTGTGGCGCGTACCAGGATGTCGGGCACGACAGCTTCTGCAGCACCACCACCAAAGCGCAGGCCGGGACGGGGATCGTAGCTGCGCAACTCGGCCAGCATGTCGGCGAAATCTTCGTCATCGACCTGGCACAGCCGCTTGAGCCGCGCGATTTCCCCGCGCGCGACGAGGTCCAGGTTGTCTATCAGCCGGGCCATGCAGGGATCGTAGCGATCGGCCTCCTTCGCCTGCAGCGCGATGCATTCGGCAAGATTGCGCGCGCCGACGCCAGTGGGGTCGAGCGTCTGGACCAGCGCCAATGCGCGTTCGACGACGACAAGCGATAGCCCGAGTGCGTCGGCAATCTCGCCGAGCGGAATGCCGATATAGCCTGCCTCGTCCAGCTGATCGATCAGCCAGCGGGCGACGAACAGCATCTGCGGGTCCGAAGTGCTTGCGCCGATCTGGGCGTGGAGATGCTCGGCCAGCGTCTGCTCGAAGCGGCCATGCTCGTCGATATCCGGGCCTTCGCCGCCTGCGGCAAGGTCGCGCGAGGCGGAAAGCTCGAATGCGCCCGCATCGCCGGTATCACGGTCGCGGTCCAGCGCGGAGACATCGATGTCGAGCGGTCGATCTTCCTCCACCCGACCTTCGGAAACCAGCTGGTCGACAGGCGAGGATTCGAGATGTGTCCGCCGCAGTTCCTCGGGCAGGACCTCCATGGGCTCGGACTGAGAAGCTTCACCGATTTCCAGCAGAGGATTGGCTTCGAGCGCCTCGCCGATGAAGGTTTCCACCTCGAGGTTCGACAACGCCAGCAGCTTGATCGCCTGCTGGAGTTGCGGCGTCATCACCAGCGACTGGGTCTGCCGGATGTCCAACCGAGGCCCGAGAGCCATCCTTCAGACTCCCCCCGAGTCCAGCATCAGTTGCCGCCCTGCCTCACAGGGTGAAGCCTTCGCCAAGATAGAGCCTGCGGACGTTGGCATCGGCAACCAGCGCTTCGGGGCTGCCGGCAAACAGGACCTGCCCGCCATAGATGATGCAGGCGCGATCGACGATATCGAGTGTTTCGCGCACGTTGTGGTCGGTGATCAGCACGCCGATGCCGCGCCCTTTGAGGTCCTTCACCAGATGGCGGATGTCGCTGATCGAAAGCGGGTCGATCCCGGCAAAGGGCTCGTCGAGCAGGATGATCGACGGGCGCGCCGCCAGAGCGCGGGCAATCTCGCAGCGCCTGCGTTCGCCGCCCGAAAGCGCCATGGCCGGGCTGGAGCGCAGCCGCGTCAGGCCGAATTCGTCGAGCAGGCGTTCAAGCTCGGCTTCGCGGGTAGCCTTGTCCGGCTCGATCAGTTCGAGCACGGTTGAAATGTTCTGCTCGACCGTCATGCCGCGGAAGATCGAGGTTTCCTGCGGCAGATACCCGAGGCCGAGGATCGAGCGCCGGTACATCGGCAGCTTTGTGATATCGACGCCATCAAGCAGGATGCGGCCCGAATCGGGGCGTACCAGGCCCATGATCGAGTAGAAGCACGTCGTCTTTCCCGCGCCGTTCGGCCCCAGCAGGCCCAGCACCTCGCCTTTGCCCACGGACAGGGAGATGTCGGTGAGAACCGCACGCTTATCATAGGACTTGGCGATCGACACGACTTCGAGCCCGCCCTGCGGGATCGGCGGGGCAGCATTCGCAGGGGCGGCAGTCTTTTCGATCACGGTCATCGCTTCAGCTCTGCAGTTTCAGGCGCTTGGCCCTTCCAATAACGCCACATCGCGACGCGGCAAACCCCGCGCCGCGGATTTGGCAGGATTTATGCATGGCCCTGCTTTGCCAAACGTGAATGAGCGACTTGTCCTTGGGCGAAACACTCCGAATTGGAATTGATCTTGCAGGTTCGCGTGCCGCATGATCTACTGCTTTCGGAGCAGGGTAGCACAAGGATCGGAGCCATGAACAAGGCCCTCCATTCGCAGGCGGCAAAGTCCGCAGCGGTCGACTGGCGCAAGAAGATGAGCAACAACGTCGCCTATGGGCTGCTGGTCTACACGGCGTTGCAGATCTTCGTGACCATGCACGAGCTGCAGGACCAGAGCGCCTCGATCCTCCCGGTCTTCGTGCTGGTCGTGCTGGTTGCGGCCATCATTCCGCTATTCCGTCATTTTGAGCGTCGCTGGGAACATCTGAGCGACGAACAGGCACATGACATGGCCTTTGCCGCCGCTTTCAAGCGGGACCAGGTCAAGGTCTGGGCGCTTGCGGCGCTGTTGCCCTTCCTGATTACCGGCATCTTCAAGGCGCTCGCCGCAGTCTTCTGAACCGAAGCCGGCTTCCTGACCTATCGATTGCCCCCGCCCGTTGAGGGCGCTAGACCCCGCAGCCTTCCCGCTTGCGAAAAGGTCTGTTCATGCTGTCACCCGCCGAAGCCCAGGAGCGCTGCGAAGCGCTGATCGCGCGCGCGCGCCGTGCGGGGGCCGATGCAGGCGATGCAGTCTATCTCGGCAACGCTTCTGAATCGGTCTCGGTGCGGCTTGGTGCGCTCGAGGACGTCGAGCGGTCCGAATCCGAGAACATCGGCCTGCGCGTCTTTGTCGGGGGGGCATCTGCTTCGATCGGCTCGACCGATCTTGGCGACACTGCGCTCGATGAGCTCGCCAGCCGCGCCGTTGCCATGGCCCGGCTCGCCCCGGCCGACAAGTTCGCAGGGCTCGCCCCCGAAGAGCTGCTGCTCCAGGGCCTTGCGCCCGACCTCGATCTTGATGACGGGACCGAGCGCAGCCCGGCAGACCTTCGCCGTCTGGCGGAGGAAGCCGAAGAAGCCGCCCGTGCCATCCCCGGCGTGACCAACAGCGAGGGCGGCGGGGCCAGCGCTGGGCGAGGGCTGTTCGCGCTCGCCACCAGCCACGGCTTCTCCGGTGCCTACGCTGCATCCAGCCACAGCATCTCGGCAAGCGTCGTCGCGGGCGAGGGCGGCAACATGCAGCGCGATTACTCCTGGCGCAGCACCCGCCATGCCGCTGACCTCAAAGGCCCTGCCGAGATCGGCCGCGAAGCCGGCGAGCGAGCCGTACGTCGCCTGAACCCGGGACGGGTCAAATCCGGCCCGATGCCGGTCGTGTTCGACCCGCGCGTCGCCAATACTCTGGTCGGCCACCTGCTGGGAGCGATGAGCGGGGCCTCGATTGCCCGTCGCGCCAGCTTCCTGCTCGATCGCGACGGCCAGAAGCTGTTCGACAGTGCAATCACCATCTCCGACAATCCGCTGGCGCTACGCGGCATGCGCTCGCGCCCGTTTGACGGAGAAGGGCTGCCAACCGCGCCGCGCAAGCTGATCGATGCCGGGCAGTTGACCGGCTGGCTCATGGATTCGGCCGCCGCGCGCCAGCTGGGGGCAATGCCGACCGGCCATGCCTCGCGTGGATCTTCGGGTGCGCCACACGTGACGTCCAGCAATGTCGTGCTCGAAGCCGGCACCATTACGCCTGCCCAGCTGATGGCCGACATCGCCGATGGCGTCTATGTCACCGAACTGATCGGGCAGGGCGTCAACGGCGTGACCGGCGACTACAGCCGCGGGGCTTCCGGCTTCCGCATCGTGAACGGTGAGCTGGCCGGACCGATTGCGGAATTCACCGTGGCGGGAAGCCTCATCGACATGTTCGCGGCATTGACTGCGGCGAACGATCTCGACGTCTATCGCGGTATCGATACGCCCACCCTGCGGGTCGACGGCATGAGCGTTGCGGGCGATTGAAACGAAAGAGGGCGCAAGGTCCGCCGACCCCGCGCCCTCATTCATTCGCAGAGGCGAAAGTTCAGCCCTTGGCTGACTTTGCGCGTTCGATCGCTTCGATCGTGATGCGCCTGGCGTCGTCAGCGCCGCCCCAGGTGCCAACGCGCACCCACTTGTCCTTTTCCAGGTCCTTGTAGTGGGTGAAGAAGTGTTCGATCTGCTGCATCACGATTTCCGGTAGATCGTCGCGTTCCTTCACGTCCGAATAGTACGGGAAGGTCGAATCGACCGGCACGCAGACCAGCTTCTCGTCTCCGCCGTGTTCGTCCTCAAGGTTGAGCACGGCGATGGGACGGGCGCGGACGACCGAGCCTGCAAGAAAGGGCGAGCGCGCGATCACCAGCGCGTCGAGCGGGTCACCGTCGGGTGAGAGGGTGTGCGGCACGAAGCCGTAGTTGGCGGGGTAGCGCATCGGCGTGTGCAGGATACGGTCAACGAACAGCGCGCCCGATGCCTTGTCGAATTCGTACTTGACCGGCTCGCCGCCGACCGGAACCTCGATGATGACGTTGAGGCTTTCCGGCGGATTGTCACCGGTGGGAATCATGTCGATGCGCATCTTTGGCCCTGTTCGTTGGGTGGAGAGGATGCGCCGCCCCTAGCGAAGCCGCTTTTGCACCGCAACAAGACTTATGGAGTAACGCTTAGCCGAGGGCGTTTATCGTGAACGCAATCACGCCGATGTTGAACACGAACGCCGCGAAGGAATGCAGGGTGGCGATGCGGCGCACCGTCTTGCTGGTGATCTCGGTGTCCGATGTCTGGAAGGTCATGCCCAGCGTGAAGCTGAAGTAGGCAAAGTCCAGATAGTCGGGCGTTTTCGTGCCCGGAAAGTCGATCCCGCCGGCATCCTTGCCATCGCGGCTGGTGTAGAACAAGTGTGCGTAGTGCAGGGCATAGACCGAGTTGGCGAACAGCCAGGTCAGCAGCAGCGTGCCGACCAGTTTGACCATCGCCACCCTGTCGCCGCCCGAGGCACCGGGCAGCTCGCCGGAAATTGCGGCAAGGACGACCATGGTCACGATCGTGGTGATCGCCAGCACCAGCACGCGATTGGCGTCGTTCGCGGCTGCATGGGCGCGCATTTGCGTCACGTCGCTGTCCCGCAACAGCGGTAGCAGGGAAAGCAGGAAGACAGCCGCTGCCAGGTCGAAGCTCAATGCTGCGGCATCGGCGGTCCGGTTTGCGCCAGGGATTTGCCAGTAGCCGAAGAAAGCGGCCAGTAGCAGCACGAGAAACAGGACGAAGCGCGGCGGCGCCAGCCGGTTCCCCAGCGTGACGCCGCCACGTTTCACAGGCTTACTTCTTCTTCGCCGCAGCCGCGCCCGGACGCTTCGGCGTCAGCAGCAGATCGAGCCCGGTCGGCGCCTTGCCCGGGGCAACACGCTCGAGCCACGGGTAACGCAGGCCGTCCTTGTAATCGAGCTTGATCGTCTCGAACCGGCTGCCGCGCTTGACCAGCAGTTCCAGTGGCGCGCCCTTTTCGCCCTTGGCCGCGGTGATCGCCTTCTTCATGTCATCGGCGCTGTAGGCCGTGCCATTGATTGCCATGATCTGCGTGCCCGTGACGATGCCGGCGTTGAAGGCCGGGCTGTCCCAGCGGGTGCCGGTGACCTTGCCATCCTTGTCGAGCGAGATGCCGACCGAGTTGGCAAGGCTCAGGCCCTTGCCGAAGTCCATCGCGGCCTTCATGTAGGGATTGGGCTCTTCCTTCCAGACCAGCTTGTAGCCGCCCTTTTCGATGCCGTTCAGCGGCGCGGGCTGGCCCGGCTGGTTGATGCGGGTGTCGATCAGCTTGGCCCAGTCATAGGGGTAGAGCGCGTTGAGCTTGGTCACGATCTCGTCCACCTCGAACGGGATCTGGCCGTAGTCGCCCGGGTTCATGCCGAAGAAGGCCTTGGCGAAATCGTCGATCGACTTCTTGCCGCCGGTGCCTTCACGCAGGATCTGGTCGATCTCGAGCCAGACCAGCGCGCCTTCGGTGTAGTAGTCCTCGTTGCGGGCGAGCGAGGAATAGGGCTTCGGCTTGCGCGAGGCGAAGACCGGATCGAAGCCTGTATCCTCGACCGAGCGCCAGTCGCGGCCCGGTTGCTGCGTGAAGCCACCCGCCCATGCCGCCAGCATGCCCAGCACGGTGTCCTTGCCCTGCATGCCCGAACGCGCGGCGAGGACTGCGCCCCAGAACTGGTCCTGGCCTTCGTAGGTCCACAGCAGGTCGCCCTGCATCGGCTGGCGATAATCGGGCGTCCACAGGCGCGCCGGGCGGCGGAACTTGCCCGACCATGAGTGCGCATATTCATGCGGAAGCAGGTTGCGGTCCCACTCCTGCTTGTCCCACTGGGTAAAGGCCTCCGGCTCAAGCTGGTTCTCGCTCGAACGATGATGCTCAAGGCCGATTCCCCCGATCTTGTCCGACAGGGCGAGCAGGAAATCGTAGTGATCGAAGTGGTTGGCGCCGAACGCCAGCTTCGCTTCTTGCACCAGCGCGCTGTGGGCGGCGATATGCTCGGGCTTGGCTTCGAGCTGTTCCGCCTTGTCGGCGACGACGTTGAGCGTGACGTTCTGCCCAAGGTCCCACTTCCTGAAATACTTGCCGGCGAAGATCGGCGAATCGACCAGCGTTTCGTAGTCGGTCTCGGCCCAGGTCACGCGGTTGCCGGCCATGCTCATGCCGTCGAGCGCAGTGGCGGGCGTCCAGCCCTGCGGCAGCGTGACGGTCGGCTTCACGCGGATGCGGCGGACGTAGTGGCCCGCAGGATAGAGGCTCATCTTTTCCCACTGCAGGTTGAGCATTTCCGGCGTCATCGTGATGCGCCCTTCGGCGCTCTGCAGCGGCGAGGTGTGGATCAGCTTGGCGACGACTTCCTTTGCGCCTGCGGGCAGCATCACGTGGAAGGCATAGACCTCGACCCGGTCACGCTTCCATTCCACCGGCTTGCCATCGACGAAGAACTGCACGCCGACGAGTTCGGAAAGCGGCCCGCGCGGTCCATGGTTGCCGGGCAGCCACTGCGGGTAGAGCAGGATCAGTTCCTTGGCACCCGAGGCGACCGGGATCGTCTGCGTCACCTTGTAATCGCCGCGCGCCACGTCGGTCGCGTCGATATCGAGCGTCATGACGCCTGGATAGGCGATGTCCTGCGCGTCCGGCACGGTCTGCTGGATCGGCACCGCCATCGGCGCGGAGTTGGCGGCAAGCGCCTGAGTTGACACGGAAAGGGCGAGGAGGAGCGGGGCGACCGCGAGCTTTGTCTTCATGGCACACGTTCATGGCCCGAAGAAGTCGCATCCGCAACCATTACGCAGCGCCTTTTTCGCAGGCCTTCCCGTTTTGCCGCTTTCGGGCTAATCGCGCGCCCATGAGCACGCAGACACCGCAGCCTATTCGTGGCACCCAGGACATCTTCGGCCCCGATGCCGAGGCTTTTGCCTTCGTCGTCGAGACGTTCGAGCGCGTGCGCAAGCTCTACCGCTTCCGCCGCGTGGAAATGCCGGTGTTTGAAAAGACGGCGGTTTTCAGCCGGTCCTTGGGCGAGACCACCGACGTCGTGTCGAAGGAAATGTACTCTTTCGAGGATCGCGGCGGGGAATCGCTGACGCTGCGGCCCGAATTCACCGCCGGAATCGCGCGCGCCTTCATCACCGATGGCTGGCAGCAGTATGCGCCCCTGAAGGTTGCGACGCATGGGCCGCTGTTCCGCTACGAGCGTCCGCAAAAGGGCCGCTACCGCCAGTTCCACCAGATCGACGCCGAGATCATCGGCGCGGGCGAGCCGCAGGCGGATGTCGAACTGCTTGTAATGGCTGACCAATTGCTGAAAGAGCTGGGCATCGCGGACGGCGTGACGCTACAGCTCAACACGCTGGGCGATGCCGAAAGCCGCGAGAAGTGGCGTTCCCAACTCGTGGCATACTTCATGGGGGCAAAGGACCAACTCTCCGAGGACTCTCAGGAGCGGCTGGCCAAGAATCCGCTGCGGATTCTCGACAGCAAGGACCCCCGCGACAAGGTCTTCACCGCCGACGCGCCCAAGATCGACGACTACCTTTCGAGCGAAGCGCAGGACTTCTTCGCGAAGGTCACCTCGGGCCTTGACGCGGCCGGTGTCAGCTGGACCCGCGCGCCGACTCTGGTGCGCGGGTTGGACTATTACCGCCACACCGCGTTCGAGTTCGTGACCGACCGGCTGGGCGCGCAGGGCACCGTGCTCGGCGGCGGCCGCTATGATGGCTTGATGGAAGCGCTGGGCGGCGCGGCGACACCGGCGGTGGGCTGGGCGGCCGGGATCGAGCGGCTGGCGATGCTGGTGGGGGATAAGGGCGAGGCCAAGGCCGACGTCATTGTCGTGGTCGAGGACGACAAAGCACTCTTGGATGGACATGCAATCTGCGCGTTCTTGCGTAGGGGAGGCTTCGCAACTGAACTGGTGGCAACGGGTTCGCCCCGTAAGCGCTACGACAAAGCGGTAAAGTCCGATCCCAAGAGCATCATTTCCTTGGTTGTGCAGGACGGAAAGATTGAGCGCCGAACCAAGAACCGGGGTAACGAGGTGTTCGGCATGGCGCTTGAAGCAACCGTTCAAAGCTATCAGGCACGGTCCTAGTTGCTGGCTGTGTCTGCGCTGCGCAAACTCCGTCACCCTGAACCTGTTTCTGGGTCAATCTCTACCCATCCACGGACGGTGTTTGCGGAGGGTTGGATGCTGAAACGAGTTCAGCATGACGACGTGAGGGTGGGCGCATGAGCGTTTCCGAAGCCCGCCTTGCCCAGATCGCCAATCGCTTTGCCGAGCTTGAGGCGCGGCTGGCTTCGGGTACGCTGGAGGGGGCGGAGTTCATTGCCGCCAGCCGGGACTATGCCGAGCTGGAACCGGTCGCCCGCGTGGCCCGCGAGATTGCGGACATGCGCGCTGAACTGGTCAGCCTTGCTACGCTGGACGATCCCGACATGCGCGAACTGGCGGACGAGGAACTGCGGCGGATCAATGCCGAACTTCCGGAGGCCGAGCACCGCCTCGCCGTGGCCATGCTGCCGCGTGATGCTGCGGACAGCCGCCCCGCGATGCTCGAAATCCGCGCCGGCACCGGGGGCGACGAGGCGGCGCTGTTCGCGGCGGACCTGTACCGCATGTACGAGCGCTATGCCGCCGAGCAGGGCTGGCGGGTCGAGGTCGTGTCGGTCAACGCCAACGACCTGGGCGGGTACAAGGAAGTGGTCGCCAACGTCACCGGCAGCGGCGTCTTCGCCAAGCTCAAGTTCGAAAGCGGCGTCCACCGCGTGCAGCGCGTGCCGGTTACGGAGAGCGGCGGGCGCATCCACACTTCCGCGGCGACGGTTGCCGTGCTGCCCGAGCCCGACGAAGTTGATGTGCGGATCGAGGACAAGGACCTCAAGATCGACGTCTACCGGGCCAGCGGCGCGGGCGGGCAGCATGTGAATACGACCGATTCCGCCGTGCGCATTACCCACCTGCCGACCGGCACGGTCGTCACCTGCCAGGACGGGCGCAGCCAGCACAAGAACAAGGACAAGGCGATGCAGGTGCTGCGCGCCCGCCTGTTCGAGGCGCAGCGCGATGCCGCCCAGGGCGAAGAGGCCGAAGCGCGCAAGGCCATGGTTGGATCGGGCGACCGCTCCGAGCGCATCCGCACCTACAATTTTCCGCAAGGCCGGGTGACCGACCACCGCATCAACCTGACGCTGCACCGTCTGCCCGAAATTCTCGAAGGACCGGGCCTTGCGGAACTGATCGACGCGCTGATCGCCGAGGACCAGTCAAAGCGGCTGGCGGCGCTGGATGGGTAGCAGCGCCAAGTGAAGGTTGCCGAGGCCCTGCGCGCTGCCGCCGACCAGCTTTCCGCCACGTCGGACACCGCGCGGCTCGATGCCGAAGTGCTGATGGCGCATGCGCTGGGGTGCTCGCGGACGGACCTGTTGCTGCGGCACATGGCGGGCGCCGTGCCCGATGGCTTCGCTGCTCTGGTCGAGCGACGAATGTGGCATGAACCGGTTGCCTACATTACCGGCAGCGCCGAATTCTATGGGCTGGAACTGGCGGTCAGTCCGGCGGTGCTGATCCCGCGCGGCGATACCGAAACGCTGGTGGAGGCGGCGCGCGAAGCCTTTTCCGGCACGGCGCCACCTGTGCGGATCCTCGATCTCGGGACGGGCTCGGGAGCGCTGCTGCTGGCGGCGCTGTCGCTATGGCCGCAGGCTGAAGGCATCGCGATCGAGCGCTCTCCCGAAGCCCTAGCCGTGGCCAAGGCCAATGCCGAACGCCATGCGCCGTCTGCGCGCGTTCTGGAGGGCGACTGGACGCAGACGGATTGGGCGCAAGGGCTGGGAAAGTTCGACCTGGTCCTTTCGAACCCGCCTTATGTCGAGGACGAGGCAGAACTCGATGCGTCGGTTCGCCAGCACGAACCCGCCTCTGCGCTGTTTTCTGGCCCTGACGGACTGGATGATTACCGGATTCTGGTGCCGCAGCTTCCGGAGTTGCTGACCGAACGGGGCATCGCCATCGTCGAGATCGGCTGGACGCAGGCCGACGCCGTTTCAGGCATTGCGCGCGCTGCCGGAATGTCCACGCGGGTCCATTGCGATCTGGGGGGGCGAAAAAGGGCGGTCGAAATGGCGGTTTCTGCCAATATTCCTCTTGGCAAGGGACCTGCGGGGCACTAATTGTGTTTTTAGGCAGGGGACGGACGAAGGCTTCCCGTCCCGGCCAAATCCACCATTTGCAGGGAATATCGGCCAAAGGGGTCGGGACGAAAGCAGATGCTGGGAACCCCGATTCGCATGACGCGAACCGGTGGCGGAGGGTTGCGCGGCATTACGGGTTGCTCAAGCTTTACGAGAGGCCGCCCCATTTAAGGAAGTGCCTGAGTTGAATAACAATCGTGGTAACAACCGCCGTCGCGGCCGGGGCAACAACGGTCGCCCCCAGAACGGTGGTCAGCAGCTCAACCGGATCGACAGCCGCGCGCGGGGCAATGCGCCCCAGATGCTGGAGAAGTATCGCAAGCTCGCGCAGGACGCCCATCTGAATGGCGACCGCGTGCAGGCCGAATACTACCTGCAGTTTGCCGACCACTATTTCCGCGTGATCGCCGACACCCGCGTCCGCCAGGAAGAGCAGCGTGCCCGCCAGAACGGCGGTGAGCGCTGGCAGGAGCAGGACGCCGAGGAAGGTGCGGACGAATTCAGCGTCGAGGGTGATTTCCCCGCGTTCGACCGCCCGGTCTCGACCCGGCGCGAGCGTGAGGACCGCGAAGACCGCCAGGATCGCGGCGAACGCCAGGATCGTGGTGAACGCCAGGATCGCGGTGACCGTTATGAAGGTCGCCGTGATCGCGAGGATCGCCAACGTGACGACCGCCCGCGTGACGACCGCCCGCGTGACGACCGCCCGCGTGATGATCGGCAGCGTGAAGATCGGCAGCGCGATGATCGTGGTTCCGAAGAGCGTGGCGCCCGTCGTGAGGGCACGCGCCGGTTCGAGCGCAATCGCAGCCGCGATGCCGAAGCTGAGGCGGCACCTGCCGAGGCTCTGCCCGGCGAGGGTGTTCCCGCCATCGAAGGCGAGCCGATTGCCGACGCCAACGACAATCCGTTCGTGACGCGCGCTACACGTGGGCTTCGCCCGCGCACCGAGCGTCGTCCGCGCGGCGCCAAGGCTGCGGCTGACGAAGCACCGGCGACGCTGGATGCCTCGTTCCTGCCGCCGTCGATCAGCGCCAAGGTCGAGGCCGAGCCTGCTCCTGCTGCAGCACCGGCGGCAGAGGTGGTTGTCGAAGAAGTTGCTGCTCCTGCACCCAAGAAGCGCGGCCGCCCGCGCAAGACTCCGGTCGCCGAAGCGACCGAGCCTGCAGAGGGCTGATTGGTGATGCCGGGACGGGCCGCTTGCGGTCTCTCCCGGCGCACCCCATAGCAGGGAGGCATGACAGCTTCCCGCTTTTCCTCTCGCCTTCCTTCGCGTGACAGCTTGCTGACCATTGCCGCTGGTGGCCTTGCTGCCTGCGGCTTTCAGCCTTTGGGCCTGTGGCCGCTGACGCTGGCCGCCTTTGCATTCCTGATCCATCGCCTGCACGTGGTGAAGACCTGGCGGCAGGCGCTGCTCACCGGATGGCTGTTCGGCGTCGGGCACTTCACTGTCGGCAATGGCTGGATTGCAACGGCTTTCACCTATCAGGCGGAAATGCCGACCTGGCTTGGCTGGATCGCGGTGGTCCTGCTCGCGCTCTATCTCGCGGTATTTCCGGCCTTGGCGACATGGGGCGGCTGGTGGCTGGCGCACACGCGGCGGGCCATGCTCCTGCCAGCCTTTGCCGCGGCGTGGATCGTGTCTGAATGGCTGCGCTCGTGGATGTTCACAGGGTTTGCGTGGAATCCGCTGGCGATGGTGACGCTGGGCGGTTTCGATCGTCCCGGCCTGGCGCTGGCGGCACAGTGGACCGGGACATATGCGCTTTCGGGCCTCGTCGTGCTGCTGGCGGGGTGGTGGCTGTTCGCCCTGCGCGCGTGGCGGCAGGGGCAGAAATGGGCAGCAGGGGCCTATGCCCTCGGGCCGGCGCTGTTGATGGTTCTGCCTTTGCATGGCGAGCGGCTGGAAGGGACATTGCCGTTCACGCTGGTCCAGCCGGACGTGCGGCAGGACCTGCTCAACGATCCCGCCAATTTCGAGAACCAGTTCCAGAAGACGGCGGCGCTGTCGCTGGCCCGCAAGCCCGGCGAGAACCGCTTGTTGCTCTGGCCGGAGAGCGGCGTGCCTGACTTCCTGCGCGAGGGCTATGCGCAGTTCTGGTACGACGAGACGACCTATGCCGGTGATCCGCTGCTTGCGCGCGAACGGCTCGGTCGGGTCGCCGGCAAAGGGGGCTTGCTGCTGACCGGAACGACCGATCTTGCCATGGAGGGGCGCAAGGTCGCGGGTGCCTGGAATGTGGTGACCGCGGTGGATTCGGCCGGAGCGATCCGAGGGTCCTATGCCAAGGCGCACCTGGTGCCCTATGGCGAGTACCTGCCGATGCGCTCTGTCCTCGAACCTATCGGCCTTTCACGGCTGGTGGCGGGCAGCCTCGACTTCTTTGCAGGGCCGGGGGCGCGCACGCTCGATCTTGGCGCTTACGGCAAGGCCGGGGTGCAGATCTGCTATGAGATCATCTTTTCCGGGCAGGTGGTGGATCGCGGGCATCGGCCGGATTACCTGTTCAATCCGTCCAATGACGGCTGGTTCGGCGCCTGGGGGCCACCGCAGCATCTGGCGCAGGCGCGGATGCGGGCAATCGAAGAGGGCTTGCCGGTCTTGAGAGCCACGACGACGGGCATCTCGGCGGTGGTGGATGCCGATGGCGTTGTCCGGCAGTTCGTGCCGCAGCATCGCGCCGGGCGCCTCGACGGCAAGGTGCCGCCACCCCACGCGCCGACGCTGTTTGCGCGCACCGGGAACATGCTCGGCCTTTTGTGGGCAGTAGCGCTTCTTTTCGTTGCGCTTGTTGCAAGCGCCACGCGGAAACGCTAAGCGGTCTGGGACATAAAGCTTTCTTTATATTGCTTGCCTAACAGCACAGGCCCTTTTGGCATAGGACTCTCGATGCGCACCGATTACCTGTTCACTTCCGAATCCGTATCCGAAGGCCATCCGGACAAGGTTTCCGATCAGATCAGCGACGCGATCGTCGACTTGTTCCTGTCGAAAGACCCCGAAGCGCGCATCGCCTGCGAAACACTGACGACCACGCAGCTTGTCGTGCTTGCCGGTGAAATCCGCTGCAAGGGCGTGTACGAGAACGGTGAATGGGCACCGGGCGCGCAGGATGAGATCGAGCGGACCGTGCGCGAGACGGTGAAGCGCATCGGTTATGCGCAGGACGGCTTCCATTGGAAGAAGTTCGAGCTCATCAACCGCCTGCACGGCCAGTCGGCGCACATCGCGCAGGGCGTCGATGCTGGCGAGAACAAGGACGAAGGCGCCGGTGACCAGGGCATCATGTTCGGCTATGCCACCGACGAGACGCCCGGCCTGATGCCCGCCACGCTCTACTACAGCCACAAGATTCTCGAGCGCATGGCCGCCGATCGCCACTCGGGCGCTGCGCCGTTCCTCGAACCCGATGCCAAGAGCCAGGTCACGTTGCGCTATGAAGGTTCGCTGCCGGTTGCGGCCACGGCGATCGTCGTCTCGACCCAGCACAAGGCGGGTTACGACGAGAACGACCCGGCCAAGCAGGCCGAGCTCGCAGCCTATGTGAAAGGCGTGATTGCCGACGTGATCCCGCCGGTGCTGCTGCGCGAGACCGAATACTTCATCAACCCGACCGGCAGCTTCGAGATCGGCGGCCCCGACGGCGACGCTGGCCTGACCGGCCGCAAGATCATCGTCGACACCTATGGCGGTGCGGCTCCCCACGGCGGCGGCGCGTTCTCGGGCAAGGACCCGACCAAGGTTGATCGTTCGGCCGCCTACATCACCCGCTACCTTGCCAAGAACGTGGTCGCAGCAGGGCTCGCCACGCGCTGCACGATCCAGATCGCCTATGCCATCGGCGTGTCGAAGCCGCTGTCGCTCTATGTCGACACGCATGACACCGGCACCGTCGGCGACGACAAGATCGAGCAGGCCATCCTCGGCATTGCCAAGCTTGGCGGCCTCACCCCGCGTTCGATCCGCACGCACCTGGGCCTCAACAAGCCGATCTACCAGCCGACCGCGGCCTATGGTCACTTCGGGCGCAAGGCCGAGGGCGACTTCTTCCCGTGGGAGCGCACCGACCTCGTCCACGATCTCAAGGCGGCGCTGGCCTGAATTGCTGGTCGGGGGAGCCGATGACGACTCCCCCGCCTGTCAGAGCCGGCCCTTCCTCGGCCCGAGATAGCCGAACAGGAAGGCGCCGACTTTCCGCATCTGGATTTCTTCCGCACCTTCGGTGATGCGGTAGCGGCGATGATGCCGGAAGATGTGTTCGAACGGCTTGTGGCGCGAATAGCCGATGCCGCCGTGGACCTGCATGGCACGGTCGGCAGCTTCGCAGACCAGCCGGTTCGCCCAGTAATTGCACATCGATACCTTGTCGGACAGTTCACGCTCGATGCGCTTGTGGCCGCCCTCTTCGGCCTCGAGGCGGTCCATTTCCCATGCCGTCTTCCGGATCAGCAGGCGCAGCATCTCGCACTGCGTGGCAAGTTCCACCAGTGGGAACTGGATGGCCTGATTGCGGGCAAGTTCCTCGCCGAAGGGCTTGCGTTCGCGCGCATAGCGCACCGATTCCTCGACGCAGAACGTCGCGGCGCCAAGCGATGATGCCGCCTGGCGGATGCGGTTCTGGTGAACGAAGCTCTGCGCAATGGCGAGCCCGCCGCCGATGGGGCCGAGGATCGCGCTGTCCGGCACCCAGACGTTGGTGAACGACACGCGCGGGTGGTCGGTCGGCATGTTGAAGGTCCACAGGTACTCCTCGATCACGAGGCCTTCGGTGGGGTTGGGCACGAGAAAGCAGGTGATGCCGCGCGCATCGCCGTGCTCGCCACTGGTGCGGGCGAAAGTGGCGCAGTGGGTGGCGACATGCATGCCCGTGGTCCACATCTTCTCGCCATCGATGCGCCAGCCCGGCACCCCATCGCGCGTTTCCGGCACGGCGCGGGTTTCCATGTGCGTGGCGTCGGAGCCATGGTTGGGCTCGGTGAGGCCGAAGGCGGTGCGGCGGGTGCGGGCAAAGCCGCCATTGATGAACTCTTGCTGCTGTTCGGGCGTGCCAAAGTGTTCGAACATGTTCACGAACGGGAAGTTGCCGACGATCGAGTGTTCGTTCTGCAGGTCGTTGTGCAGCCCCAGACCCTTGGCGGCGAAGTGGTCGCGGATCACCGCCATCCACAGGTTCTTGCCGTCCTTGCCGCCGTACTTCTTCGGCGCGGAGAACCGCCAATGCCCGGCTGCATCGGCACGGCGGGTGGCCTCCACCAGCAGTTCTTCCCATTCATGCCGCGGCAGACCGCCGCTTTCGAAATCGGTGCGGGCCCATTCGCGGCGGTGATCGAAGAAGCGGATGTTGTCGTCCGCCTGTTCGAGCGGCTTGATCTCGGCATCGATGAAGGCGTCGAGTTCGGCGATATAGGCAACGAGGTCCTGGGGTAAGTCGAAGTCCATCAGGCTTGGCTCCAGAGGGCGCGGGCGGGCGCGAGCGCGGGGTACTTGGGCATGTCGGCGGAAAGGGTGGACAGGGTGCGAGAACGGAGCGTGGCAAGAAGTCCTGCCGTTGCGAGCGACTGGCGCCCGGCGAGAATGTCCTCGGCAAGGCGCTTGTCCGCGGGGTCGGCACGCCCGGCCAGTTCGCGGCGGACGATGCCGAGCGCATTCTGGGCGACGGCCAGTTCCCAACGCTCGCGCCCCTCGAGCTTGCCCTTGACCGTGGCGGCGAGCCATTCGGAAACGGCGGTCAGGACTTCCGTTGCCGTTGGCTCGCCCCGGCTTTCGGGTGCCGGCAGCGGCGCGGCGGGGAGGAGGCGCTCGCGTTCTGCCTCCGGGGCTTCGCTTTCGAGCAGCAAGAGCAGGTCTAGCTCCTGTTCCGCGCAGCGGCGGGCGACGACGACCCGTTCCAGCGATCGATCTGTGCCGGATCGCCATGATTGCCCCATCGACAGGCAGCCAAGTGCCCACCACACTGTCCGATAGACCAGCCAGAAGCGGAAGCGGGCCGGATCGAACGGCTCACCGCCGGCGTCCTCGTAAGCGCGGGCCAGCGTGGCCACATCGGTCAGGCCGAACCCTTGCTTGTCGAGCCTGCCGAACCGCCACACCGTCATGCAGCCGTAGGCCAGGTCCTCATGCCCATCGCCGATGTGGGCCAGTTCCCAGTCGAGCACGCCGGACAGGCGGCCTGCGTCAACCATGAGGTTGCCGATGCGGAAATCGCCATGGACGACGACTGGGGATGTCGGCGCAGGCAGGTTGCTGCGAAGCCAAGCGAGGCCCAGCGCAATGACCGGACGGTCGCCACCAGCATCTTCGAACTGACGGACGAGCCCCTCCACGCCTTCGGCAGGGTCCAGCACCGGAAGGAAAGGCAGGTCTTCGGGCGAAAGCGCGTGAATGCCTGCCATGGCCGCTGCAAGATCAGAAGCAAGTTCCGGTGGAGACGAAAGCGCATGCTCGGGGTCGGCCGTGCCCGGAAGGCAGCGCATGATGAAGCCGATGCCAAGGCCGTCAGCGCTTGTGAGTTCGGCAAGGACTTCCGGCGCTTTGACACCGGAGGCGTGAGCCTGCCTGATCAGTTCGGCTTCGCCATCCATCCCCAGCGAACGCGCCGCGATCCATTCTGCAGAGGGCGCCCGGCGCAATACGAACCGGTCATCCCCGCAGGCAAACGCCCAGGATTCCATGTTCGCACCGCCGGACAGGCGCTGCAGGCCGGAAATATCGCCAGCATGGCCAGCCCTTGCCATGACCGCTTCGAGCAGCGTTTCCATTGCCTCTCCACTTCCGGCTTTGCCTGCCGGTTGGAGGCACTATCCTTAACCGATCGGTTAAAGTCCAGCGCGAATCAGTGCGTGCAATTGGTTCCCGCATGATGCGCCCATCCGCACGAGGGATGCGCCGAGATGGTCCGAAAGGCACTTTGCCTTAGAATCACAACGCGACACTTATGTTAAAGACGGATAAACCGGGGTCGGGGTACAACAAGGCATGAAGTTCCGCACCGCACGAATCATCGCCGCATTGATGGTCGCAGCCCCTGCGCTGGTTGCCACGGTGCCCGCGGTGCAGAGCCGCGCCACGGTTTCGCTGCAGGATCAGCGCGATCAGGCGATCCAGCAGCAGGTCGCCGCGATAGCTGCAGAAGGGCGTGGACGCATTGGCGTTGCCGCGATGGACCTTGACGGTGGCGGCCAGATTTTCGTCAACGCCGACATGCCGTTCCCGATGGCCAGCACTGCAAAGATCGCGGTTGCGGCAACCTTCCTCGATCTGGTGGAGAAGGGGGCGGCACGGCTCGACCAGCAGTTCCCGATGATGATGCCGGTGCGCGAAACCGGAGCACGCAGTGCCGAAGCGCCACTCCGCTCAGGCCAGATCATGACCGCGCAGAGCCTGATGGAGCTTTCCATCACGCGCAGCCATAACGAAGCTACCGACGGCTTGATCCAGGCGGTGGGCGGTTATGACAAGGTCAATCGCTGGCTCACGTCCAAGGGTATTACCGGTCAGCGACTTGACCATACGATGGCAACCCTCGTTCGCGATGACGGCAAGGTCGACGCCGCGCGGGTGATCGATGTGCGCACGTCCAGCACGCCGCGCGCCATGCTGGCGCTGCTTGCCGCCATCGATCGCGGCGACGCCCTGAGCCCTGAAAGCCGTGCCGTGCTGCTCGATACGATGACGCGGACGAGCACGGGCAAGAACCGGATTCGCGCAGGCTTGCCAGTGGGGACGCTTGTTGCCCACAAGACCGGCACGCTGTTTGGAGTGACGGACGATGTCGGCATCGTGCGACTGCCTGATGGCCGGCACCTTGCTGTTGTATTCTTCGTGACCGGCCCGGAAGGCCACACGGCTCACGCCGGCCTGATCGCGCGGATGATGCGCACGATCTATGACGGCTACAGCACGCCGATGGCCAAAAGCACGCAGGACCTCGTACGCCGCCGCTGAGGCCGGACGACCTTACCTCACACGTAAACGGGGGGGGGCGGCAAGGTGATCTTGCCGCCCCCGTTTTATTGCGCGTCACCTGCTGGCGCGCGGCAAAGAGAAAGGGGCGCGGTCCGAAGACCACGCCCCTTCTATCTCATGTAACCTGCCCTTGCGGGCGCGGATTACATCGAAGCAGCTTCGCTCGCTTCAGCCGAAGCGTCGGCAGCAGGAGCCGAAGCGTCAGCAGCCATTTCCGAAGCAGCTTCCGAAGCAGCAGCGGTTTCGGTGGCTTCAGCAGCCGGCTTTTCCGAGCAGCCAGCGAGAGCGAAGGCGGTGCCGGCGACAGCGGCGAGGATGAGCTTGCGCATGCGTTACAATCCCTGGATTGAAGTGACCAGCGCCGGGCAAGCAGCCCGCCGCAAAGCCTACTCAAGCGGTAGACTTCGCGACCCAATTAATCGGCAATTCATCGCGTTGCAAGCACAAGACGTATGCATTGTGTCACAGTTTAGCCCGGGTTTGGGCCGAACCGCCTTTTTTTTGCCCGATTTCCGTGCGTTGAGCCGAGGCCTGCTTGCGCTGGATTGAGTGTCGCCAACCCTGTCGCAAGGCGATGACGCAGGCATCCCGCCCTGCTAACACTCCCCGATGAACGAAAAGCAGCATCTCTATCTGGTCGACGGTTCGGCCTATATCTTCCGCGCCTATCACCGCCTGCCGCCGCTGACGAATCCGCAAGGGACGCCGGTCGGCGCGGTCTATGGTTACACCACGATGCTGTGGAAACTGGCCGAGGACCTGCACAAGGCCGATGGCCCGACGCACCTTGCCGTCATTCTCGACAAGGCCGGCACCTCGTTCCGCAACGACCTTTATGACCAGTACAAGGCCAATCGCCCGCCGCCGCCGGAAGACCTCGTCCCGCAGTTCCCCCTGATCCGCGACGCCACCCGCGCGTTCAGCTTGGCATGCATCGAGGAGGACGCGCTCGAGGCGGACGACCTGATCGCTTCCTATGCCCGTGCGGCGACATTGCGCGGTTGGGACGTGACGATCGTCTCATCCGACAAGGATCTGATGCAGCTGGTGGGCAAGTGCGCCACGGGCGGGGGCTGCATCGACATGCTGGACACGATGAAGAACCAGCGCATCGACATTCCCGAGGTGGTCGAGAAGTTCGGCGTGCCGCCCGAGAAAGTCGGCGATGTGCTGGCGCTGATGGGCGATTCGGTCGACAACGTGCCGGGCATTCGCGGCATCGGTCCGAAGACTGCCACCAAGCTGATCCAGGAGTACGGCGATCTCGAATCGGCGCTGGCCGCCGCGCCTGCAATGAAGGCCAGCAAGCTGCGCGAGAGCCTGATCGAGCAGGCCGAGATGGCCCGCCTTTCACGCGTGCTGGTGCAGCTCAAGGAAGACTGCCCGCTGCCGATCCCGATCGAGGACTTTGCCCTGGGCCAGATCCCGCGCGATCCGCTGGCGGCGTTTCTGGAGGAACACGGCTTCACCAGCCTGCTGCGCCGTCTCGACGATGGCAAGGGCAGCCCCGGTCCGAAGACGCAGCTCAACCCTGCCAAGCCCGAGAACAAGGCCGCCCCGGCGGCACCTGCGGGCAACCGGCAGTCGCTCCCGTCATGGCCTGCGGTTGATCTTGGCGCCTATGCCTGCATCCAGTCGATGGGCGAGCTGCAGCAGTGGATCGCGCGGGCGTTCGAAGCGCGCGTGGTGGCGATCGATACCGAAACCAGCGCGCTCGATGCGATGCGCGCCAGCCTGGTCGGTGTAAGCCTTGCGCTGGGGCCGAACGACGCTTGCTACATCCCGCTCGGCCATGGCGGGGCGGACATGTTCGCCGAAAAACCGGTGCAGATTGATCGTGCCGAGGCGATCGCAGCCTTGAAGCCGCTGCTGGAAAGCGATGCGGTGCTGAAGATCGGCCAGAACATCAAGTATGACCTCAACATCCTGGCGCGCCACGGCGTCCACGTCGCGCCGATCGACGATACGATGGTGATGAGCTTCTGCCTCGATGCCGGGCGCAGCGAGACCGGGCTTGCCGGGCATGGCATGGACGAGCTGTCCGAGCGGCACCTGCTGCACACGACGATGAAGTTCAAGGACCTGTGCGGCACCGGCAAGAAGGCGATCTCCTTCGCCGAAGTGCCGCTGGCCGACGCCACCCGCTATGCCGCAGAGGACGCCGACGTGACGTGGCGTTTGCATCGCCTGTTCCAGCCAAGGCTGGTCGATGAGGCGGGGATGCGGATCTACCAGAAGGTCGATCGCCCGCTGGTGCCGGTCGTCGCGATGATGGAGCGCAATGGCATCAAGGTGGATCGTGAGCGGTTGTCCGGCCTCTCCACCGAGTTTGCCGCGCAGATCGCCCGCCTCGAAGGCGTGATCTTCGAAAAGTGCGGACAAAGCTTCACCATCGGCAGTCCCAAGCAACTGGGCGAGATCCTGTTCGACAAGCTCGGCTACAAGGGCGGCAAGAAGGGCAAGACCGGGCAATACTCCACCGACCAGTCAGTGCTTGAAGGGCTGGCCGCACAAGGCGCGGAAGTGGCGACTCTGGTATTGGAATGGCGCCAGTTGTCGAAGCTCAAGTCCACATATACCGATGCTTTGCAAGCCGCGATCAATCCCGAGACCGGGCGCGTGCACACCAGCTACAGTCTCGTCGGTGCGCAGACCGGACGCCTCTCGTCGAACGAGCCCAACCTGCAGAACATCCCGATTCGCACCGAGATCGGCCGCCAGATCCGCGATGCCTTCGTGGCAGAGCCGGGCAATGTGCTGCTGGCCGCGGACTACAGCCAGATCGAACTGCGCCTCGCCGCGCACATGGCCGACGTGCCCGCGCTGAAGGAAGCCTTCGCTGCTGGCGAGGACATTCACGCGCGCACCGCGATGGAGATGTTCGGCACGGTCGACCGCGATACGCGCGGGCGGGCCAAGACGATCAACTTCGCCATCCTCTACGGCATCAGCCGCTGGGGCCTTGGCGGGCGTCTCGGCGTCAGCGCGGACGAGGCGCAGGCTATGATCGACCGCTACTTCGAACGCTTCCCCGGCATCCAGCGCTATATCCACGAGACGTTGGAGAGCGTGCGCGAATGCGGCTATTCGCAAACGCTGTTCGGGCGCAAGACGTGGTTCCCGCGCATCGGCTCGAAGAATCAGGCCGAACGCCAAGGCAGCGAACGCGCAGCGATCAACGCGCCGATCCAGGGCACCAGTGCCGACATCATCAAGCGGGCGATGGCCCGGATGATGCCGGCTCTGGCCGAAGCAGGCTTGCCCAACGTGAAGATGCTCCTGCAGGTCCACGACGAACTCGTGTTCGAACTGCCGGAAGGCGATGTGGAAAAGGCCAAGCCGGTGATCGAGCGGGTCATGGCGACGGCGGCCGAGCCTGCGGTGAAGCTCAGCGTTCCGCTTGGCGTGGAGATCGGCACTGGCTTGTCATGGGGCGCAGCGCACTGACGGTCAGTTCAGCGCCGCGTATTGCGCCAGATCGGCGGTGCCGAGCGTCAGGACCTGATCGTTCGGCACCGAGTTGGTCAGCGCGTAGAACGCCGAGGCCTTGTCGGGCCCGAGGCCCATCTCGCGGTAGTAGTCGAGATAGGCGCGGTTGACCGGGTCGGATGCGGCGAAATCGTCGGGCTCGTGGCCGTCGTCGTCGATCCACGAATGGACGACGAATTCGGCATCAGGAGCGGCGCTGCGGCTTGCGCCGGCAAGGAACAGCTCGACCGCGCCGGAGCGGACCGAGCCATGTTCGGGCACCAGCGTGGTGATGCCTGCCGCGCGGATCATCCGGCCAAGGCGAAGGTTGGCGTGATCGTCGACCGTGCCGGGGCAGTCCGGCATTTCGAGCATGCGAATGCCGGGGAAGACGCGGAGCATCTTCTGGAAGTCCGCAGGCGAATAGCTGTCGGTTTCGGCTACCAGCGCCGCCCGGCTGCCGTCCAGCACTTCGAACGGTCCGAAACTGGCCACGCCTTTCACGTCGGCGCGGGGCAGTCCGGCAATGCGTTCGGAGCCCGGCTCCTCGACCTCGACGACCGTCGTTTCGGTCCAAGTGACGCCGTTTTCCACCCACGCCCGTGTCGTTACCTCGCGCGTCGTCACCTCGCGCGCCAGCACCGGCTGGCATGCAAGCATGGCGAGTATCGCGGGGAGAAGGGCGCGGCGGAACATGATCAGCCTTTTCCGCGCGCGCGGATTGCCGAATTGCCAAGGGACGCGGTTAAGATCGCTTCACCATGTCCCGCGACCGGCTGCGGATGCCTCGAAAATGGCCGCATCCCGCCGCCGCTAAGCCGATGGCCCTGCTAGGCTACGTAGCATTGCGGATGGAGTGGAGGACCGATGGTCGCGCTGGTGTCGACGGTGGCCTATCTCGGGCTCGAGGCGCGCGCGGTGGAAGTGCAGTGCCAGGTGGCGCCCGGTTTGCCCGCGTTCCGGCTGGTCGGCCTGCCTGACAAGGCCGTTGGCGAAAGCCGGGAGCGGGTTTCCTCGGCGCTTTCCGCACTCGGTCTCGCCCTGCCGCCCAAGCGGATCACGGTGAACCTGTCACCAGCCGATCTGCCCAAGGAGGGCTCGCACTACGATCTGCCGATCGCGCTCGCCTTGCTGGCCGCGATGGGCGTGGTCGATCTCGAACAGATCGCCGACTATGTGGCAGTGGGAGAGCTGGCGTTGGACGGCCGCGTACTGCCGTCACCGGGCGTCCTGCTCGCCGCGCTCCATGCCAGTGGCGAGGACAAGGGCCTGATCTGTCCCGCCGCGCAAGGGCCTGAGGCGCGCTGGGCGAGCGGGATTGACGTGATTGCCGCGCCGGACCTTATCGGCCTGCTCAATCATCTGAAAGGGCAGCACCGCCTGCCGCAGCCTTCGCAGGGCGTGGCAGAGCCTCTGCGCCGCATGGCCGACCTCAAGCAGGTCAAGGGCCAGGAAACCGCCAAGCGCGCGCTGGAGATCGCCGCTGCCGGTGGGCACAATCTCCTGATGATCGGGCCGCCGGGCGCGGGCAAGTCGCTGATGGCCTCATGCCTGCCCGGCATCCTGCCGGAGCTGACCCCGTCCGAGGCGCTGGAGGTGTCGATGGTGGCATCGGTCGCAGGTACGCTGGAGGATGGCCGCATCAGCCGCGCCCGGCCATTCCGCAGCCCGCATCACTCGGCATCGATGGCAGCGCTCACGGGCGGTGGTCTCAAGGTGCGGCCGGGAGAGGTCAGCCTCGCGCACCTCGGCGTATTGTTTCTCGACGAACTGCCCGAATTTCAGCGCGCCGTGCTCGATTCCCTGCGCCAGCCGCTGGAAACGGGCGAGGTCACCGTTGCCCGCGCCAACGCGCACGTGACCTTCCCGGCGCGCGTGCAACTGATCGCGGCGATGAACCCGTGCCGCTGCGGACATCTGGGCGATCCGGCGCTGGGGTGCAGCCGCGCGCCGCGCTGTGCAGGAGACTACCAGTCCAAGGTGTCAGGCCCGCTGCTCGATCGCATAGACCTGCATGTCGAAGTCGATCCCGTCTCCGCTGCCGATCTGGCGCTCCCGCCTCCGGCGGAAGGTTCCGATCAGGTGGCGGCGCGGGTGGCTCGGGCCAGGGCCGTGCAGGTCGCCCGGCTCGAGGGGACCAGCGCCCGCAGCAACGCCGAGCTGAACGGCGATCTGCTGGACACCCACGCCACACCGGACGAACCCGGGCGCAAGTTGCTCGCACAGGCCGCCGAAGCCATGCGCCTCTCCGCGCGGGGCTATACCCGCATGTTGCGCGTGGCGCGCACGATCGCCGATCTGGCAGGCGCCGACACCGTGGGCCGCATCCATGTTGCCGAGGCGCTCAGCTATCGCCGCATTGCGCCTCGGGCTTGAGGTTTACAGATTCCGCCCCAGAAAGATCAGCAGCATCGCCCCGATCACCGAGGCCAGGCAGCCGGCGCGGTTCACGCCTTCGCCGAATGGCCCGCCGCTGCGCCAGCTGGCGAACAGGCCTGCCACAAGCGCGCCACCTATGCCCAGCAGCACGGTCTTGAGAAACCCTATGTCGACATCGCCGGGATAGAAGAACCGCGCCAGCACGCCGACCACCAGACCGGTGAAGACAATCGAGATCAGATTCAGCACACCTGCACTCCGTTCCTGTGGACACCACATATGGTGCCGGTTGACGGGTTCTTGTCCACAAGTTGGTGACGGGCGGCAAAAATATTTCGACCGGCGTCGTTTCGCCCTTGAAGTGCAGGAAAGTCCACGCGTCGCTGCACTGCACAATGATGCGCCCGGCGACGAAGCGAATCGCACGTGCGACGAATCGAGTCTGCCTGCGGATGTTTACCCTCTTGTGTCTGAATCCCGTTGAGGCACTATGGGTTGTGGTCGGGCTTCAGGGGGACCTCTAAACCTAGTTTAGAGCGCTTGGGCGTGTTTTGCGCGCAATGGCAACGCTTTGCCTGCGCGCGCGGCATCGGGGCCGTGACCAGGGTATTTCGGAGCCGAGCGCCTGCGGAACAACTTGTTCCACTTTCGTTCCGTCTCCTGTAGGATTGGGCCACTCGCCCGATTCGAGTGTCGATTGATCGCCCGGGCCTTGGCCGCGGGGTGCGAACGGGGGTTGAACGTGGATTTCAGAACTGGAGACGGCTCCGTGGTTGCGCAGGACGAACTGGCGCTGGCAAGCGCTCCGGCTGCGGCCGGTGAAGCAAAGGCGATGGATATGGACGCCAAGGACGCAGGCAGCGAAGCGCTTGTCGCCGGCATGGCGGCAACGGTTGCGGCCGCTGCCGTGGCCGCCGCGCCGGTCAGCGATTCCAAGAAGGTCAATCCGCGTCGCTTCTCCATCGTGACGGACGACAGCCGCGATGCGCGCCTGACCGATTTCGGCAAGGACACCCTGGACGACCGATATCTGCTCCCCGGCGAGAAGTATCAGGACCTGTTCGCGCGCGTGGCAGATGCCTATGCCGACGATCAGGAGCACGCCCAGCGCCTCTACGACTACATCTCCAAGCTGTGGTTCATGCCGGCAACGCCGGTTCTGTCGAACGGCGGCACCGGGCGCGGCTTGCCGATCTCGTGCTACCTGAACTCTGTGGATGACAGCCTCGAAGGCATCGTCGCCACCTGGAACGAGAACGTCTGGCTCGCCTCGCGCGGCGGCGGCATCGGCACTTATTGGGGCAAGGTCCGCGGCATCGGTGAGAGCGTCGGCCTCAACGGCAAGACCAGCGGCATCATCCCGTTCGTGCGCGTGATGGATTCGCTGACGCTGGCGATTTCCCAGGGTTCCCTGCGTCGCGGTTCGGCCGCCTGCTATCTCGACGTCTCGCACCCCGAGATCGAGGAGTTCCTCGAGATCCGCAAGCCGAGCGGTGACTTCAACCGCAAGGCATTGAACCTGCACCACGGCGTGCTGCTGACCGACGAGTTCATGGAAGCCGTGCGCGATGGCGCCGAATTCCACCTGCGCAGCCCCAAGGACGGCTCGGTCCGCAGCACGGTCGATGCGCGTTCGCTGTTCCAGAAACTGGTCGAAACCCGCCTTGCCACGGGTGAGCCCTACATCGTGTTCAACGACACGGTGAACCGCATGATGCCCAAGCATCACCGCGATCTGGGCCTCAAGGTCTCGACCTCGAACCTCTGCTCGGAAATCACCCTGCCGACCGGTCGCGATCACCTCGGCAACGATCGCACGGCGGTGTGCTGCCTGTCCTCCTTGAACCTTGAGACCTGGGACGAGTGGAACGGCGACAAGCGCTTCATCGAGGACGTGCTGCGCTTCCTCGACAACGTGCTGCAGGACTACATCGACCGCGCCCCGAACGAGATGGCCCGCGCCAAGTATTCCGCCGCGCGCGAACGCTCGGTCGGCATGGGCGTGATGGGCTTCCACTCCTTCCTCCAGCTCAAGGGCATTGCCTTTGAAAGCGCGATGGCCAAGGCGTGGAACCTCAAGATGTTCAAGCACATCGCGGCCAAGGCGGACGAGGCTTCGATCCTGCTCGCGCAGGAACGCGGCGCGTGCCCGGATGCTGCGGAAATGGGCGTGATGCAGCGCTTTTCCTGCAAGATGGCAATTGCCCCCACCGCATCGATCTCGATCATCTGCGGCGGTACGTCTGCCTGCATCGAGCCGATCCCGGCCAATATCTACACGCACAAGACCCTGTCCGGCTCGTTCGTGGTCGAGAACCCGTACCTCAAGAAGCTGCTCGCGGCGAAGAGCAAGGACTCCACCAACGTCTGGAATTCGATCCTCGAGCAGGGCGGCTCGGTCCAGCACCTCGATTTCCTGAGCCCGGAAGAAAAGGCCGTGTTCAAGACCAGCTTCGAGATCGACCAGCGCTGGCTGCTCGAATTCGCGGCCGACCGCACGCCCTACATCGACCAGGCCCAGTCGCTGAACCTCTACATCCCGGCCGACGTCGACAAATGGGACCTGATGATGCTCCACTTCCAGGCATGGGAGAAGGGCATCAAGAGCCTCTACTACCTCCGCTCCAAGTCGGTCCAGCGCGCGGGCTTTGCCGGCGGCGTCGAAGCGGACAACACCGCCGAGGCCCCGAAGATCGAACTGTCGGCCGGCCCGACCGACTATGAGGAATGCCTGGCCTGCCAGTGATGGCCGCGCCGGCAATTCCCTTGGCCTGAGCCAACTCGTGCTTTCTCCGGCAGCTCTTGCACGTCATCGGACGTCAGCCTGGCTGCCGGGGAGCGCATCCCCGTTACACCCCGCGACACTTTGCGGCTGGCGCACCTGTGCGACAATCCGCGACAAGACTTGTGCTTGCACGATCCCAGTCAGGCCCGCTAAGGCGGTCATGTCTAATGTTGCGATCAATTCGCATTATCAAAGGGGTTCGTTTCATGCGCAAGTGGCACCGCTGGATCACGGTGTTCTTCGGGGTCTTCATGATCTGGATGGCCTTCACCGGCGTCGCCAGCCACGTGACCGCGCTCTGGCCAGCGGGCGAGCAGGCCGGGCCTCCACCCGTTCCGCAGGGCTTCGTCTGCCCCGAAACCATGATGTGCCGGCCCAAGGCACCTCCGGGCGGCATGAAGTCGCTGGTCGGGTTCTTCCACCATCTCCACTCGGGCGAGGAATTCGGGCCCGTCGGCACGGCGATCTCGCTGATGACGGGCTTTGCGCTGCTGTTCTTCAGCATCTCGGGCCTGTGGATGTATTTCTCGATGTGGAAGAATCGCAAGGACCGCAGCCTCAAGCCCGGCTGGTTCTGGAAGTAAAGTGCAAGAGGCTTGCCCACCCCGCTGCGACTAGGCTCGCCTGCGGCTCGCCAAGTCTCGCGGCCCTCCCGCTTGCGGGAGGGCTTGGCACGGCGCTCTCATCTCCCCTCCCGCAGGCGGGAGGGGCCGGGGGTGGGCATGCGCGCAAGCGCAACCCACAGAGAAAGAAAAACGCCCCGCCTTTCGGCGGAGCGCTCTCCGGTCGCGTGGCACGACCTGGTCCCGAAGGGGGCGGGACGTTCTTGCGGTCCGGCACCGGGCGATCCGCCGGGACAGGACAGCGGGAAGGCCTCGCTGCCTTTCCGGACTTATTCTTCCTCGAGCATGCCCCAGGCCACGTCGCCGTTGGCCGAGAGGCGCACCTTGTCGCTCTCGATTTCGGCAACGAGCCCGGTGGAAAGGTAATGATGGTGGCCCGAATGGGTTCCACCTTCGTACCCTGCGCCCGAATCCTTCTTGGTCAGCTTGATCCGGTCACCCTCGACGCCATCGACGGTGCCGATGTGCACGCCATCCGCGCCAATCACTTCCATGTGTTCACGGATGCCGGACGAGCCTTCAGAGCTGTTGCCGTAGCCCATCTGCTCGCCGCTGCGCTCTCCGCCGCCTATCTGGCCCTGCTGCTGGTCGAATTGCGACTGCTGGCCGCTCGATCCTTCGTTCCAGCGCTGGCCACCGTCCTGCTGCTCGGCGCCGCCGGGGCTGCGCATGCCGCTGTCGGACGACTGGTTCATCTGCTGCTGCTGCCGCTCGCCAGCGTTGGCACCGGTGACGTTGCGCGAGTCGTTGGGTTCATATTCGCCCATGGCAATTCTCCTGCGAATCCAGAGGTTTTGAAAGGACACCGCGATCCGCGCGTCCATGCCCCATTAACCAAGCCTTGCGCTCGCTGTTCCGCCCTGAAACCGGGCGCCGCGCCAGTCCGATGGCCCCTGTCGCCGGGCCGAGGGTTCCTGCCCCAAAGGGCACGATTCAATCGCGTGGAAAACCCCGCCACTATCCCCCGCAAAGGCCGCCCCCGCGCTTTTGCCTGACCGCATCAGACCTTACATTCAAAGAATCAGCACAGGACACCGCCATGCCCCTTCTTGAAGCCCGCCCGACCTACAAGCCCTTCGAATATCCCTGGGCCTACGAATTCTGGAAGCGCCAGCAGCAGATCCACTGGATGCCCGAAGAAGTGCCGCTGGGCGAGGATTGCCGCGATTGGGCTCAGAAGATTTCCGAGCATGAGCGCAACCTGCTGACGCAGATCTTCCGCTTCTTCACCCAGGCCGACGTGGAAGTGCAGAACTGCTACCACGAACAGTACGGCCGCGTGTTCAAGCCGACCGAGATCAAGATGATGCTCGCCGCCTTCTCCAACATGGAGACGGTGCACATCGCCGCCTATTCTCATCTGCTTGACACCATCGGCATGCCCGAAAGCGAATACGGCATGTTCCTCGAGTACGAGGAGCTGAAGGCCAAGCACGATTACCTGCAGACTTTCGGCGTCGACAACGACGAGGACATCGCCCGCACGCTCGCCATGTTCGGCGGCTTCACCGAAGGGCTGCAGCTCTTCGCCTCGTTCGCCATGCTGATGAACTTCCCGCGCTTCAACAAGATGAAGGGCATGGGCCAGATCGTCTCGTGGTCGGTCCGCGATGAATCGCTCCACTGCGAAGGCATCACCCGCCTGTTCCACGCCTTTGTGAAAGAGCGCGGCTGCCTGACCAAGGCGGTGAAGGAAGACATCATCGACTGCTGCCAGAAGACGGTGCGCCTCGAAGACGCCTTCATCGACCTCGCCTTCGAACAGGGCCCGGTCCCGGGCATGAGCGCCAAGGAAATCAAGCGCTACATCCGCTACATCGCCGACTGGCGCCTTTCGCAGCTCGGCCTGCCCGCGATCTACATGATCGAGGACCACCCGCTCCCCTGGCTCGCCCCGCTGCTCAACGGCGTCGAACACGCCAACTTCTTCGAAACCCGCGCGACGGAATACTCGAAGGCGGCGACGAAGGGTGACTGGAATACGGTATGGTCGAGCTTCGACAAGCGCCGCAGCGCGAAGTCGGCGGCGAATGTGGAAGCGCCGGTTGAGGTGGATATCGATATGTTCGGCGCTGCGGGGATTGCGGCGGAGTGAGTTCGGCGGAGTTGAAAAAGTAAGAAGGGATTGATGCGAGGGGCTCAGCCCCTCGCGCTCCCAGAACTAGCGTGTATGCACGCCGTATCCAGAATTTCTCCAAAAAATCCCAGAATTTAGGGAATACATACAGAAAGGGCTTTTGCCGAACGGATCTGTATGCTATGTATCGCCCATGAACGATATCTTGGACATGTTGCAGGAGCGCCTTTCTAAGGCCCGTGCGCGCGTCGAGAAGTCCCAGAAGGCACTGGATACAGCGGTCGCTGAATTGGCCGATGTCGAGGCAGCGATTCGTGTTCTGTCTGACATGACCGGCCAAAGTTCGATTGCCCCAAGGGCATCGCAGACGGAAACTGTCTCGGAACGACAAGCGAACATCATAAGCTTGCTGCCGAAAGTCGATAGCGAAGGCATTGAACCAAAAGCCCTTCACGAGCATTTCTTGCTTGCCCATCCAAGCGACAGCGTAACGCTGGATGTGCTGAGAACGACGTTATGGCGTATGAAGGATCGACGCCAAAAGTTCACGTGGGAAGGGAAGGCGTGGACCGTTGAGAGCGACAATGGCAGGTACTGGAAAAGCTTATGTGAGGATCATTATGACCTCTAACTTCCAGCATTCCATTTCGTCCGGAAATCATTTCCAGGCATTCGTAGCCCATACAGAGGAGATGCCTATCGAAATCCGCTAACGTTATCGAACGCAAAAAGGGCTGACCAAAGGCCAGCCCCTTCGGCGTTATCGCGCGTCAGGAAACGCAAGATCACGGCTTCGAGAACCAAGATTTTGCAATTCCTGACGCTTTGGTCAACACAAAAGCGAAGGAGTGAGCCATGCAGAATGATGCAGGCTTCATCTTCCGCCAGTGTATTACGCTGCGCAACGGACAGAGGATCTGCAAGCCCAAGGGGCAGGCATTCCGCATTCCGATCAGCAAGCAGCGTCGCACTGAGTGCGAAACAGCAAACGACAACTGACCTGAACTGGTGGCCGGCGGCACGAGCCGTCGGCCCATCAAGCAGCGCATTGCTGATCTCAGCGGAGGGCGAGGCGCAGGTCGTGGCTGTACCCGTCGAGTTCCACCACGATCATCAGTTCCCGGCACACGAAGTCGGCGAACTCTTGCTCCCAGCCTGCCAATGGTGCCACATGGTCATCATGCCTCTCGATTTCTCCCCACTCGCAAACGCCGTCGCTCGTCTCGACGAGGGGCTGACCCGTTTCCGCGCTGATGAAAGCGATGCGCAGATTCGCGATGGGCTAATCCAGCGGTTCGAATTCACATATGACCTTGCCCACAAGATGCTCCGCCGCGCGCTGGAGGCGGGTGCAGCCAATCCGGAGGAGATTGACCGGCTGACCTTTCCTGATCTCATTCGCACCGGGGTGGAGCAGGGGCTTGTCGCCGGGCAGTGGGCTGAATGGCGCACGTTCCGCGAGATGCGCAACATCACCTCGCATACCTATGACGAGGCCAAGGCGGTGCAGGTTGTCGCCGCGATCCCGGCGTTTCTTGCCGAGGCGCGCGCCCTGCTGGACCGTTTGTGGGCGCGGGCGTGACAGCCGGTTTGCATCTTTCGGATGAGGAACTGGCCGAGGTCCGCGCAATACTGCAGCAGTGGCTGCCTGACGGTGCAACCGTCCGCGTTTTCGGCAGCAGGGCAGGCGGCAAGCCCAAGCCATGGTCCGATCTCGATCTGGCGCTTCTTGCGGTTGACGCACTGCCGTTGTCAGTGATGGCCGCATTGCGGGAAGCATTCGATGAATCGGCGCTGCCGTGGAAGGTCGACCTCGTCGATTGCCGCAGCGTCTCGCCGGAATTCGCCGCGATCATCGACCGTGACGGCGTGGCGCTTCTCTGACATAGCACCCCCATGCAACTCGATGACCAGCTTCGCCGCTATTTCGGCACCGATGATCTGACCGCCGTCACCCCCGATGCCTTTGCGGCGGGGATCGAGAAGATGCTGGTCGATTTCGGGCTGGAGAAGGACCGCGCCCGCCGGTTCGGGCTGTGGTCCCTGCTGCACATGCTTGGGTCTGCGCCCGATCTCGACGTGGCGTTCAAGGACGCTGACGACCGCGAGGCGGCGCGCAATTTCATGGACATGGTCGCCAGGGCCCAGGATGTAAGCGGTGCCGGAAACGCTGGCTGAACTGCCGCTGCTGAAGATGGCGCTGGCGTGGCTGGCGCTGGCCAACCTTCACACCTTCACCGCCTTCTGGTTTGACAAGCGTGCCGCGCTGCGCGGGCACTGGCGTACGTCCGAAGCAACCCTGCTGATGGGGGCGCTGCTTGGTGGCACGCCCGGCGCGTTCCTGGCGCGGCGGGTCTTCCGGCACAAGACGCGCAAGCAGCCTTTTGTCGGTCGGCTCCGGACCATTGCATTCCTGCAGATCGTGGCCCTTGGCGGCGCGGCGGGATGGTATGCGGGCGGCATGGTTCAGGTTTGAGGCAATCGCCGTTTGACGGCGCTGCGCGAAGCGCGCACTCTCTGCCCGGACGGAGGGTTGAGCCATGCCGGCATTGTTCTGGGGATTTGTCGCAATCGTGATCCTTGTGCTGGGGCTGGCGCTCGTTGCTCTCAAGCCGCAGGCCGATGCGTCCGAGCGGCGCCGGGAATCCGGCGACAGGTCGGGCGGCATGTGGTGGGCAACCGACGCCGGCAGCGGCGATTGCGGCGACGGCGGCTGCGATTAGTCCACGCGAATAGCGCATAGGAAAAAGGGCGGCTTCCCCCCGGACGCCGCCCTTCCCGTAACCCGCAAGGCGGGCTGGATCGTTCGCCGGTTCGCTCAGGCCTTCTTCGGCTTGCCATAGCGACGGCGGGCAACCAGGCCGGCGGCTGCTGCGCCGAACAGGATCACCATCGAAGGTTCGGGCACTTCCGTGCCGCTGCTGGTCGACGAGGTGGTCGTGGTGCCGCCGTTCGAACTGGAAGAAGACGTCGACGACGAGGTCGACGACGATGTCGAGGACGACGTCGACGAAGACGTGGAGCTTGAGGTCGAACTCGATGTGGACGACGAGGTCGACGAGCTCGAGGAGACGTTGCCCGAGGAGCTCGAGGTCGACGAACTGGTGCTCACGTTGCCGGACGAGGTGCTGACATTCCCGCTCGAGGTCGAGACGTTGCCGCTGCTGGTGCTGACGTTGCCCGAACTCGTGCTGACCGATCCGCTCGAAGTGCTGACATTGCCGGACGACGTCGAGGTCGAGGTGGAAACGCCGCCGGTCGAGGTCGAGACGCCGCCGGTGGTGGTTGAACTGGTGATGCCGCCCGAGGAGGTCGAGGTCGATCCGCCCGAGGTTGACGATGACGTGGAACCGCCGGAGGTGGAGGTGGAACCGGTGCTGGTGGACGAGACGACGACGCTACCACCGCCGCCGCTGCTGCCGCCAAAGAAGCCGCCGAAGAAGCCGCCCCCGAAGCCGCCGATGCCGCCGCCGCCGATCACCACCGGAACGCCGCCGCCGCCGCTGGACCCGGTCGGCTGCGGCGGCATCGGTGGCATGTAGGGCACCGGCACCATTGCCATCTGCGGCGCGGGCTCGCAGGTTCTGGTGGTCGTCGTGGTCACGATGCGGCGGGCGCGGTGGATCTCGCGCTTGGCCGGGCGCTTCGCGATCCGCTTGGCGGGCTTGGTCGTCTTGACCTTCACCGGCTTGACGTGGTGGATCTCGCCCTTCGAAGGCGCTTCAGAAACGTGCACCGCGCCGCCGCCGAGCATCGCCCCGCCTGCTGCAGCCGCCGCCAGTTTTGCCAATGCCATCCGAACCGACATGATCGTTGCTTCCGTTCTCGTTCTCGGCGGAAGGGGCTATCAGAAGCGGGTTAATGCTCTGCTGACCCTTCCTTACCGATCGAAGAACGCAGATGGGGCGCTTGGGGGCAATGCCGTTAACCCTCTTCTTGCCGGTGAATCTGCCCGAAAACGGGACCGAAGCGGGCGGACGGTTAACTCTGTGCCAGAATGGGACCGAACCGCCGGCGAGGGTGAAGGTTGGAATCCAACTCCATGGCAACTCCCCCCTGACTCTCCTGCAACTCTCGTCAGCGGAGGGGAGACTCGGGCGCTAGTCTGCCTGATCGAAGAGAGACGGTGTCGAGCCGGTCGGCGGAGTGAGTCCGAGGTGCTGCCATCCTCGATCGTTGAGGCACCGTCCACGTGCCGTGCGCGCGATCAGCCCAAGCTGGATCAGGTAGGGTTCGATCACTTCCTCGATCGTGTCCCGCGGTTCGGAAAGCCCTGCGGCGAGCGTTTCGACGCCGACCGGGCCGCCCTTGTAGATGTCGGCGATCATCGTCAGGTAGCGGCGGTCCTGCAGGTCGAGGCCGATCTTGTCGACCTCGAGCCGGGTCAGCGCATTGTCGGCGATGGATTGGGTGATCTTCTCGGCCCCTGCGACCTGCGCGAAGTCGCGGACGCGGCGCAGGAGGCGGCCGGCGACGCGGGGGGTGCCGCGCGATCGGCGGGCGATCTCGGTGGCGCCGCCCTTATCGATGCCGATCCCCATCAGCGAAGCGCCGCGCGCGACGACGCGCTCCAGTTCCTCGACCGAGTAGAACTGCAGCCGCACCGGGATGCCGAAGCGATCGCGCAGCGGCGTCTGGAGCAGGCCTTGCCGCGTGGTCGCGCCGATCAGGGTGAAGGGGGGCAGGTCGATCCGCACCGAGCGGGCCGAGGGGCCTTCGCCGATCATCAGATCGAGCGCGCGGTCTTCCATCGCCGGATAGAGCACTTCCTCGACCACGGGGTTGAGGCGGTGGATCTCGTCGATGAACAGGACGTCGCCGTGTTCGAGATTGGTCAGCAGCGCAGCAAGATCGCCCGCCTTGGCAATGACCGGGCCGGACGTGGCGCGGAAATTGACTCCCAATTCGCGCGCGATGATCTGGGCGAGCGTGGTCTTGCCGAGGCCCGGCGGGCCGAAGAATAGCACGTGATCCATCGCCTCGCGCCGCATCTTGGCGCTTTCGATGAAGACCTGCAGGTTGTCCTTGGCAGCGGCCTGCCCGACAAATTCGGCCAGCGTCTTGGGCCGCAGGGCAGCGTCCTGATCCTCGATCTGCGAGGCGGCGGAGAGGAGGGGGTTATCGGTCATTTGTCCTGGCAATTCTGTGCAGCGTAATCCCAAGACCCGCCGGCATCGAGGCAGCTGTCGATAGCAACTTCAGCGGACCCAAAGTGCCAAACGAGTGACAGGCCACCCAAAAGTAAGCCAAGTGGCAACACGCGCTTCACCCCGCCGCCCTTTTCAGCGCCACTCTCACCAGATCGTTGAGCCCCGCATCCTCGCCCAGTTCCTTGACCGCTGCGGCCACGGCGCTGCTGGCAATGGCGGGTTTGAAGCCGAGGTTTTGCAGGGCCGAGACGGCGTCGGCGCTGGCGTTGCCGGGGGGTGGGGTGAATATTTCGCCGCTGCCCATGCCGACGGGCGAGGTGTAGCCTGCGAGGCCTCCGGCCTTGTCCTTCAACTCGTTGACGATGCGGCTGGCGAGTTTGGGGCCGACGCCGTTGGCGCGGGCGACCATGGCGCTGTCGCCGTGGGCGCAGGCGCGTTGGAGTTCCTCGATCGAGAGGGCCGAGAGGATGGCGAGTGCAACCTTGCTGCCGACGCCCTGCACGGCGGTCAGCAGGCGGAACCAGGCGCGTTCTCCGGCGCTGGTGAAGCCGATCAGGCGCTGGTCTGTCTCGCTCACCTGCATCTCGGTGTGGATGACGACCTTGTCGCCCCGGATGCCGAGATGGGTGAGCGTCTTGGCGGAACAATGGACGAGATAGCCGACGCCGTTCACGTCGATCACGGCCCAGTCGGGCCCGGTGTCGTCAAGAATACCGGTGAGCTTGGCGATCATGGTTTGTTCCTATGGCAGGAACTTTTTGCCGTGGCCAGAGGCTAAGCGCGCCGAATGTGTGGAGTGGGGGCGGCTGGTTGCGATAACTTGCGCTGCTTGCCCACCCCCGGCCCCTCCCGCCTGCGGGAGGGGAGACGTCAATCGTTGGCTTGCTGGTCCTCGGGTACATTGTCCCACGGGCGGTAGTAGAGTTCGGCGCAATCGTGCGCGAGGACGCCGCCGGTCAGCGTCAGGTCGTCCTTGTAGGCGTCCGCCACGAAATCGAGCGTCGAGAGGTGGCGGTCTTCAAAGTACATCTCGTGGACGTCGTCGCGGCCCGCACCATAGACGATGCGCGAGATGCCCGCCCAGATTGAGGCCATGGTGCACATGCCGCAGGGCTGGAGCGTGGAATAGAGCGTGGCGCCGGGAAAGCGCATTTCGCCGGAGGACTTGCCCGCCGCGCGGATCGCCATGACTTCGGCGTGGGCAGTGGCGTCGCAGTGTTCGGCGGTGCGGTTCACGCCGTGGGAAAGGAGCTGCCCGTCGCGCACGATGATAGCGGCGATGGGGGTGTTGGCGGGATCGGTGCCCTTGCGCGCGACGGCAAGGTCCCTTGCGCGGGCCATCCAGTCTTCGTCGCTCGGCCTGTCATTCAGTGCGTCCATCCGATCCATACGCCGGATGTGCGCAGTCGTTCCGCCCTAGCGGTGGCTGCCCAGCATGTTGGCATGCGTGATCGCCACCGCCAGCGCGTCGGAAGCGTCCTCGCCGGCAAGCTGCACGCCGGGCAGGAGGATCTTGAGCATGTGCTGGATTTGCTGCTTTTCCGCGCCGCCGGTGCCGACCAGCGCCTTCTTGATGACCTTGGTGGGATATTCGGCCACCGGGATCCCCGCGCGCGCAACGGCGACCATGGCAACGCCGCGCGCCTGACCCAGCTTGAGCGTGGACTGCGGGTTGACGTTGACGAAGACCTCCTCGACCGCGCCGCTGTCGGGCTTGTAGATGTCGATCACGGCGGCGAGGGCGGAATCGAGCTCGACGAGGCGTTCGGCCATGGTGGCCTTGTTGTCGGTGCGGATCTGGCCGTTGGCGACGTGGCTCAACCGGCTGCCCGACTTGGCGACGACGCCCCAGCCGGTGACGGTGAGGCCGGGGTCGATGCCCAATATGATCATGTTACAGTTTCAGTCCGAAGCGCGGGGCCAGTTGCATCATGGCGAGATAGAGCAGGACCGTGAGCAGACAGCCGGCCACCAGCGCAATCCAGAACGACACCCCATGGCGCAGCAGCGCCGGGATGACGAGGAACATCGGCAGCGATGGCAGGACGTACCAGAAGGTGGCCTCGGCATGGATCGCCATGTTCTCCGCATCTGGCCGGGCGTTCCACAGGAACACCATGCCAAGCACCGAGACGAGCGGGAGCGAGGCGACCAACGCGCCCAAGGTGGGCAGGCGCTTGCCGATTTCCGCAATGGCCGCGATCAGCACGCCCGAGAGCAGCGCCTTCGCGGCCAGTTGCCACATGCCGATCAGCCCAGCGTTTCCATGACGTCGTCGGGGATGTCGTAATTGCCCCAGACGGTCTGGACGTCGTCATCGTCCTCGAGCACGTCGATCAGCTTGAGCAGGGTGGCGGCGTTGTCGGCATCGACCGAGGTCTTCATGCTCGGCTTCCATGCCAGCTTGACGCCTTCGGCTTCGCCCAGGGTCTTTTCGAGTTCGCGCGCAACTTCGTGCAGCGATTCGACGGCGACCCAGATCTGGTGGCTGCCGGGGTTCTCGTCGCCATCGCCCATGTCGGATTCGACGTCTTCGGCACCGGCTTCGATAGCGGCTTCGAGGACCTTTTCCTCGTCACCGACCTTGCCGGGGTATTCGATCAGGCCGAGGCGTTCGAAGCCGTGGCTGACCGCGCCCGATGCGCCAAGGTTGCCGCCGTTCTTGGAGAAAGCGGTGCGGATGTTGGTGGCGGTGCGGTTGCGGTTGTCGGTCAGCGCTTCGACGATGATCGCGACGCCGCCGGGGCCATAGCCTTCGTAGCGCACTTCCTCGTAGTTATCGCCTTCGCCCTTCGACGCCTTGTCGATGGCGCGGGCAATGTTGTCTTTGGGCATGGACTGGGCCTTGGCGGCGTTGACCGCGGCGCGCAGGCGCGGGTTCATGTCCGGATCGGGCATGCCCATCTTGGCGGCCACGGTGATTTCGCGGCTGAGCTTGGAAAACATCGCCGAGCGCTTTTTGTCCTGCGCGCCCTTGCGGTGCATGATGTTCTTGAATTTGGAATGGCCTGCCATGGTCCGTGCTTCTTGCGAGGTTTTGGAATCTGCACCGCCCCTAGCCGACGCGGGCGCATCCGGCAATCGGTGTGGCGCATTGGCGCAATTGCAGGCATGAGGCAGCGATGATCCGCACCACGCTTGCCGAACTCATCGCCTTCCTGCGCCGCCCTGTGCCGATGGAGGCATCCGGCCTGAATGACGATGGCGCGCTGTCGCGCTGGGTGGTGCTGGCGGCGTTCCAGATCGGCGTGCTGGGGCTGGTGGTGATGCCGCTGATTGCGCTGTGGCAGAAGGCCTTTGCTCTATCCCCGCCCAATGCCTTCGAGGGACTGGGGCCGCTGGCGCTGTGGGGCGGAGCGGTATTGCTGGCGCCGGTGCTGGAAGAGCTGTTCTTTCGGGGCTGGATGAGCGGAACGCGGCGGGCGCTGGCGCTGATGGGCGTGGTGCTGGTCGGGCTGACGCTGTTCATCGCATTCGGCCGGGGCAAGCCGCTGGCAGGTGGCGGGATCCTGCTGATCACGATTGTTGCAACCGGTGTTGTCTGGTGGCGCAAGCGACGCGACAGATCGGTTCCCGCGTGGTTCTCCCGGCACTTCGCCCTGCTGGTCTACGGCACCACCGCGCTGTTCGCCGCGATGCATCTGGCGAACTACGCGAGCGTTACGCTGGCTGCCGTACCGATGGTGCTGCCGCAGTTCTGGTCAGGCCTGATGTTCGCGCACATGCGGGTGAGGCTGGGTCTGCTGGCTTCGATCCTCAACCACATCGCCTCGAACGCGATCGTGCTGGCCGTGGCGCTGAACTGGGGTTAGCCGTTAACGACTGTCCCGCCATTGGGGTGCAGGACCTGGCCCGACATGTAGGATGAATCCTCGCAGGCGAGGAACAGGAAGCTCGGGGCGACTTCGTTGGGCTGGCCGGGGCGCCCCATCGGCGTGTTTTCGCCGAAGTGCTCGAGCTTTTCCTCGGTGGCCCCGCCGCATGGATTGAGCGGCGTCCAGATCGGACCGGGCGCTACGGCGTTGACGCGGATACCGTGGCCGACGAGCTGTTCGGACAGGGCCCGGGTGAAGGCGGTGATGGCGCCCTTGGTGCTCGAATAGTCGAGCAGTTCGGGTTCACCCTTGTGGCTGGTGATCGAAGTGCAGTTGACGATGGCGGCGCCGGGCTTGAGGTGCTCGCGCGCAGCCTGAACGAGATAGAACATCGAGAAGATGTTGGTCTGGAAGGTGCGCTGCAGCTGATCGGCGGTGATGTCGCGGATGTCCTTGTCAGGGTGCTGCTCGCCCGCATTGTTGATAAGGACGTCAAGGCGGCCCCAATCGCCGATGACGAGATCGACGAGGGCGTGGGCCACTTCCGGATCGCCGAGGTCGCCGGCAAAGGTCAGCGCTTCGCTGCCTTCGGCCTCGCACAGTTGGCGGGTGCGGGCAGCGTCCTCGCTTTCGTTGAGATAGGCGATGGCGACTTTTGCGCCTTCGCGCGCGAACAAGACCGCGACGGCCCGTCCGATACCGCTGTCGGCCCCGGTGACGATTGCCACCTTGCCCTTGAGCCGCCCTGAGCCGGGATAGCGCGGCTGCCATTCGGGCTTGGGATCGAGGTTCGCCTCGCTGCCGGGAAGGCCGTCCTCGTGGATCGGTGGGCGGACGGTGGCGGTCTGGGTCATTGGGCTATCCTGCTGAAACTACAGGATGCCAATGGCCGGGCAGGGTGGTGGTTCCGCTCCTGCCCGGGAAACGCGATCAGTCGATGCCGAGCGCGTTCTTGTAGGTTTCGAGCACGGCTTCCATCTCGCGGCGGTCGTCGGGCTTCATTTTCCGCAGGCGGACGATCTGGCGCATGATCTTGGCGTCGTAGCCGGTCGCCTTGGCTTCGTTGTAGACATCCTTGATGTCGTCGCCGATGCCCTTCTTTTCCTCTTCCAGGCGCTCGATGCGCTCGATCAGGAGGCGCAGACGATCGTCTGCGGTCTTGGCGTCGTCGAATTCGACCATCGGGAAAGTCTCCGGGTATGCGGGTGAATCAGGTGGCGGGGCTGATAGACGCGCCACCGGATTCGGGCAAAACCGGGGCTGTGGATAGTCCGGGGATTAGTGAGATCCGGCGTTCTTCTTCAGGCTTTCTTCCATCCGGGCGAGCTGCTCCGGCGTCGCTTCAGTCTGATAGCGGGCTTTCCACTCTGTAGCGGGCAGGCCGTGAATCACTTCGCGCGCTGCGGCCTTGTCGCCTTCGAAACCGCCTTCGATGATCCAGTCGGCAAGGCAATTGCGGCAGAAGCCCGAAAGACCCATCAGGTCGATGTTCTGGGCGTCGTGGCGATGCTGGAGGTGCTTGACCAGGCGGCGGAAGGCGGCGGCCGCTACGGAATCGGGCAGGGCATCGATTGCATTCGTATCCACTGTAAACATCCTTGGGTTTTGAAATGGCATGGGCCATAGCGCATCGCGGAAGATTCATAAGGAGTACCAAAGCCGTGGCCAAGCTCGATCCTCGCGGACGGAAAGTGAAGATCCTCGCCACGGTAGGTCCCGCCAGCCGCGAGCCGGAGATGCTGGAGAAGCTCTTCCGCGCTGGGGCCGATGCGTTTCGTGTGAACATGAGCCATGGCGAACACGCCACCCATGCCGAGACGATCGCCAATATCCGCGCGCTCGAGAAGAAGGTGAACCGCCCGATCACGATCCTGTGCGACCTGCAGGGGCCGAAGCTGCGCGTGGGCAAGTTCAAGGAAGGCCGCGCGGTGATCCGCCACTCCGGACACTTCACGCTCGACCGCAATCCCGAGCCGGGCGACGAAACCCGCGTGCAGCTGCCGCATCCCGAACTGTTCGGCATCCTGCAGAAGGGCCAGCGCCTGCTGATCGATGACGGCAAGCTGCGCCTGCGCGTGATCCGGGCCGATCAGAACGAGATTCTCTGCTCTGCCGAGGTTGGTGGGGTCATCTCCGATCGCAAGGGCGTCAACGTGCCGGATGCCGTGGTGCCGGTCCCGGCACTGACCGACAAGGACCGCCGTGACCTTTCATTCGCGGTGGAGCATGGCGCGGACTGGATCGCCCTGTCGTTCGTGCAGCGGCCCGAGGACGTCGCCGAAGCGCGCCGCCTGATGGGGGGCTACGGTTCGCTGATGGCCAAGATCGAGAAGCCCGCCGCCATATCGCGGCTGGAGGAGATCATCGAGCTTTCCGATGGCATCATGGTCGCGCGCGGGGACCTCGGCGTCGAACTGAACCCCGAGGAAGTGCCGCCGCTGCAGAAGCGCATCGTGGAAAGCGCACGCCGCCAGGGCAAGCCGGTGGTCGTCGCCACGCAGATGCTGGAATCGATGATCGAGGCGCCGACGCCGACCCGCGCCGAAGTGTCCGACGTCGCCAACGCGGTCTACGACGGCGCCGACGCGGTCATGCTCTCGGCCGAAACCGCCGCAGGGGCCTGGCCGGAAGAGGCGGTGACGATCATGCACCGCATCGCCGCGCAGGTCGAAGCCGATCCAGGCTATGGCGCGCGCGTCCACTTCATCGAGACCCTGCCCGATCCGACCACCGCCGACGCGCTGGCACAGGCTGCGGCGAGCATCGCCAACACCCTGCCCATCGCCGGGGTGATCGTTTTCACCGGGTCGGGCTCGACCGCCCGCCGCGTGGCGCGCGAACGGCCCGGCGTGCCCATGCTGGTGCTCACGCCGTCGCAGAAGACCGCGCGCAAAGTCGGCCTGCTGTGGGGCGCACATGCCGTCAGCACCAAGGACATCGGCAGCTTCGAAGAAATGATCGCCAAGGGCAAGCGCATGGCGCTGCGCCATGGCTTCGGCACGGCCGGATCGCGGCTGGTAGCCCTGGCGGGTGTTCCCTTCGGCACTCCGGGCGCCACGAACCTGCTGCACGTCGTCACGCTGACCGGCAACGAGCTGGATCAGCACAGCTGACAATGATGTAAATCTGCAACGCTGCGTGTAAGATTTAATTGCTCACTTGAAAACAGGTTGAACGCTGGCGCGCAGCGGGCATTTTCGGCTCCACAAAATATAACGGGAGCTGAGAATGCTGAAGACAAGGAACAGGGTCGTACGTGCATTTTCCGGCGGCTTGAGCGCGATCGCTCTCGTCGCCACGGGCGCGGGTGTCGCCCAGGCGCAAGAGACTGCGCAGGATCAGGAGCAGTCGGCGATCGACGTGCTCAACGCCGACATCATCGTGACGGCCACGAAGAAGAAGGACGTCGAAAACGTCCAGGACGTGCCGGTTGCGATCACCGCTTTCAACGCGCAAAGCCTGCAGGCGCTGCAGGTGCGCGATATCCAGACGCTGACCTACAGCGCGCCGAACGTCTCGCTCGACCAGGTCGGCACCTCGCGCGGAACCGCCAACTTCTCGATCCGCGGGCTTGGCGTGAACAGCTCGATCCCCTCGATCGACCCGACCGTCGGCGTCTTCGTCGATGGCGTCTACATCGGCGTGAACAACGGCCTGGTGTTCGACGTTTTCGATCTCGGCTCGGTCGAAGTGGCGCGCGGACCGCAGGGCATCCTCTATGGTCGCAACACGACCGGCGGCGCGGTGCTGATCAACACCGGCGATCCGACGCCGGATCTGCGCGCCAACTTCCGCGTGTTCTACGAAGGGCCGATCGATTCCGGGCGCGGATCGGGCAACTTTGCAGCGCAGGCCGTGGTCTCCGGCCCGCTGATCAAGGACGTGCTGAACTTCAAGATCGGTGGCTACGTCAACAACGACGAGGGCTATTTCAAGAACCTGTTCGACGGCAGCGACTTCGGCAAGGCGCAGACCCAGATCGTGCGCGGTGCGCTGGAATTCCTGCCGTCGGAGGCCATCCGCATGGTGGCCAAGGTCGAATACTTCAACAGCGAGGGCGATGGTCCGGCCGGCCAGAACCATGGCCTGTACAAGCGCGACACGTTCGACTTTGCGATCGACAATCCCGGCTTCTACAAGAACCGCACCTGGTTCGCGACGCACAAGACCGAGATCGACGTCGGCGACGGCAAGATCACCAACATCTTCGGCTTCCGCGACTATGACGCCTCGACTGGCGGCGACATCGACGCCAAGCCGGTGTTCGTCTTCCACTCGAACACCCTGTTCAAGCAGCGCCAGTACTCGGACGAAATCCGCTACAACAACCGCTTCGGTGCGCTGGACTTCACGGCCGGCGGTTTCTGGTTCACGCAGGACCTGCGCTACGACGAGCTGCGCTTCTTCCCCTCGTTCATCAGCCCGTTGACCCAGATCGGCGGGGGTCGCCAGGATCACGACGTACTCGGCCTGTTCGCGTCGGGTGACTTCGACGTGACCGACCAGCTGACACTGACCGCCGGCATCCGCTGGTCCAAGGAAACCAAGGACGTGGCCGTCACCTACATCCGGCCGCGCACCAACTGTTCGGTCGTGGCCGGTACGTGCCCGACATCGGGCCGTAATTCATTGATCCCGACTGAGAACAACGGTTTCACAGACAAGCGCACCTGGGAAAACTGGAGCCCGAAGCTCGGCTTCCAGTACCGCTTCAACAACGATGCGCAGGTCTATGGCAACTGGACCCGCGGTTTCCGTTCGGGCGGCTACAACTTCCGCATCACCAATGCCCGCGCGTTCGAAGCCGTCGCTGCAACGCGCGGCTTGTCGTTTGACGAAGAGCAGGTCGACAGCTTCGAACTGGGCACCAAGTTCCAGACGCCTGACCGCAAGCTGACGCTCAACCTGGCGGCATTCCGCACCGAAGTTGGCAACATGCAGCGCGAGGTCAACGAAGGGTCTGCGGCCGGTGTTGCCCAGTCGATCTTCAACACCGCCGACGCCCGCATCACCGGCATCGAAGGCGAAGGTCGCTTCGCCCTGGGCAAGAACTTCCTGCTCACCGCGAACTTCGGCTACATCGACGCCAAGTACACCAAGGTGCTGTTCGACATTTCGAGCGACGGCGTGGTCAACGACGCCGACAAGGCGCTCGACCTGCCGCGCACCCCGAAGTGGACCTATGGCTTTGGCGTGCTGGGTGATTTTCCGGTGGGCGAGGGCAATGCCATCGTCGCCCGCGCCAACTTCCAGCACCGCGACCGGTTTGCCTATACCGACAACAACTTTGGCTGGATCACGTCGTCCGACAACCTCGACGCCTCGATCAGCTACAAGACCGGTGGGCTGACCTTCACGGTCTATGGCCGCAACCTGCTCGATCAGGTCCAGCATGGTGGTGATACCCAGCTGGGCACCGCCGCGCAGATCCCGGTGTTCGGTGGCCCGCTTTCGACCGGCGTCGACCGGCCGTTTGCCGACAATCCCAAGGCCGGGACGTTCTCGCCGCTGGTGCGCGGCCGCGTGCTGGGCGTGGAACTGAACGCCGACTTCTGAGGCAGTGGGCGCTGCGGGGTGTACTGCTCCGCAGCGCTCAGTTCTGGCGTGACTTGATCGTTGCCAGCCTAGGCGCTTCGCGGCCAGCGCGCTTTTCGGCAGAGATTACGCAGTTCTTGCCGGCTTTCTTGGCAGCATAGAGCGCAGCGTCGGCAATCGGCACGATGTCGGTTGCCGACGTTGCCGTTTCCGGAATGGTCGCGATGCCGAGCGAGGCCGAGATCGCGCATTCGTGGCTGGCGCTCAGCGATTCGATGCGCTGGCGCAGTATTTCGGCCTTGTCCATCGCGTCTTCCAGCGAGCAGTCGGGCAGGATCGCGACGAGTTCCTCACCGCCATAACGGCAAACGACATCGGTCGGCCTGAGGCATCCGACGATCTGTGCCGCGACATCGCGCAAGACGGCATCGCCCTTGGCGTGACCGTGTTCGTCGTTGAGCTTCTTGAAGTTGTCGAGATCCAGCATGACCACGGCGGTGCTTGCCCCGGTGCGCGAACCGAGCGACACGAAGCGCTCCAGCGCGTCTTCCATGTAACGACGATTATAAAGCCCGGTGAGCGGATCGCGCAGCGACTGGGTGCGCAGTTTCTCGCGCAGGGCAATGTTGGACAGGGCCAGCGACATGGAATCGGCCAAGGCACGGCCAAGGCGCCGGATTTCGAGAATGTCCTCGTAAGCGTCCTGCGTATCCGGATGGGCGATGATCAGCAGGCCGTGCAATTGTCCGCATGCCATCATCGGCATTTCCACTGTGGCGATCTCGGAAGGGTGGTGCGCACAGCACAGGGTTCCCACCGCTGGCGAATTGATATGCGGCTTGCCGCGTTTCAATGCCCAGCAGTTGGAAGGGGAGAGCATTTCGGGCACCCGGTAGCCCTCGGGCATGTCCCAGGCCCGCGCCAGATCCAGGCGATCGCGCGAGTTGTTGAACACGAACAAGGCCGCGCCATAACCGGGCAGCAACCGGCGTGCCGTTGCCATCAGGACTGCGCCCGCGTCCTCATAGGTTTCTGCCGCCTGCAGCATGTCGGTCATCGCGAACAGCTCTTGGATCTGTTCACGCGAATCGCGGGTGACGAGGAAGTTTGCGAGGTTTCGATTGCGCACCGATTCGGCGGCGCGCTTCAGGACGATCTGCAACGCAAAGAGTGCGACCATGCAGCAGGCCGCCGCTATGGCGAGAAGGTCGTGGTATTTTTCGGCAACGACCATCGGCAAGACGACCGTGCACAGCACCAGCGCATGAGCGACGAGAGTCGCAACATGCACTTTCTCCAGCGCTTTCCCGTCGTCGGTCAGCTGGCGTTTATCCGATGTTTCGCGATCTGCCACAGGTCAGGCAACCTCCCATTATCGGGATATGCCGGGCAGTGGGGTAAGAACGCGTTTAACCCGCGGGCCGTAAGTCAACGGCTGCAACCGCTACTTGCGGTTTACCATCGTGTCGCCCGGTTCAGCGCGCTCCGAACAGCGCCGAGCCGATGCGGATGTGGGTCGCGCCCAGCTGCACTGCCGTTTCAAAATCATCGCTCATGCCCATCGACAGGCGGTTCAGGCTATTGTCGTCGGCCAGCTTGTCGAGCAGGGCGAAGAACGGCGCGGCCTCGATCCCGGCAGGCGGCACGCACATCAGGCCGATCACGTCCAGACCGGCTTCGCGGGTCTGCGTCAGCAGAGCGGGCAATTCGGCCACTGCGCAGCCGCCCTTCTGCTCCTCGTTGCCGATGTTGACCTGGACGAAGCAGGGCACCTTGCGGCCAAGCTTGTCCTGCGCCTTGCCCAAGGCGGTGACGAGGCTGGGGCGGTCGACCGAGTGGATGCAATCGAACAGGGCAATCGCGTCTTCGGCCTTGTTGGACTGCAACTGGCCGACAAGGTGAAGCTCGACATCGGGATGGGCCGCGCGGATGGCGGGCCACTTGTCCTGCGATTCCTGGACGCGGTTCTCGCCGAACGCGCGCTGGCCCTGCGCGATCAGATCGAGGATCGCCTCGGCGGGCTTGGTCTTGGAGATTGCGATCAGCGTCACCTCATCGGCCTTGCGCCCGGCGATGCGCGCGGCGGTGGCGATGCGCGAACGGACCTGTTCGAGCGGCGATGAAGGGACTGCCTGTTCCATGGCGCGGTGCTATAGCGCCACGATGCAAAAGCGCCAGACCATCGCGAAACAGGTGCCGCGACGCGTGCTGTTGAGCGATGCGCGCAACGATGCCGGGCTGGAGCGCGCGCTGGCGCGGCTGGGACGGGGAGATGCGCTGGTGTTCAGGCACTATCACCTTGTCCGTGCCGCGCGGCGCGCCCGCTTCACGACGCTGGCCCGACTGGCATCGCGCCGCGGCGTCATGGTCATCGGCGCCCGCGTCCCGAGGATGTGGCGTGTCGATGGCGTCTATGGCGCAGCCGGAAAGGTTGCGGGGAGCCCCGGCTTGCGTCTGGTCACGGCCCATTCGCTCCGGGAAATCGCAGCAGCAGCACGCGCCAGGGCCGATGCGATTCTGCTTTCGCCGGTTTACCGCACGCGATCGCATCCGGGTGGCAAGGTGCTTGGGCCGGTTCGCTTCCTGATGCTGGCGAGGTATTCGCCAGTGCCGGTGATCGCGCTGGGCGGGATGACCCGGCAGCGCGCCGCACGGCTGCCGGTCCATGGTTGGGCGGCGATCGACGGGCTGGCCTAAACCCTTCACTCGTCGCAATTCCTGTCGGGATTCTTGACGGTGAGTCCCCTTCGGGCGCATGATGGGCGGGCAAGGGCAGGGATAGGCACAAGTTCATGGCAAGCCGGGCAGCAACCACCGCGCAGGCACGCGGATCGAACGCGCGAGGAGGCCAACGTGGTGCCGATTGGCGCGGTGCCGGCCTGCGGGGGGCAGATTGGCGCGCCGTTCTGCGCCGCTCGCTGCGCCGCAGTCTGGAACTGCTCGGTGGCGGCATCCTGGCCGCGGCGATGGTGTTTCTGGCGCTGGCGCTGTTGAGCTATACGCAGACCGATCCCTCCGGAAGCACGGCTTCGGGCAGCCCGGTCGAGAACTGGATGGGCCTTGCCGGCGCATGGGCATCGGAGCGCGTGCTGCTGTTCTTCGGTCTGCCGGGCGCCCTGCTGCTTCCGCTCCTGTGGGTGTTTTCGCGGCGCCTGTGGGATTCGGAAAGCGATCTCATCGATCTTGACGAGGACGAGGACGAGGACGGGGACGCAGCGCCGCCGCCCAGCTGGTGGCGCCCTACGCTGCTGTTGCTGGTTGCTATGGCGCTGATCGGCACGGCGCTCTCGCTTTGGGGTGGCAGCACGTCGAGCCGCCTGCCTGCCGGGCCGGGTGGGCTTTCGGGCCTGCTTGGCGCAGCGGCGGTGAACGGGCTCGCCGGATTGGTGCCGCAGGTTTCCGCGCTGTGGTTTTCGGTTCCGCTGGGCCTTGCCTCGCTTGCAGGAGGCCTCGCCATCGCCAGCCGGATCTTTGCGTTCGACTGGGCCGGGATGCTCAGCCTGCCGTCGTTCCTGCGTCGTTCGCCGCGTCAGGTTGACCTCGGAGACGTAGAGGACGAAGCCACTGCCCGTCCGCCAAAGAAGGAGCGCCGCGAGAAGGAAGCGCGTGCGGCCGCCGAAGCCATCGACGTCGAGGAAGCGCTGTCGCAGCGCAAACCGACCGAGATCAGCGACCCCACTCGCACGCCTGCGCCTGCGGCTGCTCCGCCCAAGGCACGGCAGGGCGACCTGTTCGACAAGTACGAGCTGCCCTCGATCGACCTGCTGGTCGAAGCCCCCGCAGGCTCCACCCAGAAGATCGACAAGCTGGCGCTCGAACGCAACGCGCGCCTGCTCGAGAATGTGCTCGACGATTTCAACGTCAAGGGCGAGATCACCGCGGTGCGTACCGGCCCGGTCGTGACCATGTACGAGCTGGAGCCGGCGCCCGGCATCAAGGCCAGCCGCGTCATCGGCCTGGCAGACGATATCGCCCGCAACATGAGCGCGATCTCGGCGCGTGTCTCGGCCATTCCGGGGCGCACCGTCATGGGCATCGAATTGCCCAACGCGATCCGCGACATGGTGTCTTTCCGCGAACTGATCGCCTGCGAAAAGTTCGCCAGTTCCAAGGCCTTGCTGCCGATCATCCTCGGCAAGGACATTGCCGGTGAACCGATCGTGGCCGACCTTGCGACGATGCCCCACCTGCTCGTTGCCGGTACCACCGGTTCGGGCAAGTCGGTAGGCCTCAATTGCATCCTGCTCTCGCTGCTCTATCGCCTGACGCCCGCGCAGTGCCGCCTGATCCTCGTCGATCCCAAGGTGCTCGAACTCAAGTCCTACGACGACATCCCGCACCTGCTCTCACCCGTGGTGACCGAGCCGGCCAAGGCGGTGCGCGCACTCAAGTGGGCGGTCGAGGAAATGGAGCGGCGCTATCGCCAGATGTCCTCGATCGGCGTGCGCAACATCTCGGGATTCAACGACAAGGTCCGCGCCTCGCTGGCCAAGGGCAAGCCGCTGGGCCGCCGCATCCAGGTCGGCTTCGATCCCGATACCGGCGAGGAACTGTTCGAGGAACAGCAGCTCGATTACGAAGTGCTGCCGCAGATCGTGGTGATCGTCGACGAGCTGGCCGATCTCATGGTCACGGTCGGCAAGGAGATCGAAGTCCTGATCCAGCGCCTGTCGCAAAAGAGCCGCGCCGCCGGCATCCACCTGATCATGGCCACGCAGCGCCCCTCGGTCGACGTTATCACCGGCGTGATCAAGGCCAACCTGCCGACGCGCATCAGCTTTGCCGTGACCAGCCGCATCGACAGCCGCACTATCCTTGGCGAGCAGGGCGCCGAGCAGCTGCTGGGCAAGGGCGACATGCTCTACAAACCCAACACCGACCCGATAAAGCGCGTCCACGGCCCGTTCGTTTCGGACGAGGAAGTGGAGAAGGTCGCCGATCACTGGCGTGGTCAGGGCAGTCCCGAATACGTTGATTCGGTTACGGAAGAGCCGGAAGACGGCGGCTTCGGCTTCGACGACATCGACAGCGCCTCGGACAACCCCGAAGACCGCAAGTACCGCCAAGTCTGCCAGCTCGTGTTCGAAAGCCAGAAAGCCTCGGCCAGCTGGATCCAGCGCCAGATGGGCGTGGGGTACAACACCGCGTCGAAGTGGATCGAGCGCATGGAGGCCGATGGCCTCGTCGGCCCCGCCAACCACGTCGGCCGGCGCGAGATTTACCGCGACAAGGATGGCAACGTCCTCTGACCGCATCCCATGCACAAGTTCATGAATATTCCGACATCGGAACTTAACCCCGATTTCGGGGCAATTCTTGTCAGGGATTAACGAGCTTCTAAGTTTGCTCAGGTAGCGCTTCATCCATGTTGGGTGGGTTCAGACGCTGGCTGTGCATGATGCTGGTGGTCTTCGTCGGTCTCTGGTCCGCCGAAGGACAGGCAGAACCCGTGCGCCCCCTGTCTGCCTGCCATGCCGATGCCTCGACCGGCGAAACCTGGCAGACGGTTGCATCAATGCCGTCGCGCTGGCGCTGCGATGACAGCGGATGGTCCTTGGCGGAAGAGGTTCTGATCCGCTTCGATCTCGGCAACGAGGATGGCCGCGTTCTCCCGCAAAGCCTTGTCACGCATACCGGCAACTTCGAACGGGTGGACGTGGGCCTGCTCGGGCAGGACGGCGCGATCCGCTGGTCCTCCTTCTGGCCGGCAGACGTCCACCATCTGGCCGCCGGGCCGTACATGGTGATCCCGGTGGCCGGGGTGACCTCGGAAACGAGGGCCGTTGCCGTCAGGGTGGTGAAGCCCTGGGGCAAGACCATCATGAGCGAGATGCGGCTCGATGCCTATCCCGAAGGGAGCGGCTGGCCCTTGCCCCGGATCATCGTGATGGCGGCGATCTGCGGGATGCTGCTCGTGCCCCTGCTGATCAACACCGCATTCTACTCCGTCCTGCCCGAGCGCTACGTGATCTGGCATCTGGTGATGGTGGCGGCCATGCTGGTACAGGCTGCATTCGCCACCGGGTTTCTGCATATCTTCGTCGATGTTGGCGCGGTGTGGGAATGGCAGGTTTCGAACATCGCCTTTTCTACCATGGCGAGCGCCGCACTGCTGTTTGCCGCAAGCTTTATCGAGGCTGACAAGCTGGCGCCGCGCCTGCGATGGCTGGGACAGCGCACGGCGCCCGCGATTGCCATCGGCGGTCTCATCGCCTGCCTGCCCGTCGACGCAATGAGGAGCCTTTCATCGCCTGCAATGCACCTGTTGATGGGTGTGGCGATCATGGTGCTGGCAGCCATGCTGTGGGATGCACATCGGCGTGGCAGCACAGCGGTCCGCCTGCAGATCATAGCCTGGACGCCGATTCTGCTGATCGGGTCCTGGCGCATATCGGCTTTTCTTCTTCCCGGCCTTCATCCCACCGAGGCCATCGAACTTTACCAGCTCGCCCTGGCCTTCGAGGTGCTGGTTACGGCCCTGGGCATCGTGAACCGCTTCGTCGATGTCAGGCAGGAGCGTGACCGTGCCACCGCACGCGCCATCGAACTCGAAGGCGTCGCCGACCGCGATCCGCTGACCGGCCTCAGGAATCGCCGCACGATCGAAAAGCGCTTCGAACAGCTTTTCGACCGTGGCTTCAGGACCATGGCAGTCATCGATCTCGATCACTTCAAGGACGTGAACGATACGCACGGCCATGCGATGGGCGATATCGTATTGCGGTCGGCTGCCGGTGCCTTGCTTGACGATCGGGACACCAAGGCGATCCGGATGGGGGGTGAGGAATTCCTGCTGCTCCTGCGTGGCCAGGATGCCGCAGCCCGTGCCGAGCGTTGCCGCCGTGCCATCGCCACGCGCGTTTCCACCGAAGTGCCCGGCCTTGACCGGATCGTCACGGCGAGCATGGGCCTGGTGGAGCACGACACCACTGGCAATCTCCAGATAGACTTCGTCGCGCTCTATGCGCGCTGCGACCAGCTCCTGTACGAAGCGAAGCGGCTGGGTCGCAATCGCACCATGCGGGAAAAGGTCACCGGCTTCGACGTGGCGAACCGCGCCGTGGCCTGACGGGAGCCGGCAAGGCCCGTTCCGCACCGTGAAATGCAAATTGCCGGTTTGCAGCTTTGCTAATTCACTTGAGCATGCGGCATGGATTTGCGCTATGGGCCGCAGAATTCGAAGACTGCGAAGGACTCCCGCCGTGCAAGATACCCTCATCCGCCAGCGCGAAACGACTGCACCTGCCGGTTCCGTCCGTACCGACTGGACGCGCGAGGAGATCGCCGCGCTGTTCGATCTGCCGTTCACCGAACTGGTGTTCCGCGCCGCAGAGGTGCATCGCCAGCACCATCGCGCGGGCGAAGTGCAGCTGTGCACGCTGCTCTCGATCAAGACCGGCGGCTGCCCCGAGGACTGCGGCTATTGCTCGCAGTCGGTGAAGGCCGATAGCGGCGTCGAGGCGACCAAGCTGATGGAAGTGCAGAAGGTGCTGCAGTCCGCCGCGCAGGCCAAGGACAACGGCTCAAAGCGCTTCTGCATGGGCGCGGCATGGCGCAATCCCAAGGAGCGCGACATGCCGGCGATCATCGCGATGATCAAGGGCGTGCGCGAGATGGGCATGGAGACCTGCATGACGCTGGGCATGCTGACGCCGGGCCAGGCCGCACAGCTCGCCGAAGCGGGGCTCGATTACTACAACCACAACATTGACACCTCGCCCGAACGCTACGAGGAAGTCATCACCACCCGCACCTTTGCCGACCGCCTGCAGACGCTCGACAACGTGCGCAGCGCGGGCATCAACGTCTGCTCGGGCGGCATCGTCGGCATGGGTGAGACTCGCGCCGATCGCGTCGGCTTCGTCCATGCGCTGGCCACGCTCGAACAGCACCCGGAAAGCGTGCCGGTGAATGCGCTGGTGCCGATCAAGGGCACCGTGCTCGGCGACATGCTGGCGGATACTCCACTCGCCAAGATCGACGACATCGAGTTCGTCCGCACCGTGGCGGTTGCGCGCATCACCATGCCGCTGTCGATGGTGCGCCTGTCGGCAGGGCGTGAAGCGATGTCGGATGCGACGCAGGCGCTGTGCTTCATGGCGGGCGCCAATTCGATCTTCACCGGCGACAAGCTGCTCACCGCTGCCAATGCCGGCGACGATGCGGATGCCGCGATGTTCGCCCGCCTCGGTCTGAAGCCGATGGAAGGCGAGGAACCCATGAGAGCGATGAAGGCTGTCGGAGGCTGCTCGGGAGGCTGCGCGGCCTGATGGCTGAAAGCACCACGCGCACCGGTTCGCTGTGGTCGGCGCACACGGCTGATCTCGCAGGTTTGGGCGAAAAGGCCCGCCTGCGCAGCCTCGCACCCCGGCGCGGGATCGACTTTGCGTCGAACGATTACCTTGCGATGTCGTCATCGCCCCGGCTCGCGGCGGCAGTGCAGCAAGCCATCGCGCGCGGGGTGCCGCTGGGCTCGGGCGGGTCGAGGCTTTTGCGCGGCAACGATCCGGAGCACGAGCTGCTGGAACAGGAAGCGGCACGTTTCTTCGGCAGCGAATCCGCGCTGTTCTTCTCGGCGGGTTATGCCGCCAATGTCGCGCTGCTCTCCACCCTGCCACAGCGCGGTGACTTGATCGTCTATGACGAACTCGTCCACGCCTCGATGCACGAAGGCCTGCGCCTGACCCGCGCGACCTCGGTCAGTGCCGCGCACAACGATCCGCAAAGCTTCGATGACGCCGCCCGCGATTGGCGCGCCAAGGGCCACACCGGCCGCATCTGGCTCGCGTTCGAGACGCTTTACTCGATGGATGGCGACATGGCCGACTTGGCGGCGATGGCGCAGGTCGCCGAACGGCACGATGCGATCATGCTGATCGACGAGGCCCACGCGACTGGCGTGTTCGGGCCGGATGGCCGCGGTATCGCCGCCACGCTCGATGGCCGGCCCGACACTGTGGTGCTGCGCACTTGCGGCAAGGCGATGGGCTGCGAAGGTGCGCTGGTCCTCGGTCCCAAGGTCGTGCGCGATTTCCTCGTCAATCGTGGTCGTCCCTTTATCTTCTCCACCGCGCCTTCGCCGCTTGTCTGCGCTGCCGTGCGCGAAGCGCTGCGGATCTTGGCGGACGAACCGCAACGCCGCGAAGCCCTGCGCGCTCTCGTCGCCCATGCCGAGCGCGTGCTTGCCCCGCACGGTGCGCTGCCTTCGGGATCGCAGATCCTGCCGCTGATCCTGCACGAGGACGCGCGGACCATGGCCGTCGCCTCGACGCTTCAGGCCAAGGAATTTGACGTGCGCGGCATCCGGCCACCGACTGTCCCGCAAGGCACCAGCCGCTTGCGCATATCGCTGACTCTCAACGCCACCGCCGCAGACGTCGACGCGCTGGGGGCGGCTCTTTCGGAGGCGCTTCGATGAGCGCCTTCGTCGTTACCGGAACGGATACCGGCATCGGCAAGACAATCTTCTCTGCAGCGCTCACCGGAGCGTTGCACGCGCACTATTGGAAGCCGGTGCAGGCGGGGCTCGATGATGGCGCGGACCGCGACCACGTTGCCAGTCTCTCCGGTGTCCCGGCAGATCACATCCTGCCCGAAGCCTATCGTCTCAACACGCCGTGCTCGCCGCATCGCGCGGCAGAGATTGATGGCGTGGTGATCGACCTGGCGCAATTGTCCCTGCCGCACGTGCGCCCGCTCGTGGTCGAGGGGGCGGGCGGGGCGCTCGTTCCCGTGACCCGCAATACGACATACGCTGATGTGTTTGCGTGGTGGAACCTGCCGGTCATCGTAGTGGCGCGCACCGCGCTCGGCACGATCAACCATTCGCTGCTGACGTTCGAGGCGCTGCGCTCGCGCGGCGTGCCGATTCACGGCGTGGCGTTCGTGGGCGAGGCGAACGAGGACAGCGAGGCCACGATCTGCGCGATGGGCGAGGTGAAGAGGCTCGGTCGATTGCCGATGCTAGACCTGCTGGACGCGCAGGGCCTCGCTACTGCCTTCGCCCAACGCTTCCGGATCGAGGACTTCAATTAGAGTTTCGCCCTCACCACTCCCCCGTCCAGGCAGCAGTGATGAGGGCGAAACTGGTCATTCCTCGAAGATCGCCACGGCGCGGGTCCAGCCTGCCGAAGCGCCCTTGATCTTGTGGGGGAAGCAGCTGACCATGAAGCCGTCCGGCGGCAGCACCTCAAGATTGTGCAGCTTTTCAAGGTGGCAATAGCCGATGTCGCGCCCGGCCTTGTGGCCTTCCCAGATCAGCGAGGTGTCGCCGGTTTCCTTGACCTTCTCGGCGGTGTGAACGAACGGCGCGTCCCAGCTCCAGGCGTCGGTGCCGGTCACGCGGATGCCGCGCGAGGTCAGGTACATCGTTGCCTCGTAGCCCATGCCGCAACCGATGCTGACATAGTTGGGATCGCCAACTGCCTTGCCGGCTGCGGTGTTGACCATGACGATCTCAAGCGGCTTCAACTCGTGCCCGATGCGCTTGAGTTCGTCTTCCACATCCTGCGCGGTAACGACATAGCCATCGGGGAAATGGCGAAAGTCTAGCTTCACGCCCGGCTGGAAGCACCACTCCAGCGGCACTTCGTCGATGGTCATCGACGGCACGGGTTTGCCGTCCTTGCCATCCATCGTCGGGTGGAAATGCCACGGCGCATCGAGGTGCGTGCCGTTGTGCGTGGTCAGCGTCACGTTCTCGACCGCCGCGAAGCCCGCGCCGTCCGGCGTCTGCTCGGGTGTCACGCCGGGAAAGAAGAAGCCCAGTTCGGGCATCGTCTCGCCATGCTTCTGGTATTCGATCTTGGGGCGCAGGAACGGCGGATCGGTGATGACATCGTTCTCGAGATAGATCGAAAGATCGACGAAACGGCGTGTCATGCGGTGTGTCCCCCAAGCGTCTCGGCGAACCAGTCGGCGATCAGGTCGCGGCCGTACGACATGTTGTCCGCGCCGACGTGTTCGACACCGCCTTCGCGGGCGGTGAAGATCACCTTCTCGCGGCGGGGCGAATTGATCAACTGGTCGTAGAGGTCGTCGGCATAGGACACGCTGATCTGGCGATCCTGCGCGCCATGAGTGACAAGGAAAGGCACCTTGATCGACCCCATGTGGCCATTCAGGTTCATGTCGGTCGACTTGGCGAGGAACTCGTCCATGTCCTTTGCACCGAATGCCCACATCACGTGCGCCCAGTAGTGGGGAACGGGGTTTTCGCCCTCGCGCTTCATGCGCTTGTCCTGCACCTCGCGCCAGTTGTGGTTGGCACCCCATACCGCGCCAGAAGCAAAGCGCGGTTCATAGGCTACGGCGCGCGGGGCGAAGTGGCCACCCAGCGAGATGCCGGTCATGCCGATGCGCTTCGCGTCCACGTCGGGCTGCTGTTCCAGCCAGTCCACCGCCTTGCTCGCCCAGTTCTCCGAATGCGGATCGACCGGGAGGCCCTGCAGGCGCAGCGCCTCGCCCGTCCCCGGCTGGTCGACGCACAGCGTCGAAACGCCACGACGGGCCAGGGCTTCGGGCAGGCGGCTCCAGTAGAGCAGCTCCTTGCAGCTATCGAGGCCATTGCAATAGACCACCACCGGATGCGGCCCCGGCCCTTCGGCGCGGGTGTAGAGCGCCGACATCGTGCCGGTCGCCAGCGGGATTTCCACGCGCTCGCGGTTGATCTTGCCCAGTGCGGTCGACTTCGCAAAGGCGTCGAGCGCCTTGGCGTAAGTCTCCTTGCGGCCCGGCGCGCCGTGGCCCTGCATGCGTTCGGCCACCAGCAGGTAGAGCGACGCGCGCTCCAGCTTGTTGGACGCCGAGAACGCGCGGCCCTTGGCCTCGTCCTCTGCGGCAAGTTCAATCAGCTTGTCGCCATAGGCGGCCCACTGTTTCATGAACTGCGGCGTACCGGCATCGCCGCCATTGGCAGCGGCATCGATGATCGGCTGGCACATGTCGACGATTTCGCCGATCTGCCCGCCGCTCTCCATCGCGATCGAGACGGAGAGGTTCCAGATGTAGTTCGGGAACGGTTCGTAAAGCGCCATCGATCAGGCCTCGCCGACGAGTTCAGGCGTCTGGAACAGGCCCGGATTGACGTGCGGATGCGGCATCGTCTGCGGACCGCCCACGCCGATGCCCCACTGGTCCATGACCATCGGCGCAGGCGTGTGGACCTTGTGCTGGTGCGCTTCGAAGTCCACCTCTTCGAGATCCGAGGTGTACTCCGTGACGAAGCCACCCGGCGTCACGAAATAGCTGAAGGTGTTGTTGCCGGCGGTGTGGCGGCCCGGACCCCAGCTGATGTCGATGCCCTTGATCTTCAGGCGGTGCGCGCCGCGCATCATGTCGTCGACCGAGAGCATGTCGTAGGCGACGTGGTTGAGGCACGCAGGTCCCGGCAGGATCGCGATGCGGTGGTGCGCCGAATTGCAGCGCAGGAAGCACATGAAATCGCCCAGCCAGTCGGAAACCTTGAAGCCGAGCACGTCGCAGAAGAACTTCACCGCTTCCTGATGGTTCGGCGAATGCAGCACGATGTGGCTGATCTTCACCGGCACGCCTTCCCAGCGCGCCAGTTCCCGCTTGGCGCCACGGGCCACGTCGCTCGAGACTTCGAACATCAGGCCATCGGGCGAGAAGAAGCGGAAGCCGTAGCCACCGCCGGGCGAGGTCAGATCGGCAGGCTCGCTGACGATCTTGCATCCGGCATCGGCAACCTTGGCGCGCAGCGCGTCGACATCGGCGCGGCTGTCAGCTGCAAGGGCGATCACGTCGACGCGGTTCTCGTCAGCGCGGCGCAGCTGCACCACGTGGTGCTCGTCATGCCCCTGCGCCTTGAACCAGGCATGGTTCTGGTCCTCGCCGACCGGCTCGAGGCCCCAGACGTCGGTGTAGTAGGTCTTCTCGGCGTCGAATTCCTTCACGCCATATCCGACATAGCGGATTTCGGTAACGCGGCTCATGGGATCTTCCTTGAAATGCGGGTAAATCAGATCGGCTGCGAGACGACGCCGAACATTTCAGCGGTCGCCTTGTGGTTGTCGACCGCGGGCCCCACGCCCAGCTGGCCGTGGCAGATGGCAAGGCTGCTCTCGACGATGTAGCGGCAGCGTTCGAAGCGGCGGTCGCGATAGGCCTTGAGCGCGGCTTCGACGTTGTCGTGGCGCTCAAGCTCTTCAGCGATGACGATGGCGTCCTCGATCGCCATGCCAGCGCCCTGGCCCAGGTGCGGCGTCGTTGCGTGGACGGCATCGCCCAGCAGGCCGACGCGACCCTTGCTCCAGTCTCCACGCACCAGCATGCCTTCGAGCGGGCGGTAGACCACGCCCTCGTCATCGGTGATCTGCTCGCCCAGTTCGCGGATCGCCGGCGAGCAGTTCGCCAGCTTGGCGCGCATCGCGGCGGCAATGCCTTCCTTGGGATACCACGGCTTGCCGGGCTCGGGCGTGGTGACGTACATGTACATCACGTCCGCGCTCATCGGCACAAGGCCAACGCCGGTCGGGCCGTTGTAGACCTGCAGCGCATCGAGACCCTCGGGGCGCGGGAAGTTGTAGCGCCACACGGCCTGCCCGGTGAACACCGGCTTCTCGGCCTCGGGCAGGATGGCGTCGCGCGTCTGCGAATAGACGCCATCGGCGCCGATCACGGCGTCGTAGATGCCCGACGAACCGTCCGAGAAGGTCACGGCAACCTTCTCGCCGTCGTCGACGATGTCGTCGGCGGTGATGCCGAGGCGGATCTCGGTTCCGAGTTCCTTGGCGCTGTCACCCAGCACTTTCTGCAGGGCGCGACGGCCGATGCCGACGTTGGCGGGGCGACCTTCGACGAGGCGCGGGCTCGGCACGCGGGCGACCTTGGTGCCATCGGGCAGGAAGATCTCCACCGCGTCGAAGCCGCAGGCCGCATCCATGAACCTGTCGAGCACGCCGAGCTGGTCCATCGCGCGCAGCACGTTCGACTGCTGGATGATCCCCACGCCATAGACCGACCAGTTCGGATCGCGCTCGATCGCGGTGACGGTGTGTCCCTTGCGTGCCAGAGCAATCGCAGCGGAAAGACCGCCGATGCCTGCACCGATGACAAGAATATCGAGATTTTCCATGCTTTTATACTGGCCGTCCGCAGCAAACGGCCGGCCCCCTCTCGTTAAGCTGAATCAGGATCTGACACGGGTCTAGAATGCCGCGACCAATACACCAAGCAAGTAATTTTTATGCCGTGCCATGCCTGAAATTGATGATTTGCCATCCAGTCCATTAGCTTGACTCACAGGTTGCGCGAAGGGATACCGATTGAGAATAAAGGTTCTAGAATGCGGCTGACATGTGCCGCAGGGAGAATAGATGACCACCTCAGCCAGGCGCCAACCGGGCATTCCGCAAGGCCTCACCATAGTTCTGACCGGCTTTCTGCCGATCGTCGCGATCGTGTCGATGTTCCCGGCGGTGCCCGCCATGATCGCGCATTTCGCGAGCGATCCATCCGCGCCGACCAAGGTGCCAGCCATGGTCTCGGCACCCGGTCTGACGGTGGCGATCCTTGCCCTGTTCGCGGGCCTGCTCGTCGACAAGTTCGGTCGTCGCCGCCTGCTGCTTTGGTCCACGGGACTCTATGGTTTCGTCGGCATGGCACCGATGCTGCTCGACAATCTCGACCACATCTACGCATCGCGCTTGCTGCTGGGTGTCGCAGAAGCGGCGATCCTCACCACGGTCAACACTCTGATCGGAGATTACTGGGACGAAAAGGGGCGCTATCGCTGGCTTTCGATGCAGGGCATCGTCGGCCCGTTCTTCGGCAGCGCCGTCATCTTCACGTCGGGCTATCTCGCTTCGATGAGCTGGAACGCGGTCTTTGCGATCTATGGAGTTGGCTTCCTTTGCTTCTTCGCGATGCTCGCATTCATCTATGAGCCGGAAAACGACGACACCGCCCGCAAGATGCTGGGCATCGGTGCCGAAGCAAGCACTCCGTTCCCGTGGAAGGGTGTGCTCCTGTTCGGTCTCGTCACCCTGTTCGGCGGCGCGCTCTATTACGTCTTCATCATCAATGGCGGCATCGTCTGGCAGGAGCTTGGCGTATCCGATCCCAAGGAAATCGGCCGCCTGACCACGATCCCGAGCATGTTCGTGATCGTCGGCGCGCTGATCTTCTGGACCACCGGGCGCCTCGGCGCGCGCACCCAGTTGACCATTTTCCTCCTGCTGCTCGGCTCAGGACTTGCCGTGATCGGTTCTGCGAGCGACTGGAAGGGCATGGTTGCCGGGATGGCCCTGCAGCAGACCGGCGCCGGCATGGCCGTGCCGACGCTGATCGCCTGGGCGCAGGGCTACCTGCCGTTCGAACACCGGGGCCGCGGCATGGGCGTATGGACCTCTGCGTTCTTCCTCGGCCAGTTCGTCTCGCCCCTGCTGGTCAGCATGGCCCGCATGTCGAGCGGCTCGATGCAGGGCGCGTTCGTAATCGCCGGGCTGCTGGGCATCGTGATCGCGGTGGTGACGTGGTTCATCGTCACCCCGCGCCAGGCCGAAACGGCGCTGGCCTGATGCGCCGCGTTTTGTTGGGGGCTGCGACCCTTGCCCTGCTGGGCAATGGTCCGGCCACCACCGATAACCGCCAGATTGTCGAGGACTTCGCGCGGCTGTTCTACGTCGAGCGCGACGTGCGCCAGGCCTTCGAGACCTACGTCGCGCCCGACTACATCCAGCATAATCCGGGCGTGCCGGATGGGCGTGAGGCTGCAATCGCGTTACTGCAGCCGATGTTTTCCGACCGCAACCGCAGCTTCGAGGTGCGCAAGATCATCGTCGATGGCGATCTTGCGGCGATCCACATCTTCGCCAGGCCCGACCCAGCCGCGCGCGGTGCTGCCGTCGCCGACTTCTACCGTTTGAAGGACGGCAAGATCGTCGAGCACTGGGACGTGATCCAGCCAATCCCGGAAAAATCGGCAAACGCGCACCCGATGTTCTGAGGGCGATGTTCTGAGCGCACGCTGGCCGTGGCCGCCCTATTCGGCGGCAACCGGCTCCCCGGCTTCCGCACGGCGCAATTGCATCATCCGCCGGCGGACCCGGATCGCGCCGGCGTCCGACGGCAGGATCACCGGGCGCAGATCCCAGAAATCGGCATCGCCCATCGCTTCCTGCTGGGCATGGAGCGTCGGATGGTCTTCCTCGAGGAACGCTTTCTCAAGCAGCGCATGGGCCTCGGGGGTCGGTTCGTGCGTGTAGAAATAGTGCGTCGACGTTGCCGTTTCGGGCGTCAGGATATGCGGGTCGCCCATGAGTGGCACGACGAGATCCTTGCGGTCCGTGCCTGATCGGGCAAGGCCGATGTACAGTGCCAGGTTCGACGGGGCATTCCAGCGCATGTGCAGCCACTGGTCGGTCTTCGCCCCTTCCGGCAGCATTGGCATGGCCCAGGCCGGCGGAGTGGAATTCGGCATCGTCCAGTTGTTCCAGATCGCGCCATTGTCTTCCTGGATCACCTCGTGCTCGCCGCAGGTCAGCAGCGCGCCGTTCGTGCCGAAGCTTTCGCGGTGGATGAATTCGGCATGGCTCAGGTCCATCAGGTTATCGGTGACCAGCTCGTAGCTGGCGTCCATCTTGATCACGCCACGATGCAGCGGCCCGTCATGGTCGATGAAGCTGTAATCCGGAATTAGCGCGGGATCAGCCTTTTCGGCATCACCCGGCCAGAACCACACGCCGGTATACTTCTCCACCACCGGCAGCACATCTACCTTGGCGATGTCGAGCGGCTGGCCGCTGAACGGATTGTGCGCGCAGTTGCCAGCGCCATCGAATGCCAGCCCGTGATAGCCGCAGCGCATCATATCGCCATCGCGCGCACCTCGGCTCAGCGGCACGAAGCGGTGCGGGCAGCGGTCGGCCATCATCACCAACTCGCCATCGGCCTTGCGCCAGATGACCCACGGCTTGTCGAGCAGGCGGCGGGCCAGAAAGCCACCGTCCGGTACCTCGTGCGACCAGCAGGCCATATACCAGCCATTGCGAATGAAGGCGCTCACGGTCATTCTCCCCAGATGTCGAATCAAATACACCAGTTGGTTTCTTTATATCACGGGCTGTCGCGATGAGAAGCCCGGTCAGTCGCAATCCGGAAGTGGTGCGCACCCGCATTCTTGATGCCGCGCAGGCTGAATTCATGGCCGAAGGCTTTGCCGGAGCCAGCACCAACCGCATTCTCGAACGCTTCGGTGGTTCCAAGCCGACCATGTTCCGCCACTTCGAAACCAAGCGTGCCCTGTTCGAAGCCGTCGTCGCCCGCATTGCGGAACGCTGGCGCGATGCGGTGGACATGGCAGACGTCAGAGATGCCGAACCACGCGAGTGGCTGGAACGCTTCGGCGTTCGCGCCCTGCGCTGGATCCTCACCGACGAAAGCATCTTTGTCGGTCGCATGGCCATCGCCGAGGGGCATCTCTTTCCCGAAGTGGGCGAAGCCTACCGGCAGCATGCGGTGACGCCGCTCAACGACCTGCTCGCCGCGCAACTCGCCGCCTGGACCGCACGCGGGCTGCTTCACTGCGACGATCCGGAGCGCGCGGCGCTCGCCTTTTTCGATCTGACGCTCGCCGGCATGGTCAGCCGCAAGCTCTACAGGGTCGATGCACGCTTCGATGACGCATCGCTTGCCGACCATGCCCATGCCTGCGTCAGCATCTTCCTCCACGGCCTCGGCAAGCCCGCCTGAGCCGCGGCTCGTTTCACTCCGCACGCTTGCCGACGATCCTTGCGATTGTTAGCCTGCCAAACGGAAGAGGAGCGACACATGGCTGGCACGACGCGCGAATTTCAGGGAAAGACCGCCTTCATCACCGGCGGCGTGAACGGCATCGGCTTCGGCATCGCCCGCGCCTTCGCTCTGGCCGGGATGGACCTCATCCTCACCTACCGCAAGGAGCAGGATCGCGAGGACGCCGCCCGCTGGCTGGCTGACAACGCCCTGCCACCGGCGCGCTACGTCCAGCTCGACGTTACCGACCGCGCTCGCTTTGCCGAAGTCGCAGCCGAGGTCGGCAAGATCCATGTCCTCGTCAACAATGCCGGCGTCAGCGTGTTCGGGCCGACCGACGAGGCGACCTATGCCGATTACGATTGGATCATGGGCGTCAACTTCGGCGGCGTGGTCAACGGCCTCGTCTCCTTCCTGCCGGGCATGAAGGCCCATGGCGAGGGCGGGCACGTGGTCAATGTCGCCTCGATGGCAGCCTATCTTTCCGGTCCCCAGGCAGGCATCTACACCGCCAGCAAGTTCGCCGTCCGTGGCCTCACCGAATCCCTGCGCTACAACCTTGCGCCGCATGGGATCGGCGTGTCGCTGATGTGCCCCGGCCTGACCCGCACCAATGCCTGGACCAGCGCGCTCAAGCGGCCCGACGACTTCGCCGATTCCGGCTTTGCCGCTGCCGACCCACAGGAACTCGAACAGTTCGGCACCGCCTTCGAGCTCGGCATGGACCCGCTCGAGGTAGGCCAGAAGACGCTGCAGGGCATGATCGAGAACCGCGGCCTGATCCTCACCCACGGCGAGTTCGCGGAGGACTTCGAGGAAATCTACCGCACCTCGCTCGACGCTCTGCCCAAGGAAGACATCCCCGAAGGCCGCCTCCACATCGAACGCCTGCGCCGCGCTGCCAACAAGGCGGCAGCCAAAGGGCAACAGATCGCTCTATCGGACCTCACCTGACGACAGAAAAGCGGTCAAAGAAAAGCGGGGCACCAGCCTTCCAGTCAACGCCCCGGCATCAACAGAAAAGCGGGGCGCCAGCCTTTCGGCCAACGCCCCGCCAAGGGTCATGCGTCTCATCCTGCCTGGCCAACGCAGTGCGCAGGAAGAGGTTTCCGCCCGAAGCGAAAATAGGGTGCCCGAAGGCAAGGATCACACTGTTCGGGAGTGATGGTGCGGTCGAGAAGACTCGAACTTCCACGGGCTTTCGCCCACAACGACCTCAACGTTGCGCGTCTACCAATTCCGCCACGACCGCAAAATCAAACGGGGTGCCCGACCTGTGATCGGCGCCCCGTGGTGGGGTAGGAGCGCGCCCCTAGCAAAGGAGTTTGGCCTGCGCAACAAGCTTCGCGCAATTTTTCGCGCTCGCCCCGAAACAGCTGCGGATCAATCAGGCTTCCAGCCTATTTCCGCGACCTTTGCCGATTTGGGCACGTCGGTGACCGCAGCGTTGATCGTCACGCTTTCGCCGGGCGCAAGTTCGGCCTGAGGCGGCGGCACCGGCCAGGTCTTCACCACCTTGTCGTTCGAATCGCGCAGCACGATCAGGATCTCGGGCAGGGCGCGCACTTCCTTGCCGGTATTGGTCACCGTGCCGCTGAGCCCGAAGTATTCGGTCCCGTTGGGCAACTGGCGGCGATCCTGCTTTTCCGGCGGGAAGGAGCGGACCAGATCGGCAGGGCCTGCGCCGAATGTCTGGTTCACGCCCGGGATCCACTGCGGCACCCCAAAGTACCACGCCGCCCCGCCGAGGGCCGCGATCGTGACAGCGAAGGCCACGGCGGCCATGGTCCACAGCTTGGTGGGATTGCGCCGCGGACGGAACGGCGGCTGGTGCTCGAACGGCGATTGCTCGGCCGCTTCCTCAACCGGAACGAACTTGCGCCGCGCGGCATGGGGCAAAGGCGGGGGCGTCGGCGGCTCGGCCTCGCCCATGGCGGCGCCGGACTGCGGCGCGCGTGCGAACGGCAAATCCGGTTCAGGCTCGGCAGGAGCCCCCTGCACCGGGGGTGCTTCGCGCGGGGGTGGCGTGGTCGCCGCGGGGGAGGTCGTCTCGGGCGCAGCTACAACGGGCGCAGCCGCCACAGGCGCGGGTTCTGGCGACGCGTCCTCACGCGAGGGCAGCTCAGGCCCGTTCTGGAACCACGAATGGCGGCACCGCGCGCAACGCACGGTCCTGCCGTCCACGCCGATCGCGGTGTCGGGAACGACATAGCGCGTCGAGCAGGCTGGGCACGCAATGATCATTCACCGGGTTAAGCATGGCCGTGCCGTGGGAAACAATAGCCACACCACCCAAGAAACGCATCCCCGGCCTTTTTTCCACATGGATTGCCGCGTATAGCCCTTGGGGCGTAACGATCGGCGCAGAACAAACGGGTACAGTCTCCACCTCATGAGCCAGCCAGACGACGCGGAGATTGTCCATTTCGACAACGTCGGCCTGCGCTATGGCACGGGCAAGGAAGTGCTGACCGATGTCAGCTTCACCCTCTATTCCGGGCGCTTCTACTTCCTCACCGGGGCTTCGGGCGCGGGCAAGACCAGCATGCTCAAGCTGCTCTACCTTGCCCAGCGGCCTTCGCGCGGGCTGATCCGCATGTTCGGCACCGATGCGATCACTTTGCCGCGCGAACGCCTGCCTGGCTTCCGCCGCCGCCTCGGCGTCGTGTTCCAGGACTTCCGCCTCGTCCCGCACCTCTCGGCCTTCGACAACGTCGCCCTGCCCTTGCGCGTGGCCGGCGTGCCTGAGCGGGACATCATCAAGCCCGTTTCCGACATGCTCGAATGGGTCGGCCTGGGTGATCGCAGCAATGCCCGTCCCGCCACGCTTTCAGGTGGCGAGCAGCAGCGCGTCGCCATCGCCCGCGCGGTGATCGGACGCCCCGACATGCTCGTGGCCGACGAGCCGACCGGTAACGTCGATCCCGAAATGGCGGTCAAGCTGCTGCGTCTGTTCGAGGCCTTGAACCGCCTCGGCACGACCGTCGTCGTCGCCACCCACGACGTGCACCTGATCCGGCAAGTGCCGGAATCGCTGATCATGCGGCTCGACAAGGGCCGCCTGTCCGACCCGACCGGAGCCCTGCGCTATCCGCCGCGCCGCGCTGCCGTCCCGCCGCGCCCGGACGTGCTGGGCGCATGAGCGTGCTTCCCGCCATCACCAGCGCCTTGGGGGGCGACTGGCGCGAGCGCACCAGCGCGGAAAGCCGCCTGCTGCCCCAAGGCAAGCTTTCCGGCCCGATGCCATGGGTCATCGCGATCATGATCGGGCTGACTGTCGTTGCCACCGCCAGCGGCCTTGCCTTGCGCAACACCGCCCGGGCGGCGCGGGCCGATGTTGCCGGTGGCGTCACTGTCCAGATCGTCCACGGCGCCCCGCGTGAGAGGGACCAACAGGCCCAGGCTGCGCTGGCTGTGCTGAAGGCGACGCCGGGCATTGCCGAGGCGCGTCTCGTCCCCCAGCAGGAACTGGACGCTCTGGTCGAGCCATGGCTCGGCACCAGCGCGGGCGACGATGTGAACGCCCTGCCCGTGCCGGCGCTGATCGATGTTCGCCTCGCCGGAAGTGCCGATCCCGCACGGGTCAAGGCCTTGGGGCAGGCGGTACGGCGCAAGGCACCGGCGGCGCGCATCGATGCGCAGGCCAGTTGGCTCGCTCCGGTGTTCGAAGCGGTCCATGCGCTGCAGTGGCTCGCCGGCGGCTTGATCGCACTGCTGGCCTTCGCCACGATCGCGACCGTGCTGCTCGCCTCGCGCAATGCGCTGGGCAACCACCGCAGCACGATCGAGATCGTCCACATGCTGGGCGGCACCGACGCGCAGATCGCCCGCATCTTCCAGCGCTCGATGGCGGTGGACGCAGCCGCAGGCGGGATCGGCGGGCTGCTTCTCGGCGTGGTCGTGACCGGGCTCCTCGGTCGCCAGTTCGGCGCGCTCGGTTCGGGCATGATGGCCGCCGGAGGCCTCGTCTGGAGCGACTGGATCGCAATCTGCTGCATCCCGATCTGCGGCGTTCTTCTCGCGGTCATCACCGCGCGCCTGACCGTGCTCAGCGCATTGCGGCGAATGCTGTGACGAAGCGGGGCATCTTCCGCAGGCTGCTGGCTCTGCTCATCATCGCCTGGGCGCTGGGCTTCATCTGGTTTGCCGTCTTCCTGCCTCGCCCGGTGGTCGAGCCGGTCCGCACCGACGGCATCGTCGCGCTCACCGGCGGGGGCGGGCGCATCCCTCACGCGCTCAAGGTGCTGGAGCGCGGTCGCGCCAGCAAGCTGCTCGTCTCTGGCGTGGACCGTGAAGTGCGCCCGCGGGAATTCGCCGCCGAATACAAGGTGCCCGATCGCCTGATGCTGTGCTGCATCGTGCTCGGCTACGATGCGGTCGATACCCGCTCCAATGCGGTCGAGACGACGCGCTGGGTCAAGGAAAACAGGCTGCGTTCGGTCCGCCTCGTCACGACCGACTGGCACATGCGCCGCGCCGCCTTCGACCTTGCGGCCGAAGCGCCGACCAGCCTCATAATCGTCGAAGATGCGGTGGCCTCCAAGCCCAGCTTCCGCATACTTTTCATCGAATACAACAAGTACGTTGCGCGCCTGGTCGTCTGGCTCGGTGCGAAAGCGATCGGTTGGTGATCTTGCGCGATTTGCTCTCCATTCCCCGCAGCCTGCTGTTCTACATCGCCTTCTATGTCGGCTCGGTGTTCTTCGTGCTCGCCTCGCTCGCGCTGATGTCGATCTGGCGCGATGGCTTTCGCACCGTCGTGCGTGGCTGGGCAGGCTGGCACAGACTCTGCGCGCGCGCCCTGCTCGGCATCCGCGTCGAGCTCGAAAACCCGGTGTTCAAGCCCGGCGTGCTTTACGCCATCCGCCATGAAGCCTTCTTCGAAGCGATCGACATGCCCTGGCTGTTCCGCCTGCCCGTGGTCTTCGCCAAGGCCGAACTGATGAGCATTCCGGGCTGGGGCAAGGCCGGGGCGCGTTACGGCCTGATCTCGGTCGAGCGTGAGGCGGGCGCACGCGCCCTGCGCACCATGCTCACCGAGGCCCGCCGCCTGATTGCCGAAGGGCGCCCGCTTATCATCTTCCCCGAAGGCACCCGCGTGCCGCACGGGACACGGCGCGATCTGCAGGCAGGCTTTGCCGGGATCTACAAGCTGCTCGGCCTGCCGGTGATCCCGGTCGCGGTCGATAGCGGCCCGCTCTATCACCGCACCTGGAAGCGCTCCGGCACGATCCGCTATCGCTTCGCCGAGGAAATCCCTCCCGGTCTCAAGCGCGAGGAGATCGAAGCCCGCGTCGAAGCTGCCATCAACGCGCTCAACGCATGAGCGAACCTGTGACGAGCGAGGACGGGAAGCGCTCGCTCGTCGAAGTGCTCGGCCCCGGCCTGATCACCGGCGCGGCAGACGACGATCCCTCCGGCATCGGCACCTATAGCCAGGTCGGCGCGCAGTTCGGCTATTCGCTGGCATGGTCGATGATCCTCGCCTTGCCTCTGCTCGTCTCGATCCAGGCGATCTGCGCGCGCATCGGTGCGACGACCGGCCGCGGCATCGCCCATAACCTGCGCCGCCACTATCACCCCGCATTGCTGCGCATGATGGTTGCGCTGCTGCTCGTCGCCAATGTCATCAACCTTGGTGCAGACCTTGGCGCGATGGGCGCGGTGCTGGCACTGCTCGTTCCGGGGCCAGTGCATATCTACGTGCTGCTGTTCGGCGTGGTGAGCGTACTGGCCGAAGTTCTGGTCTCCTACGAACGCTACGCCCGCATCCTTAAATGGACGACGCTCTCGCTGTTCTCCTACATCGCCGTGGTGCTGGTCGCCGATGTCGATTGGAGCGCGGCCCTGCGCGGCCTCACCGTCCCCAGCTTCGTGCTCGACCGGGACCACACCATGGCGCTGGTCGCCATCTTCGGGACCACGATCAGCCCCTACCTGTTCTTCTGGCAGGCGGGCCAGGAAGTGGAAGAGCGCCACCGCCGCCATGCCAAACCGCTGTGCATCACCCCGCGCGAGGCAGGGCCTGAACTGCGCCGCATTCGCAACGATACGCTCACCGGCATGGGCTTCTCGAACATCACGGCGCTGTCGATCGTCATGGCCACCGCCGCCACGCTGCACGCCAGCGGCATGACCGAGATCCAGTCTGCGCAACAGGCCGCTACTGCGCTGCGCCCCATTGCCGGCGAATTCGCTTTCGCCTTGTTCGCACTGGGCATCATCGGCACCGGGCTGCTCGCCGTGCCGGTCCTCGCCGGTTCTGCCGCCTACGCCGTCAGCGAAACCTTCCGCTGGACCGAAGGGCTTGACCGTCGCCCGCGTGAAGCCAAGGCCTTCTACGCAGCTATTGCGCTGGCAACACTCGGCGGCGTCGCGCTCAACCTGATCGACATCGATCCGATGAAGGCCCTCTACTGGGCTGCCGTGGTCAACGGGCTGCTCGCCCCGCCGCTGATGGTCGTGACGATGATGATCGCCCGCAACCCCCGCATCATGGGCCGCCTCGCCATCTCGCGCCGCCTCGCCGTCGGCGGCTGGCTCTCCACCGCCGCCATGTGGGCCGTCGCGCTGCTATTCCTGTTCGGCTGAAGCCTTCTGCCCATTGTGATCGCTGCGCCCGAAGTCGGGCCGCGCATCGTCCTGGCCCATTTCGATGATGCCGCGGCGAATTGCGCGGGTGCGGGTGAAGTGCTCGAACAGCACGCCGCCATCGCCCTTGCGGATTGCCTTTTGCAACTCGGTCAGGTCCTCGGTGAAGCGCTGCAGCATTTCCAGCACCGCGTCCTTGTTCGAAAGGAACACGTCGCGCCACATCGTCGGGTCCGATGCGGCGATGCGGGTGAAGTCGCGGAAGCCACCGGCAGAATACTTGATCACCTCGCTCTGCGTCACCTGTTCGAGGTCCGATGCGGTGCCGACGATGGTGTAGGCGATCAGGTGGGGGAGGTGGCTGGTCACGGCCAGCACCTTGTCGTGGTGCGCGGCGTCCATCGTCTCGACCCGCGCGCCCAGCGCCTCCCAGAACGCCACCAGCCGCGCCGAGAGCACCGGGTCTGCGTCCGCAGGCGGCGTGACGATGCACCAGCGGTTGCGGAACAGCGTGGCGAAGCCTGCGTCCGGTCCGCTGCGCTCGGTCCCCGCCACCGGGTGCGCCGGGATCACGTGATGCCCCGGCAGCGCCTCGGCCAGAGCCGCCGCGACCGTCTCCTTCGATGAACCGACATCGCTGACCAGCGCATCCTGGGACAGGCCCGGCGCAATCGCCCGCGCCGCCGCACCCATCGCGCCCACCGGCACGCAGAAGATCACCAGATCGGACCCTTGCGCCGCCGTCTCCGCGCTCTGCGCAATCCGGTGTGCCAGCCCCAGTTCCGCCGCCTGCACCCGCACGCCCGCATCGGCGTCCCAGCCGACCACCCTGGTGCCCGGCAAGAACGCCTGCACCGCATGGCCGATCGACCCGCCGAGCAGACCCAGCCCGACGATCGTGACCTGCCGGAACGGCACGTCGCTCACTTCGCGGCCTCGCACATTGCGCGGATCGCTTCGGCAATCTCGTCCATCTGCTGCGCCGTGCCGATGGTGATGCGCAGGGCCTGGGGCAGGCCCTGGCCCGGCAACCAGCGCGTGATGTAGCCGTGGTCCATCAGGCCGAGATAGACATCCTCGGCGCTCACCTTGCCCTCGAACAGGATCAGCACGAAGTTCGCCTTGCTCGGCAACGGCCGCACGCCGTGGTTGCCCAGCGCTTCGAGCTTTCCGACAAAGCGCGCGCGCTCCGCCGTGTTGTGCTCGCGCGAGGCGATGACGAAAGCCTGGTCCTGCACCGCCGCGAGGCCCGCCGCCTGCGCGGTGTTCGATAGGTTGAATGGCCCGCGAATGCGGTTGAGCATGTCGACGATATCGGCGTGCCCGGTGCCCCAGCCGATACGCTCGCCGGCAAGGCCGTAGATCTTCGAGAAGGTCCGCGTCACCAGCACGTTCTGCGTGCGCGCGGCAAGTTCCAGCGCCCCATCGTCGTCGGCCGGATCGAGATACTCGGCATAGGCCCCGTCCAGCACCAGCAGCACATCGCTGCGCAGCCCTGCATGGAGCCGCTCGATCTCGCCACGCGGCAGCCAGCTTCCCGTGGGATTGTTGGGATTGGCAAGGAACACCACCCGCGTCCGCTCGGTCACGCAGGCCAGCAGCGCATCGACGTCGGTGCCGTAATCGGCATCCGGCGCCACCACCGGCACCGCGCCACAGCGCCTTGCGGCAATGTCGTAGACCGAAAAGCCGTAGCGCACGTAAAGCACTTCATCGCCCGGCCCGGCATAGGCCTGCGCGGCGAGGTTGAGCAGCTCGTCGGACCCGGTGCCCATCACGATCCGCGCAGGATCGATGCCATGCACCCCGCCAATGGCGGCGCGCAGGTCCTTGCTGTCGGGATCGGGGTAGGCCGCGGGATGGGCCGCCATGCCGCGCGCTTCCAGTGCCGCCGCGCTGGTGCCCAGCGGATTCTCGTTGGCGGAAAGCTTGGTCAGCTTCTGCCCGTCCTTGCCGGTCGACTTGCCGGGGACATAGGCGTGGATGCCGAGGATCCAGTCTTTGGGCCGAGGAGCGGGCGGAGTCGGTGCGTTTGCCATAACGCCCCGCGCCTTAGGGTCTGCCGGGGTTCCGGGCAAGCGAGCCGCCGGTTGCGGACAAAAAAAGGGCCGGAAGCGGGCTAGCGCTTCCGGCCTTAGTCTGTTCGCAGGAGGAACAAGGTTTGGCGGGGGAGGGGGGATGAGAGGGAGAGGATCTGGTTCCCCCCAACCCCGCCAATTCGGGAATTCAGGTAATCAGTAGTTGTAAGCGCGCTCGCCGTGCTCACCGAGGTCGAGGCCTTCGCGTTCGACTTCTTCGGTGACCCGCAGACCGGTCACGGCCTTCGAGACGTACATCGCGATCACGGTGGCAACCGAAGCCCAGCCGATCGTCGTGACGACAGCCATGATCTGCACGACCAGCTTGGCGCCCATGTCGTAGTCTTCTGCGCCCGGACCGCCGAGCGACGGAGCGTAGACAACCGCGGTGCCGATGGCGCCGATGATGCCGCCCACGCCGTGGATGCCGAAGGCGTCCAGCGCGTCGTCATAGCCGAGCTTCGGCTTGACCACGGTGACCATGTAGAAGCAGACGATCGAAGCAACGGCGCCCAGGACGATCGCACCGAACGGGCCCGAGTTGCCAGCGGCCGGAGTGACGGCGACGAGGCCGGCGATGATGCCCGAGCAGAAGCCCAGAGCCGAACCCTTGTGGCCGGCGGCACGCTCGGCGAGCATCCAGAACAGGCCGGCAGAAGCGGTGGCGACGAAGGTGTTGATCATCGCAAGCGCAGCCGAACCGTTGGCTTCTAGTGCTGAACCCGCGTTGAAGCCGAACCAGCCCACCCACAGCAGGCCCGTGCCGATGCTGGTCATCGTCAGCGAGTGCGGAGCCATGATTTCCTTCTGGAAACCGATGCGCTTGCCCAGGATAAGGCAGGCTACCAGAGCCGAGACACCGGCGTTGATGTGCACGACCGTACCACCGGCGAAGTCCAGAGCGCCCATGTCGAAGAACAGGCCGCCAGCCGCCCACACCATGTGTGCGATCGGGAAGTAGGACAGCGTCAGCCACACGGCGGCGAACACCATGATGGCCGAGAACTTCATGCGCTCGACCACCGAGCCCAGCACCAGCGCCACGGTGATCGCGGCAAAGGTCATCTGGAAGCAGATGAACACGTATTCCGGAATTTCCACGCCGGCCGTGAAAGTCGCGGCCTGGCTCGAGGCATCGACGCCCGAGAGGAAGAACTTGCCCCAGCTGATGAAGGCATTGCCTTCAGGGCCGAAAGCGAGGCCATAGCCGAACATCACCCACATCAGCATCGCGAGACACGCGACGGCGCCGATCTGGGTCATCGTCGCGATCATGTTCTTGGTGCGGGTCAGGCCGCCGTAGAACAGCGCGAGGCCGGGAAGGATCATCATCAGGACAAGGATGGTCGAGACCATCATCCAGGCGGTATCGCCCTTGTCCACGGTGGCGGCAGGGGCCGCCTCCTGTGCGAAAGCGGCAGTGGCAGCGAAGAGCGAAGCGCCCGTTCCCGCCAAGCCACCGATCATCTTGCGGATCATGTTGGTTCCCCTAAGGTCGGAAATGGAAGGCGCGCTCAAAGCGCGGTATCCCCGGTTTCACCGGTGCGAATGCGCGTCGCCGATGCGAGGTCGAGGACGAAGATCTTGCCGTCGCCGATGGCTTCGGTGCTGGCAGCCTGCTGGATCGTTTCCACGATCTGCGGCGCAAGATCGTCGCTTGCAGCAACCTCGATCTTCACCTTCGGCAGCATGTTGGTCGAGTATTCGGCGCCACGGTAGATTTCGGTCTGGCCCTTCTGCCGACCAAAGCCCTTCACCTCCGACACCGTCATCCCAGCAACGCCCAGCCCGGACAGTGCTTCACGCACTTCGTCGAGCTTGAACGGCTTGATGATGGCGATGATGAATTTCATTCATGCCCCCTTCTGTTGCCCACTCGCCGGGCGACCTGCCGGCGAAAGGAGTTAAGCAAGGGGCGTGCCAAATCCGGATTTTTACGGATTCAAGCTTTTACGGGAACGAAAATGGCCGCACAGCGGTTGTGCCCGCCCGAATCTTGTGCAGCCAGAGCGCATTGCCTAATTTTTGGGCAATACTTCCTGCTCAGATTCAAGGCAGGACGAGATCGGCCCAGACCGGCAGGTGGTCCGATCCCACCGCGGCAAGCGGACTGTGGTGCACGCCCAGGCCCTCTACCCGAAGCCCATCGCTTACCACGATACGGTCAAGCTGGGCCACGGGCCGGCGCGAAGGAAAGCTCCGTCCCGGCGCCAGGACTTTCAGTGGCGCGGCGAACGCTCCTAGCGCACCGCCCGAGGGGGACCATTCGTTGAGATCGCCCATCATCACCACGTGGCCGGATTCGGCATGCCCGGCAACATGCCCGCACACCGTCTCCACCTGCTGGCGGCGGCGCAGGCCGGACAGATCGAGATGCATGCCGACCACGCGCACCAGCGCACCGCCCACGCGCAAGGTGGAACAGACGGCGCCGCGCGGCTCGATCGTCGGCAGCGGGACCGCACAAGTCTCCAGCACCTCGATGTCGCGCCGTACCAGCAGGGCATTGCCGTGCCAGCCCATGCTCGCCCCGGTCCGCGCGCGATCGTAGTGCCCCGGCTCCACCGCGCGCCACGGGCTGTGGTCGTCAAGCGTGGCGCGGGGAATCACCGCCTCGCGCAGGCCAAAGCGGCGGTCCGCTTCCTGCAGGGCAATCACGTCGGCATCGATCTCGCGCAGGATCGTCATGATCCGGTCGGGATCACGCTGGCGATCAAGCCCCACGCCCTTGTGGATGTTGTAGCTGGCGACCTTGAGTTTCACGCCTGCGTGCAACCCCTGCTCAGAGGAAGTCCTTCAGCGTCGCAATGAACTTGTCGAACTGGTCATGGTGCAGCCAGTGCCCGGCGTTCTCGAACTCGATCACCTCGGCATTGCGGAACGGCGCGATCATGCCGTTCTCGATAGGATTGCCAGCCCACGAATCCGCGCCGTTCAGCAGCAGCGTCGGACAGGTGATCGCGCTCCACAGCTCGTTGCGCTGCTCCGCCGTGATATCATACGGCGCGCCGTCGACGTTCAGGTGCGGGTCGAACTTCCAGCTGAAGGTGCCATCCTCGTTGCGGTTGATGCCGTGGCGGGTCAGGTGCCGCGCCTGCTCGTCGGTCAGGTAGGGGTTCTCGCCCTTCATGCGCGCATAGGCATCTTCAAGCGTCGGATAGCGGCGCGGCAGGCGGCCGGCGGCCTTGCGCTTTTCGCCGATGAAATCGCGCACGCGCCGCGCAAACGGCACGTTCTTCATCATCGCTTCGCGCTCGGGCGTCGGGAACAGCCCCTCGATCGCCACGATCTTACGCACGTTTTCCGGAAACAGCCCGGCATAGCGCAGGCTGGTGTTGGCGCCCCACGAATGCGAGACGATCGTCACCGGCGCAAGGTCGAGCTGGTGGATCAGCTGCGCGACGTCATAGACGAGGTCCATCGTGCGATAGTTGCCGTCCTCGGTCCACTGGCTGTCGCCATGGCCGCGGTGGTCCATGGCGATGATGTGCCAGTCCTCGCGCAGGGCCTCGGCGGTCCAGTCCCACGAACGGCAATGGTCGCGCCCGCCATGGACCAGCAGCAGCGGCGGCTTGTCCGTGTTGCCCCAGTCCACATAGTGGAGGCGCAGGCGCTGCGAGATGAAGGTGTTCGAGCTGGGACCGAGTAACTGCATGGGCCGAGTAACTGCGCCGGATAGGCGGCGGTTTCAACCCCCGGATGCCCCTCGGGCCGCTACCTTTCCTTGGTGGCCGAGAAGGTCAGCTCCGGATTGCGCTCCTGCTGGTAGCCCACGTCCCATGATGATCGCGCCATGAACACCGGGTCGCCATCGCGATCCTTGGCAAGGTTCGATGCATTGAAATCGGCAAAGGACTTGAGCGCCGCATCGCTGCCCTTGAGCCAGCGTGCGGTGTCGAACGGCGATGGCTCGAGCACGGCCTCGACCTTGTATTCGGCCTCGAGTCGCGAAACCAGCACGTCGAGCTGGAGCTGGCCGACCACGCCGACGATCCACTGGCTGCCGATTTCCGGATAGAACACCTGGATCACGCCTTCTTCCGAAAGATCGTCCAGCGCCTTGCGCAGCTGCTTGGTCTTGGTCGGGTCCTTCAGCACCACGCGGCGCAGGATTTCCGGCGCGAAGTTGGGCAGGCCGGTAAAGCGCAGGTCGTTCTTCTCGGAAAGCGTATCGCCCACGCGCAGCGTGCCGTGGTTGGGGATGCCGATGATGTCGCCCGCCTCGGCGGTGTCGGCAATCTCGCGGTCCTGCGCGAAGAACAGGATCGGCGAATGCACCGCAATCGGCTTGCCCAGGCCGGAGGGCGTCAGCTTCATGCCCCGCTTGAACGTGCCCGAGACCATGCGCATGAACGCGATGCGGTCGCGGTGCTGTGGGTCCATGTTGGCCTGCACCTTGAAGATGAAGCCGGTCACGTCCGGGCGCTCGGGATCGACGGTGCCCTCGCTCGAAGATTGAGGGCGCGGCGGCGGAGCATAGCGGGCAATCGCGTCGATCAGCTCGGCCACGCCAAAGTTCTTGAGCGCCGATCCGAAATAGACCGGAGTCAGGTCGCCATGGCGATAGGCTTCCAGATCGAATTCGGGGTAGCCGGCGCGGGCCAGCTCGATTTCCTCGGCGATGTCTCCGGGAATGTCGGTTGCCGGTTCACGCTTGCCGAGGAACTCGCGGCTGTCGCCCTCGGGGCGGGCGATCGTCTCGTCGGCGAAGTTCATCACGCCCTGAAACACGCCCCCCATGCCGATCGGCCAGGACATCGGCACAACGTCCAATGCCAGCGCATCGGCCACTTCATCGAGCGTCTCGAATACCGAACGTCCTTCGCGGTCCACCTTGTTGACGAAGGTGATGATCGGGACCGAGCGCATGCGGCAGACCTCGAACAGCTTGCGCGTCTGCGGCTCGATGCCCTTGGCTGCGTCGATCACCATGATCGCCGAATCGACCGCGGTCAGCGTGCGGTAGGTATCTTCGGAAAAGTCCTCGTGGCCCGGCGTGTCGAGCAGGTTAAAGACAACGCCATCCTTCTGGAACGTCATCACCGACGACGTCACCGAAATCCCGCGCTGCTGCTCGATCTTCATCCAGTCCGACCGCGCGCGCCGCGCCGCCCCGCGCGCCTTGACCTCGCCTGCAAGATGGATCGCGCCGCCCTGCAGCAGCAGCTTCTCGGTCAGCGTGGTCTTGCCCGCGTCAGGGTGCGAAATGATGGCGAATGTACGGCGATTGGACATGGGCTGCGCGGTTAGCGCCCACACGCACTTTCGTCCATCTTCTTGACACGATGGGGGCGGTTCCGCTTCGCTATCGCCATGGGTCAACCAATTCGCAACATCACCATCGTTGGCGGCGGCACTACCGGCTGGCTGGCGGCCTTATTCCTGGTCACCCGGCTGCAGGGCGCTGTCCGGCGGGGTGAGCTCGATATCCATCTTATCGAATCCGATCGCATACCGATCATTGGCGTGGGCGAATCGCTTTCACCTTCGATGGCCACCACGCTCGAACAGCTCGGTATTCCCGAGGACGACTTCATCCGCGATACGGACGCCACCTTCAAGGTCGCAGGCTACTTCGTCGGTTGGGACGAGGCCGACGACGGCCGACCGCTAAGCTGGGTCAATCCGTTCGTCGGCTTCATGACTGCCGGCTGGGAATTCGAGCGCTACGAGCTGACCGGCGCACCCTATGGCGATGGGCCTGACTATGCGCGTGTGGTCTCGCCCTGTCGCGAGGCGATCGAATTGCGCAAGTCGCCCAAGATGCGCGGGCAGAAGCCGTTCGAACACGTCCTGCGCTATGCCTACCACACCAATGCCGCGGCTTTCGCACCCTTCCTGCGCAAGCACGCCGAGGCGCGCGGGGTTCGGCGAACGGGCGCCGATGTCGTCGGCGCGACCCGGGACCCGCGCGGCCATATCAGCGCCATCAAGCTCGAGGACGGGCGCGAGGTTCCGGTCGAGCTGGTAATCGATGCCAGTGGTTTCAGCAGTGTGCTGCACCACAAGGTCATGGGGGTGCCGCTGGTCGATTACAGCCACATCCTGCTCAACGACCGCGCCGTTGTGACGCAGCTGGCCCACGCCAATCCTGACGAGCCTCTGGAGCCGGCGACCAGGGCAACCGCCTTGCCGCACGGCTGGGCCTTTCGCGTGCCGCTCTACCATCGCACCGGCAACGGCTTCATCTATTCGAGCCAGCACTGCTCGGACGAAGCTGCGGCAAATGAATTTGCGGGCTACCTCGGCGGGAACGCACGCGTCGAGGACATGCGCGTCATCCCGATGCGCGTCGGCCGTACGCAGCGCAGCTGGGAAGGAAACTGCATCGCGCTCGGGCTTGCCGCAGGCTTCGTCGAACCGCTTGAAGCTTCGGCAATCTTTACCGTCGAAACATCGGTCAAGTGGCTGCTCCACTATTTCCCCGACAGCGACTGGGAACCTGCCTTGCGAGACCGGTACAACAGCCGCGTCACCGACCTTTACGACGAGGTGGCAGACTACATCGCGTTGCACTACCGCCTCTCGCGCCGGGAGGACACGTCCTACTGGCGCGCGCAGCGACACGAGATGAAGGTGTCTGACAGGCTTGAACAGAACCTGTCCATCTGGCGCCATACCCTGCCGGTACGCGCCGATTTCGCCAGCACCAACTACTTTGACGAGAACACTTACATCGCCGCGCTGTTCGGCAAGGGCTTCTATCGCGGTCGTGAATTGCAGCCGATGCGAGAAGTCGACGCACGCAATTGGGCGGGGCTCAAGCAGAACATCACATCTGCTCATGCCCGCGCGCTGGGCATGTTGCCGGATCACCGCGCAGTGCTGACGGAAATCCGCGCTCGCGCCAGCGGCTAGGCGGGTCGGACGGTCACATCCATGCGGAAGGTGCGAGTCGCGCCGGGATCAAGCAGAACGACGCCGGGTTTTTCGCGGAAATCGCCGGTGAAGCCTGCGGGGTCGGCATGGCCCTGCCACGGCTCGATGCAGATGTAGCGCGCGCCCGGAACCTGCCACACGCCCATCGACGTCGTGTCGGGGAAATGGAGATCGAGAGTGGTCCCGCCATCGACGCCATAGGTGAGCGACTTGCTCTCGAACACGTCCCAGATCAGCGCGTCATTGCGGAAGAGGTCTTCGCTGAGCATTAGCTCGCGAGAGTTGGCCGGACTCGGGCGAGAGTCGGGGGAGAGTTCCCCAGAGTTGGGGGTGAGTTGCCGCAGAGTTGGACTTTCCACCTTCTCGAAGACAAGCTTATGATCCTGCTTGGGAAAACCGCCCGGAAGCGGCCAGGCGAAGGCCGGATGGAAGCCAAAGCTGAAGGGCAGCGCTTCCGCGTTGGGATTGAACACGCTCACTTCGGTGTGCAGCGTCATCGCCTCGATGCGGTAGGCAACTTCCAGCACGAGGCCGAACGGATAGACGCTGCGCGTCTCCGGCGAATCAGTCAGGCGGAAGCGCGCTTCGGCCCCTTCGGCATGGACTGGCGCAAATCTGCTGCGCCGCGCAAAGCCATGTTTCGGCATGGAAAATTCGCGGCCATCAAGGCGCAGCGTGTCACCTGAAAGCGCGCCCACGATCGGAAACAGGAAGGGCGCGTGACCCGACCAGAAGGCCGGGTCCGCATCGGTCATGTACTGCGCTCCCGCAGCGTCGGTCAGCGACCAAAGCTCTGCGCCCAAAGGATTAATCCGCGCAGAAAGCCCCTCACCGGCGATGGTGACGAGATCGTCCGTCATCCGCGCAGGACACCGCCAAGCTTGGCGGCAGCCACCACCACCTTGTCGGAAATCGCCTTGAGTGCCGCTTCATCGAACGACTTCTCGACCGGCTGCAGCGTCACTTCGATGGCCAGACTCTTCTGGCCCTCAGGAACGCCAGCGCCCCGGAAATCGTCAAAAATGCGAGCGGAAACAATCGCCTGCTTGTCTGCACCCTTGACCGCGCGCAGCAGATCGCCTGCCGGGACCGAGGCCGCGACAAGGAACGCGAAGTCGCGCGTCACCGCCTGAAGCGCGGGCGGGGCGAAGTGCGGGCGGGCGAACTGGCCCGGGCCCTTGCGCGGGGGAATGCGGTCAAGGAACAACTCGACCACCACCACCGGACCATCGAGGTCGAAGGCCTTCGCGGTCGAAGGATGCAGCATCCCGAAGCGCGCCAGCACCTGCTTGGGGCCAAGGCGCAGGGTGGCCGACTGGCCGGGGTGGAACTGCGCGCCCGCCTCGCCCATGACCTGCAGGTTGTCGACCGGAGCGCCAGCCTCGGCCAGCAACGCCAGCGCTTCGGCCTTGGCGTCGAACGCGTCGAACGGCCTGGCTTTGCCAGTCGCCCACCCGCGCGAGACGGATTCGGCTGCAAGAACAACGGCAAGGCTCAGCTTCTCGTCGCTCGCGCCGCCCTCTCCGCGCAGGTAGCGGCGGCCGATCTCGAACAGCCGCACCGATGTCGCGCCGCGATGGAGGTTGCGCTGTGCGGCCGAGAGCAGGCCCGGCAGCAGCGAGGGACGCATGACCTTGAGGTCTTCCGAAATCGGATTGGCCAGCGCCCAGGTTTCCTCGCCATCGGCAAAGTGCGCGGCTTCCTTTTCGGGCAGGAACGACCAGGTGATCGCCTCATGCAGCCCGCGCGAAGCAGCAGCGCGGCGGACGCGGCGCTCAAGCGTCTGCACCGCCGTCGCGGTCGGCTTGGCGACGCCATCTGCGCGCGGCAGCGGCGTCGATGGCACGGCATCAAGGCCATGGACGCGGATCACTTCCTCGACGATGTCAGGCGCGCCGTCGACGTCGGGGCGCCAGGTCGGCACGGTCACGGTCCAGTCGTCGGCGACTTCGAAGCCGAGCGCGGCGAGGATGCGCTTCTGCTCGCCATTGGCAACGTCGATGCCGCCGAGGTTGCCAGCGAGAGCCGGATCGTAAGCGACGGCCTTGCGCGCCAGCGGAGGCTGGCCTGCACGGACCACTTCGCTGGCCTCGCCGCCACAGATGTCGAGGATCAGCTTGGTCAGCAGGTCAAGCCCGGTATCGAGGAACGCCGGATCGACGCCACGTTCGAACCGCCCGCGCGCGTCGGAGGTGAGCGAGAGGGCCTGCCCGGTGCGGGCGATGGAAGCGGGATCGAAGTACGCGACTTCGAGCAGCACATCCGTCGTCTCGTCCGAGCAGCCCGAATGTTCGCCGCCCATGATCCCGGCGATGTCGTGTACGCCGGCATCGTCGGCGATCACTGTCATCCACGGCTGCAGCGCGTATTCCTTGCCGTTCAGCGCCAGGCAGGTCTCGCCCTCACGCGCCTTGCGGGCGACGACCGCGCCCGAAAGCTTGGCCATGTCATAGGCATGGGCCGGACGACCGTAGCCGAGCATGACGTAGTTGGTGATGTCCACCAGCGCCGAGATCGGACGCTGTCCCGCGCTCTTCAGGCAGTCCTGCAGCCACTTCGGGCTGGGGCCATTCTTCACGCCGCGAACGACACGGCCATAGAAGGCGGGGCAGCCTTCGGGATCGTCGGTGCGCACTTCGATCGGGCAAGGGAAGCTGCCCGCAACGTGCGCCGCCGCGATCGGTTGCAGCACGCCAAGGCCAGCCGCCGCGAGGTCGCGCGCAATGCCGTGGACGCCCATGCAGTCCGGGCGGTTGGGGGTGATCGCCACGTCGAACACCGGGTCCGAGCCGAGGTAATCGGCAAAGGTCGTGCCCAGCGGCGCATCCTCGGGCAGTTCGATGATGCCGTCGTGCTCTTCGCCAAGGCCAAGCTCGCGCGTCGAACACATCATGCCGTTGGATTCGACGCCACGGATGGCCGACTTGCGCAGTTCCATGCCATTGGCCGGAACCACCGCGCCGGGCAGGCCGAGCACGCCGACGAGGCCAGCGCGCGCATTGGGCGCGCCGCAGACGACCTGCAGCGGATTGCCGTCACCCAGATCGACCGAGAGCACCTGCAGCTTGTCGGCCTGCGGGTGCTTCTCCGCCGTCAGCACGCGGGCGACGCGGAAGCTCTTGAGCGCGGCCGAGGCATCCTCGACGCCTTCGATCTCCAGACCCAGCGAGGTCAGCTTTTCGGCGATGGTGCGGGCGTCGGCCTTGGTATCGAGGACCGACTTCAACCACGAGAGCGAGAACTTCACGAACGTACTCCAACACCGCCTGAGAGGGTCGGCACGTCGAGCGCGCCGAAGCCGTAGTGGCCAAGCCACCGCACATCGCCATCGAAGAAAGCGCGCAGGTCATCCATGCCGTACTTGAGCATGGCGAGGCGATCGACGCCGGTGCCGAAGGCGAAGCCCTGCCATTCATCGGGATCGAGCCCGCCGAATTCGATGACCTTGCGGTTGACCATGCCGGAGCCCAGCACTTCCATCCAGCCGCCGTTCTCGGCATCGCCGCTGCCACCGACGACACGCTTGCCGTTGATCAGCGTGTAGCCGACGTCCACCTCGACCGAGGGCTCGGTGAAGGGGAAGTAGCTCGGGCGCAGGCGCAGGACGATGTCGTCACGCTCGAAGAAGGCCTTGAGGAAGGTTTCCAGCGTCCATTTCAGATGGCCGAGGTGGATGCCCTTGTCGATGACCAGACCTTCGATCTGGTGGAACATCGGCGTGTGCGTGGCGTCCGAGTCAGAGCGATAGACGCGGCCTGGCGCGATGATGCGGATTGGCGCGCCCTGTGCGATCATCGAGCGGATCTGCACCGGCGAGGTATGCGTGCGCAGCAGCATCGAGCGGCCTTCGGCATCCTTGTCGGGGAAGTAGAAGGTATCGTGCATCGCGCGGGCCGGATGGGTTTCCGGCATGTTGAGCGCGGTGAAGTTGTGCCAGTCGTCCTCGATCTCGGGACCGCTCGCGACGGCGAAGCCCATGTCGGCGAAGATCTCGGCGAGTTCGTCCATGACCTGGCTGACGGGGTGGACCGAACCCTTCGGTGCCTGCGGTGCGGGCAGCGACAGATCGACCGTCTCGGCAGCGAGGCGCGCTTCCAGCGCGGCGCTTTCGAGCGCGCTCTTGCGGTCCGCCAAGGCGGCGGTCACCGCTTCGCGCGCGGCGTGGATTTTCGGGCCTTCGCTCTGGCGCTGGTCCGGGGTCATCCCGCCCAGCGACTTGAGCAGGGCACTGACCCAGCCCTGCTTGCCGAGCGCGGAGACGCGGATCGCCTCCACCGCTTCGGGCGTGTTCGCGTCCGCAATGGCCGAGAGCGTTTCGGCCTGCTGTTGATCGAGGTTTTCCATGGGCGAAGCCGCTAGCCGCAAACGCGCCGGAATCAAAGTGTGGAGTTAAGCGCGGGCCCCTAAGCGCGGGCTGGTGCGTGCAGAGCCTGTACTGCCGCACCGATGTATTCCTGGCGTGCCCGCATGACTTCCTGCAGCACGGGCTTGGGGCAATGCGCATATTCGGACGGGCTCATGCGCATGAAACGGTGGAAGTCCCGCACGAACTGGGCCTGATCGTGGTAATGGCCGTCGATCGCGCCGATCCACTTCAGCGACGGGTCGAGCATGTACTGGACGAGGCTGCGCATGAAGCGCTGGCGGCGCAACAGCAGGCGCGGCGGGAAGCCGAAGTGCTTGCGGCACAGGCGCTCGACCGTGTGGGTGGGCAGGTGCGTCGCCTCGGCCATTTCGCTGACGCTGGCGATGTCCGGATTGACGAGCGCGGCGTGGCAGGCGGCGATGCGGGGATCGTCTTCGATGTCGGCGGCCACGGATTGTTCGAAGAACTTCGAGATCCGGGCAAGTTCAGCGTGTTCGTCAGGCTCGCCGTGGAATACCGAAGCAGCCAGCGGCCGGAACGGTGACAGAAACTGTTCGCTGCTGACATCGTAGATGCGGTCGGCATGAGCATTGGCGGGCTGGCGGACGAAGCGCGCCCAGCCCAGCGGTAGCAACCCGATGCCCCAGATGCGGGTGGTGCCGGTGGTGAATTCGATGGTCGTGCTGGTCGGTCCGGTGGCATTGGCCTGAACGCCCTTGAACGGTGGCTGGCCTGCCACTTGCGAATCCGGAAAGTCACCCTGGTAGATCCGGATGTTCGCCCATTCAGGGTGGAGATGATCAGTCACGCGGCCATGGGGCACGTCGATCTCGGTCAGATAAAAGGTCGTGAAATAGCGCTGCAGCGGCTCTGGCGGCCGATGGAATCGAACCCGGACTGTGCAGTCCCCGGTCAAGCTTTGTGCGCCCCTGTTTACTTTAGTTATACGTTGTTCATCCGCACCCTGCACTGCGCTTGCGCGAATCGCAACGAAAAAGGGCGGCTCCCGAAGGAACCGCCCTTTTGTTCATTCTGCGTCGCGCTGCCGATCAGGCGGCGGGCAGAGCAGCCTTCGCCTGAGCGATGACGGCGGTGAAGATCGCACCTTCGTTCATCGCCAGATCGGCCATGGTCTTGCGATCGAGTTCGATCCCGGCAAGCTTGGTGCCGTGGATGAACTGCGAGTAGGTCAGGCCTTCAGCGCGGACAGCAGCGTTGATGCGCTGGATCCACAGGGCGCGGAAGGACCGCTTCTTGACCTTGCGGTCGCGATAGGCGTACTGGCCGGCCTTTTCGACGGCCTGACGGGCGACGCGGATGGTGTTCTTGCGACGGCCGCGATAGCCCTTCGCCTGATCCAGAATCCGCTTGTGCTTGGCTTTGGTGGTTACACCACGCTTGATACGGCTCATAGTTCAGCGCTCCTCAGTTCAGCCCGTAGGGCGCCCACTTCTTGATCACCTTTGCGTCTGCATCGGAGATCACGTCAGTGCCGCGGTTCTGGCGGATGTACTTGGCGTTGTGGCTGATCAGGCGGTGGCGCTTGCCGGCGACGCCGTGCTTCACCTTGCCGGTGGCGGTGAGCTTGAAGCGCTTCTTCACGCCGCTCTTCGTCTTCATCTTGGGCATTTTCGTCTCCTGAGTTCGACGCGTCCGATCTGCCTTGGCAGCCCTTGTGGCCAGGCCGATCATCGAATCCGTGTCGGTTGAAGGTGGCGCCGTTAGGGGATGCGGCGCGGAAAGGCAAGGGTTGTGGGAAAGGAACGTGTTGTGGTGCCGGGTCGCGCCCCCGCCCGGCTACCTCTCCGAGTAGGCTTTGGGTGGCCGGGCGGGGGAGCGGGCCGGTGCCGCAAGCCCCCGACGGACGTCGGGGGCGCACCCAACGAAGACTTCTATTTCCCGATATCCGCCAGATCATAAGGCGTGGTCTGGTACGTCTCGTTTACCCAGTTGCCGAACAGCAGGTGGCCGTGGCCGCGCCAGGTGTTGGCGGGCATGGCTTGCGGGTCGTCCCCGGGGAAATAGTGGCGGGGCAGATAGCGCCCCTCGTCGCGCGCGTATTCGCCGGCCAGCGTCAGCGTATCGTATTCAAGATGGTTGAACATGTGCAGCGTGTTGTGCGCGGGATCGTCGATCAGGCACAGGCCGGTTTCGGCGCTGTCGGCCAGCACGGCAAGGCCGCGGCCTTCGGGCAGATCCTCGCGGCGTACCTCGCTCCAGCGCGATACCGGCACGTCGAACACGTCGGGCAACCCGCGCATGTAGGGACTGGCGGGGGCGTGGTTGATGTGGCGGAACACGCCCGAGGCCTTGGTCGGCAGCGGATGCTTTTCGATGCCGTGGAAGTGATGGAGCGCAGCCATCGCCCCCCAGCACACCGACAGCGTACGGTGCACGTTGGTCTGCGACCAGTCGAAGATGCGGGCGAGCTCGTCCCAATAGCTGACCTCGGCGTAGGGAATCGTCTCGACCGGCGCGCCGGTAACGATCAAACCGTCGTACTTCTCGGCACGCACGTCTTCCCACGGACGGTAGAAGGCCGAGATGTGGCCGGCCGAGGTGTTCTTGCTGACGTGGTCGGAAATGCGCACCAGTTCGAGCTCTACCTGCAGCGGCGTTGCACCGAGCAGGCGGGCGATCTGGGTTTCGGTGGTGATCTTGTCGGGCATCAGGTTGAGCAGGGCGATCCGCATCGGGCGGATGTCCTGGCGCGCAGCCTCGGTCTCGCTCATCACGATCACGCCCTCGGCCTCGAGCGTGCGGCGGGCGGGGAGATTGTCGGCAATCCTGATCGGCACGGGTCGTGTCTTTCCTCAAACCTGAGGGAGAAGACGCTCGTCACGGTGTCCGTGTCCGTTTGGTTGCCGGATCGGCCACATCCCCTTTCTGCTTGCGGCAGATCGGGTACCACCTTGCCCGGATCGGCAGGTTGGCGTTGGAGCGTCACTCCAACTCTCGATGTAGGACGACAGATAGATCGCCCGTGATAGCTTTGCAACGGGGCGAAGGTGCAGGAAGCCACTTGCTATTGCGATCCACTCTCATTATTAATGCGAGTCATTGGCAGTTGGTTTTGCCAAGGAGACGGAGCGCAATGTTCATCTGCATCTGCAATGCCATCCGCGAGAAGGACATCCGCGCCACTGCCCGCTGCCACGCCGGCAATGCCGAGGAGATCTACGGCCGCATGGGCTTCAAGCCGCAGTGCCGCCAGTGCCTTGAAGATGCCGAAGACGTGATCGCCGACGAGCGGGCCTGCGCGCTGGCCTAAGCCCCACGTTGCAAAGTGTTGCGCGCGGCGGGTGCGAGTCGTTCGCGCTTTGTCGGGCCTGCCCTGCGGCGTAACGTCGCTCCATCACTTGCAAAGGAGCCAGCGCGATGAAGGGCGATGCCAAGGTCATCGAATATCTCAACAAGGCCCTGCTTAACGAGCTGACCGCGATCAACCAGTACTGGCTGCACTACCGCCTGCTCGCCAACTGGGGCGTCAAGAAGCTGGCCGAGTACGAGCGCCACGAATCGATCGACGAGATGAAGCACGCCGACATGCTGGCGGACCGCATCCTGTTCCTCGATGGCCTGCCCAACTTTCAGGCGCTCGGCCGTCTGCGCGTGGGCGAATCGGTGGAGGAAATCCTCAAGGCCGATCTGGCGCTGGAAATGGACGCTCTGCCGCTGTTGCGCGATGCGATCGCCCACTGTGAATCCGTGCGCGATTTCGTCAGTCGCGATCTCTTCGCCAAGATCCTCGAGAGCGAGGAAGAACATGTCGACGTGATCGAAAAGCAATTCGACATGATCGAGCGCATGGGACTGGCCAACTACATCCAGCTCAACAGCGAAGCCGCCGAAAGCTGATTTTGGACTCGCAAGCGCGGGACCACTGCAGGTTGGTATTACTCGGCCGCTTCGCTCACTTCCGCGCTTTCCGCCGCCTGGCGCGCCCACATCTCGGCATAGAGGCCATCGCGGCGCAACAGGTCGGCGTGGCTGCCTTGTTCTGACAGACGCCCCTGATCCAGCACGAGAATCGTGTCGGAATCGGCGATGGTCGACAACCGGTGCGCGATCGAGATCGTGGTGCGGTGGCTGGCGACGGCGCGCATGGTCGAGAGGATATCCTGCTCGGTGCGGGTGTCGAGCGCGCTGGTCGCCTCATCGAACAGCAGGATCGGCGGGTTCTTCACCAGCGTGCGGGCGATGGCGACACGCTGCTTTTCGCCGCCCGACAGCTTGAGGCCGCGTTCGCCGACCTCAGTGTCGTAGCCCTGCGGCAGGCGGGCGATGAAGTCGGCGATCGCTGCGCCCTTTGCCGCCGCATCGACTTCATCCATGCCAGCGCCGTTGCGGCCATAGGCGATGTTGTAGCCGATGGTGTCGTTGAACAGGACAGAATCCTGCGGAACGATGCCGAGCGCGGCGCGAAGGCTCGCCTGCGTCACGCCCTTGATGTCCTGCCCGTCGATCACGATGCGGCCCGACCATGGATCATAGAAGCGGAACAGCAGCCGGGCGATGGTCGACTTGCCTGCGCCTGAAGGCCCGACGATGGCAACGCGGCTGCCGGCAGGCACTTCGAACGACAGGCCGTGCAGGATCTCGCGGTCGCGGTCATAGCCGAACACGACATTGTCGAACGTCACCGAGGGACGGTTGACCACCAGCGCTGGCGCGTTCGGCGCGTCGGCCACTTCGATGTGCGTGTCGATCAGGCGGAACATCTCGGCCATGTCGATCAGGCCCTGCCGGATCGTGCGATAGACCATGCCGAGCATGTCGAGCGGCCGGAAAAGCTGGGTAAGGTAGGTGTTGACGAAGACGAGGTCGCCGACCGTCAGCTTGCCCTGCGACCAGCCATAGACCGTCCATGCCATCGCGCCGGCCATCAGCAGGTTGACGATCAGCGCCTGCGCAATGTTGAGCAGGCCGAGGCTATTTTCGCTCTTCACCGCAGCATCGGCATAGGCGCGCGCGGCCGAGGCGTAGCGCGCTTCCTCGCGCGCTTCGGCGCCGAAGTACTTCACCGTCTCGTAGTTCAGCAGCGAATCGACCGCGCGGGCGAGGGCCTGCCCGTCGAGCCGATTCATCTTCTCGCGCAGGGCGGTGCGCCACTCGGTGATTGTGCGCGTGGCATAGACATAGGCGATGACCGCGAAGATCGTCGCGGTGACCAGGCCAAGGCCGAAGTTCAGCCAGAAGATCACGATGACCGCGGTCAGTTCGATCACGGTCGGCGCGATGTTGAACAGCAGGAAATAGAGCATCGTGTCGATGCTCTTGGTCCCGCGCTCGATCACCTTGGTTACCTCGCCGGTGCGGCGGGCGAGGTGGAAACGCAGGGAAAGCTTGTGCAGGCGGGCGAAGACGTTCTCCGCCAGATGCCGCGTGGCGTCCTGCCCGACCCGCTCGAACACGATGTTGCGCAAGTTGTCGAAAAACACCCCGGCAAAGCGGCCGAGAGCGTAGGCAAGGACAAAGGCCAATGCGACGGTCAGGGCAGGCTGTGCGCCTGATGCCCCTGAACCTGCCGGCAAAGTCATCGCATCGACGGCTTTCTTGTAGGCGAACGGCAGGGCCAGCGTCGTCGCCTTGCCGAGCAGAACCATGATCACCGCGCCCATGACCCTGCGGCGCAGCCCTGCGTTGTCTGCGGGCCATAGATAAGGAAGGAAGCGCTTGAGCGTGGCCCAGCCATCGTGGCGGGCGTCTTTCGGACTCGTCGGTGCGTCAGGTGGCATGGGTTCCCACATAGGGAACGATGGCCGCTATGCCAGAGCTTTGAAAGTTTACTGCGGCAAAGGCGGTCTTGCAGGCAGGCCGAAGATCAGAACCGGATACTCCTGTGCTGGTCCGGCATTGCGGTCCCGGGCGGCAGGTCGAAAAGGACGCGCCTTGTCGCGAAGTCGATCGCCACCCGCCGGAACATGCGCATCTGCGCCATGCCCAGCAGGATCGCCGGGCGCTTTACCATATCGAGCCGGTGGAACGCCGGGGAGTCGGCAAAGGCGAGGGGTGTGTTGTGGATCTGCAATCGCTCGACCTCGATCGTCGAGGCCATGACGATATCGGCATTGAGCGCCTGGCCCGTCACCGAGAACAGCGTGGTCTGCTCGGTCCGCTTGCGGCGGGCCATGGCCTTGCGCAGCGCAAGGTTGCCGATCGAGCTGTCAGACCCGGTATCGAGCACGACGTCGGTATGGACGCCATCGATGATGGCGTTGGTCATGATGAGCTGGCCCGAACGCCGCTTGGCCTTGACGACGATCTCGAAGCCTTTCGTGCCGCCCAGCGATGCGGCATCGCCGATGGTGATACGATTGGCGCCGAAGTCGATCAGCACGCGCTGGTCCTGCAGGCTGTCGAGCCCGACGATGCCTTGCGCACCGATATGCTCCGCCTCCAGCAGCGGCGCGGTGAGGGTATAATAGGTCCGCTTGCCAAGGCTTATCTCATCGACATCGACCAGTTCCACTGGTTGCGAGCCTGCCACGCCAACGACCACGCCATTGCCGGTGACGGGCAGGCCCAACCCCCTCGCCACCTGCCGCGAGAGAACCGTGCGTTCGGAGCCGGTGTCGATCAGGAAATCGTAGGGGCCGTTGCTGCCGATCAGGACCGGGACAGTCATGCGATCATGTCTGTCGCGCTGAAGCTGCACAAGCTCGTCGGCAGGCGAGGGGAAGGGGGCAGTCGCAGGCTCGCTGGCAAAGGCCGGCGGCACGATGCTGGCGAGAGCAAGCAAGGTGAGCGTTCGTGAAAGCACCGACGAAGGGCGGCCCTGTGGCATGGCGACTTCTCCACTGCCAGATTTACGCCTGCATCGGCCGTTTGGCGAGTCCTCAGCGCGTGGCGAGGGACGAGCGGCGGATGATCAGCAGCAGTCCGCGAGCGATCTCGTGGATCTCGGCAAACAGCGGATGGCCGAGCACGCGCAGGGCGGCGAACCACAGGACGATCCCGAGCGCAACGGTGGACGCGGCCTGTACCAGTCCGAGTTCACCGGGCCCTTGTCCCATGACGAACCCCAGCAGCACGGGCAGGACTGCGGCCAGCGAGACGGCTGCACTCCGCAGCCAGACCAGCATGATCTCGCGGTAACGCAGCTCGAGTGTCGAAGCCAGCAAGGGCAGATAGATCAGGACCCAGAGCGTGGCATGAACGACGCGCGAGGCGGCGACCCATTCCAGCCCCAGCGGTGCAGCGAGTGCGATCAGCACGACGGACAGCACCGTTTCGATGATCATGCAGCGCATGAGCGGCTTGAGCCGCCCCATCAGGACCGGGAGATCCGCATAGAGCGGCAGCGCGACGTAACCGATCTGCGAGAGAGCAACCCAGGTGAGCAGGGGGGCCGCCGCCATCCATCGCTCGCCGTAGAGCAGCCTGATCAGTGGCTCGCCCAGGACCGCGATGCCGGCCATGGCTGGCCAGGTCACCCCGGTATAGGCCGCCAGCACGCGCAGATAGGGTGGCCCCAAGGGATCGCCGCTGTCGCGGATGCGGCGAAAGGCGGGGTAGAATACGCCGGTAACGGCGCCCGCGATCAGCAGGCGCAACTGCAGCGCCAGGCCCGACGCGCGCGCGAAGAGGCCCACGGCGGCGCTGTCGATCATGCGCCCGATGACCAGCTCCGGCGCGCGGGCGGAAAGCGAACTGCACACCACTTGTACGGTGTTGGTGCCGCCCAGTGCCATGACGTCTGCCGCGCGCGCGATCTTGGGCGGCCATGGCAGCATGCCGCCGGAGCGCCACTGACTGATGAGCAATCTCGCCGCCTGCTGCGCAAAGGCACCCCAGGCCAAGGCAAGCGCGCCATGGCCAAGGATGGCCAGGACCAATGCTGTCAGGGCATTGGCTACGGCCGCTCCGACCTCGATCATCGTGTTCGAACGATAGTCCATGCGTCGCTGGCAAGTCGCCTGCGGGACGATCGCCAGCGGCACCAGCAGGTAGGATGCCGCGATGACCAGAGTAATCGGCAGCAATTGCGGGTCGCCATAGAAGAGAGCGATCGGCCAGGCGCTGGCGAGGGCCAGAAGCGCTATCCCCCAGGCGAAGATCACCGAGATCGTGAAAGCGGACCGCAGTTTCTCTGCCGTGAGTTCGCGCTCTCCGTTGATATAACGCGTAACGCCGAAATCCTGCAGGAATGCGACCAGTGTGACCGCGGCAAAGGCAATCGAGAACCGGCCCAACTGATCGGGCGTGATGTACCAGCGCGCGAGCACGATGCTGGCGACGAATTGCAGCGCAAACGAAGCATATTGCGAGATCAGCGCCCAGACGGCTGCTGCGCGGACAGACATCATCGGTGCAGCTGTCCGGTCGCCTGTCTGGTCGGATGCTTGGTCGGCAGGTGGTTGCGGAGCGGCCATCGTCAAATACGCAGGAGCAGGGCTATCGCCAGTCGCACGGCGCGCAGTGGCATGCCGAACAGGACAAGACGGAGGACCGTGCGCCAAAGCTCTGGTCCGTTGCCGCCGTCGCGAACATGATCGATCAGCAGGGCGAAGCCGGCGCCGCGCATGGCATCGCGCGAATAGATGGCGCCCCGCGCAACCTTGTCGCGGATCTGGCGTGACAGGCCCGGAGTCTCGAATACCTGGTCCAGCGCATCGACGGCAGGAAGCTGTTGCATATGCTCTGTGGGATCCGGTCTGCCAAGCTGGCGCTCCCGGTAGGCGAGCTGGGCAACTGCGGCCCCGTATTGCTGCGCGAACGCGTGGCGGTTCGAAATCTGGCCGGCATAATGCCGATAGCTGAGCAGGCGTTCGGGAATGTTCGCCAATTTCGTGACCGATGCCAGGCGCAACCAGAGATCGTAATCTTCGCAATGCCGATAGGCGACGTGATAGCCTCCAACGGCGCGGACGATGTCGCGCCGAGCCATGATGGTGGGATGGCTCAACGGGCTGCGCTGCTCGATGACGGCGAGGACATCCTCGAACGTGACAGGGTGCTCGGGAGCATGCGTCACGAACGGTCGGTCATACTCGTCGATGTCCTCGGTCCACGTGCCTATGACGCCGTGATCCGGGTTGGCCTCAAGAAAGGCCACTTGCCGCGCGAAGCGATCCTGCCGACAGACGTCATCTGCGTCCATCCGGGCAAACAAGGGAGCACGCGCTGCCGCCAGCAGCTCGTTCAGGCTGGCAATGAGGCCACGATTCTCTCTCGCGATCACCCGGATGCGCGAATCCTGCGCAGCGTGGTGCCTGGCGATCTCGACGCTGCGATCATTCGATCCGTCATCCAGTATGAGGAATTCGAAGTCGGCGAAGGTCTGTCGGCGCACACTGGCGATGGCCGCATCGAGGAAGCGCTCGCCATTATAGACGCTCATCGCGACGCTGACAGCCGGTGTGACTGCGGCCGCGGCGTTGAGTGGCATTGCTGCAGTCGATCCGGGCGCTGGGATTTCGCTGTTGTGCATCGGTGATCCACTAGCCGTTAGGTTTAAACATTGGCTTACCCGCCAGGGCATTGAGGAGGGGCGGCGCTTGGGGCGCTGCTTAACGACAGAGAATCGGCGCGAACGGCCGAGTCTGATGGCTTGAGCACTGGATCGCCATGAATCTCCGTTCATAATCAACGCTTTACCGCAAATTTGAAATAAAATTGCAAAAAGCGTGTTGACCGACTCAGCACCCCCCCATATAGGCCGCTTCACCGGACGGGACGACGGCTTCACCGCCTCTCTCACCACCCGGTCGCCAACATAGACGGACACTCAGTCCCCCGCCTTAAAATCGGGGAGCACTGGTTGTCCGCCTAAGACTGTCACTTCGGTGGCAATCTGGCGGTTCTTTGACATTGTGATTTTAGATGAAGGGACATGTGGGCGACGGCGTCTGCGTCTTGGGGGCTTCGGGCTCACTGGCGTAGTTTAAATCAAGCCGATGTCTGACATG
>NZ_JABAIC010000011.1:0-1459 GCF_012641315.1 Novosphingobium sp. ERW19
TAGGCTCAGGATCTGTAATTGCAGAGCTGGGCGGTGTGATCCCTTGAGGGTTTCATGGATCTGTCCGCACTGACCGAGCCGGAGCCTGGTCGTGCTGTATCGGGTCTCACAGAGGCGAACGTTGCATTGACTCGAAGCGGGCTTTGCTGCCCATCTGACTACCTTCGCAGATCGTTCGTCCCTGCGTTCCCTCTCGGGACACCGCCCTCGGATCAGCTTTGACGCTTCACCGCTGGCAAGCAGGTTCTACCCCAACTCAAGCTTGGAACAAAGTGCCGTCGCGCAGCATGGCATGCATGATGACCGCAAGGCGGCGAGCCAGGGCGACGCGAGCCTTCTTAAGGCCCCGGCGCTTGGCGATCTTCATGGCCCATGTCTTCAGGGCGAAGGTCTCTCGGCTCCTAGTCAGGATCGAGTTGGCGGCTTCGTAGAGCAGCTTGCGCACCGTGCTGTCGCCCTGTTTGGTGATCCTGCCTGTCCAGTCGAGCTCACCCGACTGATGACGTCGGGGCACAAGGCCGAAGTAGGCCCCGGCATTGCGCGATTGTCGGAAACGCCCCGCTTCATCCACTGCAGCGGCGAAGGCGGCTGAGGTCTGAACGCCGACACCTGGGATGGTCATCAAGATTTCGCAGGCTTGTGACTGGCTCGCGATGACACGCAGGCGGCGGTCCATTTCCTTAATTTGCTCGACCAGTTCCGCGCGCACGGACAGCAAGGATGCGATGGCGTCGCCAAGGCCCGGGATGTGGGCGGCCTGCATGATCCGTTCAAGGAAAGCCTTCCCTTGACCTGCGCCGGGCCGATAGCCGAACGTCGCGCAGAGACCACGGATCGTGTTGTCGAGGCGGACACGCGCTTCCACCAGATGGCTGCGTGCGGTGATCACGCTGCGGACGCCATGCGCTGCAGGGGATTTGACGTGCACCTCCTTGAAGAAGCCGGTGCGCGCCAACTGTGCGAGGCCGGCGGCATCGTGAGGGTCGGTCTTGTTCGCCTTCATTGCTTTGAGGCTCTGGTGCGCCTGGCGGGCATCGATGCACACCACCGGGATACCCAGTTCACGCAGACCAAGGCAAATCGCCGGCGACATGCGGCCCGTTTCGATCACCGCCCGCTCGATTGGACCGTATCGCTCCAGCATCATGGCGATCGCTTCCGGAGAGCTTTCCACTTTCTCGGACACGACCTTCCGACCATTGTCATCAACGATGCAGACCTGCGTGGATTCCATCGACAGGTCTAATCCGGCATAGTGCTTCATGGCTGCTTCCCTCCTTCAGGATTCGACAACCAGAAGTGTGCGCCTCAACCGAGCTCCGAGGGAAGCAGCCGCAATTACACGATGACTCACTGATCACAGCCAGAAGAGCACGGTTGCGGCGAGTGCGAGGGCGGAGAAGAAGACGGTTGGACAGCGGTCGTATCGCGTTGCCACGCGTCGCCAGTCCTTGAGACG
>NZ_JABAIC010000011.1:1469-133986 GCF_012641315.1 Novosphingobium sp. ERW19
AGCTTCGTAGAGCAGCTTGCGCACGGTCCCATCCCCTTGCTTGGAGATCCGGCCTGTCCAATCGAGCTCGCCCGACTGATGGCGTCGAGGCACGAGACCAAAATAGGCGCCGGCATCGCGTGATTGTCGGAAGCGTCCTGCTTCATCCACTGCAGCGGCGAAGGCGGCTGAGGTCTGAACGCCGACGCCCGGTATGGTCATCAGGATTTCGCAGGCCTGTGACTGGCTGGTGATGATGCGCAGTCGCCGGTCCATTTCCTTGATCTGCTCGACCAACTCCGCGCGCACCGCCAGCAAGGATGTGATTGCATCGCCAAGGCCCGGGATGTGTGCCGCCTGCATGATCCTCTCGAGGAATGCCTTCCCTTGCCCAGCCCCGGGGCGATAGCCGAACGTGGCGCAAAGACCGCGGATCATGTTGTCGAGCCGGACACGCGCTTCCACCAGATGGCTTCGCGCGGTGATCACGCTGCGCACCCCATGCGCTGCCGGAGATTTGACGTGCACCTCCTTGTAGAAGCCGGTGCGTGCCAACTGTGCGAGCCCGGCGGCATCGTGCGGATCGGTCTTGTTCGCCTTCATTGCCTTGAGGCTCTGGTGCGCCTGGCGAGCATCAATGCACACCACTGCAACGCCCAGTTCGCGCAGGCCCAAGCAGATTGCCGGCGACATTCGCCCCGTCTCAAGCACCGCCCGCTCGATTGGACAGTATCGTTCGAGCATCGCGGCCAAAGCCTCCGGAGTGCTCTCGACCTTCTCCGACACGAGCTTCCGACCATTTTCGCCAACGATACAGACCTGCGTGCTTTCCATCGACAGGTCCAGTCCGGCATAATGCTTCATGGCTGCTTCCTTCCTTCAGGATTCGACAACCAGAAGTGTGCGCCTCAACCGAGGTCCGAGGGAAGCAGCCGCAATTACACGATGACTTGCTGATCGTAGCCAGGAGAGTACGGTGGCCGCCAGTGCGAGAGCGGAGAAGTAGACGTTTGGGCAGCGGTCGTAGCGCGTTGCCACGCGGCGCCAGTCCTTCAGGCGGCCGAACATGATCTCGATGCGGTTACGCCGTTTGTTCAGCCTCTTGTCGTATTCGAGGGGCAGAAATCGGGATTTTCGCCCCGGAATGCAAGGTTTGATGGCAGCCCCAGCGCATCTCCGAACCAGTCCGCGTCATAGCCACGGCCGGCGAGCATCCACTTGGCCTTGGGCAAATCGTCGAGCGAGGCCGCTGCACCGGCGTAATCGCTGTGCTGGCCGGCCGTGATGAAGAAGCTGAAAGGGCGGCCGTTGGCATCGGTTATCGCGTGAAGCTTGGTGTTCAGGCCGCCCTTGGTCCGTCCGATCAGACGCCTGAGATCCCCTTTCTACCCCAAGGCTGGACGCCGTGCGGTGGGCCTTGAGATAGGTCGCGTCGATCATGACGGTCTGCGGCTCGGCCCTCTGGGCGGACAGGCCTTCCATCATCCGAGTGAACACGCCCATTTCGCCCCACCGCTTCCAGCGGTTATACAATGTCTTGTGCGGCCCGTATTCTCTGGGTGCATCCCGCCAGCGCAGTCCGGTCCGGTTGACTATGATGATCCCGCCCAGCACCCGTTGGTCGTCGGACCGTGACTTGCCGTGGCTCTTGAGAAAACACGGCAACAGACGCGCCATTTTCTCGTCCGTCAGCCAATATAGGTCACTCGTGCTCAGTCTCCTCGCGGAGCCTGAATCATATCGTTGCCTGCCGATCGATGGGTCCTGAGCCTAGAGCGTGATCTTTGTCGCCAGCTTTACCCCATTCAGGGAAAAAGCTGGAATCGACGTTCCCAGCCCGTCGTCAGTACTTTCGCACATTGTTGAGCGTAATTATCGGTGGCCCCAGAGTCCGTATACTATCTCCACTGCCGAGCTACACCGTCCTATTCAAGCGGGGGGACGATTGGACTTTTCGCCATGTGTAGGACTACGAATGAGTTGACAGCCTCGATAACCGGTGCCTTTCCGGTGAGATTGTCTATGAAATCACGCAACTCATTCATGTCTCGCAAGCAAAGCGAGGCATAGTAATCCATTTTTCCGCTGATTTCAGCTGCTTCGAGCACACGATTATCTTCTCTCAACAGCATCTCGAGGTGCCTAAAATCATCGGTCGAGTGACGTGCCAGACGCATCTCGATCATTACCCGGATGCTTGGCCTGATCAGGGCTAGTGCGATCTCGGTCCGGTATCCTGTAATTACGCCAAGCTTTTCCAGTCGCTTATGCCGTGCCAAGCAGGCAGAGGGCGAAAGCCCAACCAGGCCCGCAAGGCGGCTATCGAACCGAAAAGCTCTTGGCGAACGCATAGAGCGTTCCATCGACGCATTCGATCGCGACATCGCACAACCAGAAAATGAACTGTATCTGCTGGTATTGGATGATGGCACAGGCAGCATTGCAGGCACCGCCTGCCTATTCAGCAAGGTGGGCCAGACTTGGCCCTTCTACACCTATCGCCTCACGCAGATCGTCCACCACAGCAGGGAGCTCGGGCAGCGCTATTGCGAGGACATGCTGCATTTGAGCAATGACTTCGGGGGAGCCACCGAAGTGGGCGGCCTGTTCCTGCACTCCGCCTGCAGGGCAAATGGCACCGGCCGTCTGCTTGCCCGCAGCCGCTACATGCTGATAGGCCAGTTCCCTAACCGGTTCAGCTGTCGCATCATGGCTGAGCTGCGCGGCTGGGTCGCACCGAACGGCTCAACTCCCTTCTGGGATAGCGTGGGGCGCAACTTCTTCCACATGCCCCTCGCCGAGGCTGACCGATATGGCGGCATTAACGGCAACCAATTCATTGCTGACCTCATGCCGAAGTACCCCATCTACGTCTCGATGCTTCCGCAACCCGTGCGCCCGCTCATCGGCAAGGTCCATGAATCGAGCGCACCCGCCCTTAAGCTGCTGATGAACGAAGGCTTCAGGCTGACAGAACACGTCGACATCTTCGATGCAGGTCCGGTTGTGGAATGCCGCGCGTCGGACTTGAAGGCGATAGCGGATCGGGAATGCGGGGTCGTCGCGTCTCTCGGCAATCAGCCGAAAGGACGGCCAGCCCTAATGTCAAAGGGTAGCGGAAGGGACTTTCGTTGCTGGGTTGATCACACGAGCAGCGATCCTGCTGGTCTTACACGCCAGGGGGAGCGGTTTGCCGAGGTTGGGGAAGAGGTAGCCCATGTCGAATTCTGAACTTCTATCGTTCGATCCTTGTACCGGCGAGCTTGTCTGGCAAGGTCCGATCGGACGGACAGATGCGACCGTAAGAATGGCGCGAGATGCGTTGCGCGGCTGGGCTCAGACCACTTTCGCTGAGCGTGTACGCGTAGCTGAGGCTTTCCGTGAGGTCGTGCTGCGAAATGGGGCCAAACTAGCGACAGTCATCTCGCGGGAGACCGGAAAACCATACTGGGAAGCAGAATCGGAGGTCGCAAGCGTCGCAGCCAAGGTCGAGATTTCGGTCGAAGCATACATCACGCGAACGGGAGATCGTGAGGGGCAGGTTCAAGGTGTCCAGCAGGCGGTGCGCCACAAACCACATGGGGTCCTCGCCGTACTCGGGCCGTATAACTTTCCTGCCCACTTGCCTAACGGCCACATCGTCCCCGCCCTGTTGGCTGGAAACACCATCGTCTTCAAGCCCTCCGAGTTTACCCCGGCGACGGGTGAATTGCTGGCCGACTTCTGGTGCGAGGCAGGCCTGCCCGATAAAGTGCTGCAGGTCGTCCAGGGAAATTCGGAAACGGGTCGGGACCTCGCCTCTCACCCAGACATTGACGGACTCCTGTTCACTGGTTCGGCGACCACCGGTGCGGCGCTCGCCAGGCAGTTTGCCGAAACACCGCACAAAATTCTGGCCTTGGAAATGGGCGGTAATAACCCTCTGATAGTCTGGGACGCGGACGATCTGTCTGCAGCGGCCAGCATTGTCATTCAGTCGGCGTTCTTGTCAGCGGGACAACGATGCACCTGCGCTCGGCGGCTGATCGTAAGACAGGCGCAGGCAGATGCTTTGGTAGACCGCCTGGTCGAACTCACTCGGCAAATGAGGATTGGGGCGCCGTTCGATGATCCGGAGCCTTTCATGGGGCCGGTGATTGACAACGCTGCTGCTGACCGCCTGCTGGCGGCTGCGCGCGGCCTTTCCGCGCGATCGTCAAAAACCATCGTGCCTCTTCAACGGCTGGTCGAGGATAAGCCTTTCCTCACACCTGCGATTGTTGATGTGACCGGAACAAAAGTCGTGGACGAGGAGTATTTCGGCCCCCTGTTGCAGATCCTGCGTGTGACGGATTTCGACGCTGCGATGGCGGTAGCCAATGATACTAGGTTCGGCCTCGCTGCGAGCCTCGTCGGCGGCGATGAAGCGCTCTATCGGCGATTCTGGCAGAATAGCAGGGCAGGCGTGGTAAACTGGAACCGCCCGACCAACGGAGCTGCCTCCAGCGCACCGTTCGGCGGAATCGGCGCCTCGGGGAATCACCGTCCCAGTGCCTTCTATGCAGCGGACTATGTCGCCTGGCCGGTCGCCAGCCTCGAGACGTCGGACCTTGTTCCGATCGAAATGAAGGGACTCAATCGCCCATGAGGGGGTTTTTCGAGATCAACTTCGATGGGCTGATTGGTCCATCCCACAACTACGGCGGCCTCAGCTTCGGCAATCTTGCCAGCCACCAAAACTCAGGGTTGGTTTCCTTTCCTCGTCAGGCCGCCTTGCAAGGCCTAAACAAGATGCGCAGGCTCATGGATCTTGGCTTGCATCAGGGGTTTCTGCCTCCTCAGAGGCGTCCCGACACCTGGTTCCTCCGTCGGCTAGGCTTCAAGGGAACTGACGAAAAAGTTTGCGCAGCGGCGTGGGCAGAGGATCCAGCCTTGCTGGCCAATGCCATGTCCGCTTCCGCCATGTGGACGGCCAATGCCGCGACTGTCTCGCCCGCACCGGACACCTCCGATGGCCGTTGCCACCTGACCGTGGCGAATCTCGCGACGATGCCGCACCGTTCGATGGAGTGGCGAGAAACCTTGGACACGCTGCGCCACATCTTTGTCGATCAGCGCCATTTCGCAGTTCACGAGCCCATCCCAGCCTGCTTCGGCGACGAAGGGGCAGCCAATCACATGCGGATGGCGCCGCAGCACGGGGCCCCAGGGATTGAGATCCTCGTCTTTGGTGAACGCAAGGCTCATGGCTTTCCGGCAAGGCAGGACCGCCGTGCATCTCAGGCAATCGCGCGCCTTCACGGGCTCGATAGCCGGCGGACTTTGCTGGCCCGCCAGAGTGCATTGGCAATCGAGGCTGGGGCCTTCCACAATGACGTAGTGGCTGTAGCAAATGAACATGTGCTTCTCGCACATGAACAGGCCTTCGAGGACAAGGAGAGCGTCTACGCGTTCATCCAGGAGAACATTCCTGGCTGCGTAATCATAGAGGTGCCAGCTGATCAGGTGTCGCTGGGGGACGCTGTCGGTTCCTATCTGTTTAACTCGCAATTGGTCACTTTGCCCGCAGGGGGAATGGCGCTCATTGTCCCGACCGAAACCCAGGAATGCGATTCGGTGCGACGATGGCTCCGTCGCTTTGTGTCTGGCGGAGGACCGGTCGAAAAACTGGAAGTGATCGATGTACGCGAGTCGATGCGAAACGGCGGAGGGCCTGCTTGTTTGCGGCTGCGCGTGCAAACGGAGGCAGTGGGATTGGCGGCGATCGACTCTCGATTCCTGCTTGATGATGGTAGATGGGAAAGCTTGCATCGCCTGATTGAGGACCGGTGGCCCGAACGCATCGAGGCAGCTGACCTCGGCAGGGTAGAAACTTGGCAAGCAATTTGGACTGCGGATGCCATTCTTCGAGAGCACTTGCAGTTGCCTCGCTGACGCTCCCTCCAGCCAGTAGGGCTTCAACACCTCTGCGCAACAGCATGATTGCCACCACACGCGACAGGATCTTGGGCGCGGGATGTTTGGTAACGTTTTCAGTTCTTAAGAACCGTCTGCCTGAACAGCCCCTAGTTTTCTAGACGCTTTTCGCTTTAAAAATTTGCTGTCGTTCGAACTCAACGGGTAACATCAAGCCACAGCTACGCTGGTGCGGAGGTCGTCCACGACATCACGTCACCGCCCACTCAGCAATCAACTAAACATTCAACCTGCAGCGTCACCGGGTCTCCAGACAAGCCATGCGAACCTTCTGACCCGCTGCCATGGCGGAATGGAATGTTGCGACCTCCGCTGCAGCATCAAATCGCGACCTGAGGGCTCGGCGTGCTTTCGTGAAGCTACCCTCACAGTACCAAAGCGAACTATCGCCTCGCCCTACCTTTCAAACCCTAGCCGTCAACGCGGTGCGTATGCATTGACATTACCGTGCTGCGACTTGACCTTGCCGCCTGAACGCTTAGTCGGGATAGGAGCACACTTGATAAGCAGGAAGAGCCCGCCAATGGCCAGAACCCAGGCCGCTGATTTCGAAGACCGCAAGGAAGCGATCCTCGATCACGCTTCCGCCCTGTTCGCGCAAAAGGGATTCCTGGGCACGTCGGTGATGGACATCGCCCGCGCCTGCGGCGCATCGAAGTCTCTGCTCTATCATTATTACCCGTCGAAGGAAGACGTGCTATTCGCGGTAATGTCCTCGCACGTCGACCTGCTACTGGAAGACGTCGCGGCGGTAACCGCCACTGGCTTGCCGCCGCGTGAAAGCCTGCGCGCATTGTTACACCGCTTCTTGATGCATTACGTCGGCGCGGCCGACCGACAGAAGGTGTTGCTAAACGAACTCGACAACCTGCCCGCCGAGCGCCGCCGTGACATCGTGGAGACGCAGCGAAAAATCGTCGACGCGGTGCAATCGTTGCTTACCGCCGCCCTGCCCGGCAGGTTCGACGATCCGGTCGAGGCGCGAGCGCAGACCATGCTGCTGTTCGGCACAATCAACTGGACAAGCAACTGGTTCCGCGCCGACGGGGCGCTGACCTATGCCCAGATTGCGGATATGGCCTTTGACATGGTCATTCCGCCGGCCAACTGACTTTCATTCAGGCGTCGAAGTCGATCTCGACATCGTCGGACAACGGGATGGCCTGGCAAGTGAGGACATAGCCACGCTCCAACTCGTCGGCAGTAAGGCCGAAGTTGCGGATCATCTCAACCTGGCCCTCCACCACCCGCGCGCGGCATGTGGCGCAGACTCCAGCCTTGCACGAGAACGGCGCAGCAAGGCCAGCCGCCCGGGTGTTTTCCAGAATGGATTCGAGCGTCGGATCATAAGTCAGCGCGCGGCGCTTGCCGTTGATCGTGACCTTGATCGACTTGCCCGCGGCTTGCCGTTCAAGTCGTTCCACTTGCTCGCGCCGCGCTGCGCTCAATTCGTCCGCACTGAAGCGTTCGCTCCTGATCTGGCCAGCATCCAAGCCAGACTCAACCAGTGCCCCCTCGACCGCGTCCATCATCGCTCCGGGACCGCAGATGAAGGCGGCGTCAATGGCCGAGGCCGGCAACACGTGGGCGAGGATTTCGGCCATTTTCGCCCGGTCGATGCGCCCGTTCAGCAGCTCCAGCTCGTCGTCCTCGCGCGAGAGGAAGTGATGGATCTCGAACCGGTCAAGGTAGCGGTTCTTGAGCTGTGCCAGCTCTTCGAGGAAAAGAATCCCCGCCGTATCGCGGTTGCCGTAGAACAGCGCGAAATGGCTCGCGGGTTCGGCGGCAAGACCGGCTTTCAGCAGCGAAAGGATCGGGGTGATCCCCGATCCGCTGGCGAACATGGCATATTGCACTCGCCGCTGGCTATTGAAAGTCCAGCCGAAGGCACCAGCCGGGGGCATGACTTCCAGCATTGCACCGGCCTTAAGGGCATCGGCCGCCCAGTTCGAAAACCGGCCGCCCGCAACGCGCTTGATCGCAATTTGCAGCTCCTTGTCGCCAGGGGTGGAGCAGAGCGAATAGCTACGGCGAAGATCCTCGCCTGCCACCTCCGCGCGCAGCGTCAGGTGCTGGCCGGGTATAAACCGGAAGCTGCCCGCCAGCGCGTCCGGCACGGCAAACCGTACAGTGATCGCATCGGCGGTTTCCTGGCGAACTTCGCTGATCGAAAGGCAGTGGAACGTGGTCGACATCGGCTATCCTAGTGACACTTGAAACGATCGAAAGGCTCAAGGCAGGCATCGCACTGCCACAGCGCCTTGCACGGGGTTGAGCCGAAGCGTGAGATTTCGTGGGTACTCAGCGAGCCGCAACGCGGGCAGGCGCAGGGGCCGCTCTCACCCGTCGCACTTGGCGGGGCGATGCCATAGCGGCGCAGCTTATCGTGACCCTGGGGCGTGATCATCGCAGTTGACCAGGCGGGTGAAAGCACGATGCGGATCGAGACCCCTTCCAGCCCCGCCGCATCGAGCGCATCCCGAGCCGCACGTCCGATCGCACTGGTTGCCGGGCAGCCGCTATAGGTCGGAGTCAGCGCGACCCATGCCGCGCCATCATCACCACCGACCTCGCGTACGATGCCCAGGTCGATAATCGACACAGCCGGTATCTCGGGATCAGGCACATCGGCGAGTATCGCGGCAATCCGCCCGGCAAGGTCGCTTGGCAGGGGCACGCGATCTACCAGACCGCTTCGGGATGAGCGCGGGGCAGGACCTGCATCGTCGCCAAGAGCACCGAAAGGTGCTCGCTATGCTGCCCGCTGCGTCCGCCAACGATAGGCCAGACCTTGCGCGGCAGCGCCAGTCCAGCCCGTTCAAGAATAGCCGAGACATCGCGTTCGAAGCCATAGCGCAAGGATTGACGCAGCGGCACCAGGCCGCGCGCAGCACAGGCCGCCCAATCCCGATCATCGTGGAACAGGTCATTGACGAAGCGCCAGTGCCAATCGAGCGCTTCTGCCATGCGCGCGCGGCTTTCCTCGGTGCCATCGCCCAATCGCTCCGCCCAGTCGGCGGCGAAATCAGCGTGATAGCGCAGTTCCTTTACCGCCTTTGCTGCGATTTCAGCCAGACGCGCATCGGGCGATGCCGCCAGCGCCTCGTACAGCGCGCTGGCATAGGTGGCGAAAAACAGGTGGCGCACCACCGTGCGGGCGAAATCGCCATTGGGCTGTTCGGCCAGCAGGCAGTTGGCAAACTGCTCGGCGTTGCGGTGGAAGGCCAGGGCATCGGCATCGCGGCCGCCGCCTTCTACTTCACCGGCATAGTCCAGCAACAACGTCGCCTGCCCGATCAGGTCAAGCGCAAGGTTCGACAGGCCAAGGTCCACCTCGATCGTGGGGGCGTGGCCGCACCACTCGCACAGGCGCTGGCCCAGGATCAGGCTGTCATCGCCAAGCTGCGTCAATGCGCGGAACAGGGAATGGTCCATCGCCGCGCCTCACATATGGTCCACGGCTTCAGGAAGCACGTAGAATGTCGGGTGGCGGTAGATCTTGCTGGCGGCGGGTTCGAACATCGCACCGTCCTGCGCCGGATCGGAGGCGACGATATCGCTGGAACGCACGACCCAGATGCTCACCCCTTCGAGCCTGCGGGTATAGGTGTCGCGTGCATGGCGCAGCGCCATGTGCGCATCAGGCGCGTGTACTGATCCCGCGTGGCGATGGTCAAGCCCACCGCGGGCACGAATGAAAACTTCCCAGAGCGGCCAATCGTACATTCTATCCTCCCGATAATCAGGCGGCGACACGCGCGGCCCGCTTTGCCTCGAATGCGGCAGCAGCCTCACGCACCCAGGCGCCATTGGCCCAAGCGTCGCGGCGCGCAGTGATGCGTTCCTTGGCGGTCGGCCCTTCGCCGCGCACGACGGCGTAGAACTCGTCCCATTCGATCGCGCCAAAGTCGTAGTGGCCGCGCTGCTCGTTCCAGTTGAGATCAGGATCAGGGATAGTGAGGCCGAGCAATTCGGCCTGCGGGACCGTCGCATCGACAAACTTCTGGCGCAGTTGGTCGTTGGTCTCACGCTTGATTCGCCAGCGGATCGACTGGGCGCTGTTGGGCGAGTTTTCATCCGGCGGACCAAACATCATCAAGGCTGGCCACCACCAGCGATTGAGCGCATCCTGCGACATCGCCTTTTGCGCCGCCGTGCCTTTCGCCAGTGCCAGCAACAGGTCATAGCCCTGACGCTGGTGGAAGCTTTCCTCCTTGCATATCCGCACCATCGCGCGGGCATAAGGGCCATAGGAGGTGCGCTGCAGCGGCACCTGATTCATGATCGCCGCGCCATCGACCAGCCAGCCGATCGCGCCAATATCCGCCCAGTTAAGTGTCGGATAGTTGAAGATGGTTGAATACTTGGCGCGCCCCGAATGCAGTGCGTCGATCATTTCCTCGCGGCTGGTGCCAAGCGTTTCGGCCGCGCAGTAGAGGTACAAGCCGTGGCCGCCTTCGTCCTGAATCTTTGCCAGCAGGATCGCCTTGCGCTGCAGGCTCGGCGCACGGGTCAGCCAGTTGCCTTCGGGGAGCATTCCCACAATCTCGCTATGTGCGTGCTGCGAGATCTGGCGCACCAGGGTGCGGCGATAGGCCTGGGGCATCCAGTCTTTCGGCTCAACGAATTCATCGGCGGCAACGCGCGCCTCGAACGCAGCGAGGCGCTCAGGATCTTCCTGCGCGCCGTCCTGAAGCGGCGAAACCTTGCCAAGTTCAGTCGTGTACATCTGCTGATTCCCTCTGATCACGTTGGCTAACTTTCATTGACCGACTGGTCAATGAACATATTCCAGCCCCGCAATTACCTCCCTGCCGCCCGTGCGCGAAGGGCCTTAGACTGCGCGATAACGTGCTGGTGGTCTTTCGCGCGCACCGTCACGCGGTAGATCCCGCTGCGCCCGCTAGTCGCGTCTTCCTGCGCCTAGGCCAGCAGAACCTCGACGGCGCTTGCCGGAACGAGGAAAATGATCCACGCCGATTGCGCGATGCTGGCCGCGTTACGGCTGTTGCAGGCATAGGCAAGGGCGTTGTCGCCGATCTGGGAATAGCCGGACCGGGCGGCGCCACGACCCGCAAACCCCACGCCGGTCCGGTGCCTTCACGCGAGAACAGGGCCTGCGCTACATTCAGTGCGAGCGCGGCATTGCCCCCATCACTCGCTTGGGCGTCCGCCTCCATCTCTTACTCCCAGTTCCAATCTCGATTCATCGCCACAGCTATCGGCAAAAAAGCCGCTTGCCAATAATTAACCGTCTGGGCAGTTAATTTAACTCAAGCGATTCGAGAGTGGGAGAGACGGATGGAATTCGAGACCATCGCGCTGGCGATCGAAGGAGGCGTGGCACGCATCACGCTGAACCGTCCGGACCGGCTCAACAGCTTTACGGTCCAGATGCATGAGGAACTGAGCGCAGCGCTCGACTGGATCGATGGCGACAAATCAGTGCGCTGCCTGCTGCTCAACGGAGCCGGGCGCGGGTTTTGCGCAGGCCAGGACTTGTCAGATCCGGCAGTGGCGCCGGGCGGCGAGGCGGTCGATCTCGGTATCGCGGTAGAACGCCATTACTCCCCACTGGTGCGCCGTCTTGCGACGATGGAATTGCCGGTGATCTGCGCGGTCAACGGCGTGGCAGCCGGTGCCGGCGCGAATATCGCCTTCGCCTGCGACATCGTGATTGCTGCGCGCAGTGCGAAGTTCATCCAGTCGTTCGCCAATATCGGTCTGATCCCGGATTCAGGCGGCACTTGGGTGCTGCCCCGCCTTGCCGGACAGGCGCGGGCCCTAGGCTTGGCCCTCACCGGCGATCCCCTCCCCGCCGAGCGCGCAGAGGCTTGGGGCATGATCTGGAAATGCGTCGATGATGAAGCGCTGATGGACGAGGCGGGCACGCTGGCCGCGCGCTTTGCCAAAGGGGCGACCCGCGGCCTCGCTGCCACAAAGCAGGCGCTGCGCAGTTCGTTTGGGCGTTCGCTCGGCGAGGCGCTCGATCTCGAGCGCGACCTGATGCGCGAGCTTGGCCAAAGCGTCGACTATCAGGAAGGCGTCGCCGCCTTCACCGAAAAGCGCCGCCCGGTTTTCGCCGGCCGCTGACCGTCACAAATTCCAGCTTTCGGAGCTACCATGACCACACGACTGCAGAACTACTTCGCTGACCGGTGGGTCGATGGCACCGGCGCCGGTCAGCCCGTGCGCTCAGCGCTCGACGGGCAAGCAGTAGCCCTTGCGGGCAGCGAGGGGATCGATTTTGCAGCCATGCTCGATCACGCCCGCAGTATCGGTAGCCCGGCGCTGCGCGCCATGAACTTTCACCAGCGCGCCGGGATCATTAAGGCGTTGGGGCAGGCAATCATCGAGCGCAAGGAAGAACTTTACGCTCTGTCCGCGCAGACTGGTGCCACCCGCGCCGATAGTTGGATCGACATCGAAGGCGGCGCGGGCACCCTCTTCACCACGGCCTCCAAGGGGCGGCGCGAGCTGCCGGATGATGTCATCATCGTCGATGGCGATTTGGAAGCGATCGGCAAGACCGGAAGCTTTGCCGGGCAGCACATCTACACCTCGCTGCAGGGTGCGGCGCTACACATCAATGCTTTCAACTTCCCCGTTTGGGGAATGCTCGAAAAGCTGGGACCGGCTCTGATGGCAGGCATGGCGGTGATCGTGAAGCCCGCCACGGCCACCGCGCCGCTGGCAGAGCACGCGGTGCGGATCATGATCGAGGCAGGTGTGCTGCCTGCGGGCGCATTGCAGCTGGTTGTCGGCGCTATCGGTGACATTTTCGATCACTTGACATGTCAAGACGTGGTCTCGTTCACCGGTTCTGCGGAGACGGCGATCAAGCTGCAGAGTCACCCCGTTATGGCGCGCAATGCGGTGCGGTTTGTGGCGGAGCGGGATTCGCTCAACGCCTCGATCCTTGCTCCGGACGCTGCCGTGGGTAGCCCGGAATTCGACCTCTTCGTCAAGGAAGTGGTCAAGGAAATGACCGTCAAGGCCGGGCAGAAATGCACCGCGATTCGGCGCGCCTTCGTGCCGCGCGCGCTGCTGGATGCCGCGCAGGCTGCACTGACCGAACGCCTTTCCGGCGTGATCGTGGGTGATCCGGCGCGCGAAGGCGTGCACATGGGGGCACTCGTCAGCCTGGCCCAGCGCGAGGACGTGCGCGCAAAGGCCCGCGCCCTGGCGCAGGAATGCGATCTGGTGTTCGGCGCAATCGACGACGTCGAGGCGCTCGGCGACGCACAAAATGGCGCGTTCCAGTCTCCCTTGCTGTTCCGGCATGACCGGCCGTGGGAGGCGCAGGCCGTCCACGATGTCGAGGCCTTCGGCCCGGTCTGTACGCTGATGCCCTATGATACCGAGCAAGACGCGATCGCGCTCGCTAATCGCGGGCTTGGCTCGCTGGCGCTATCGGTATTCACCCACGATGCCGAAATGGTGCGCCGCTTCGTGCTTGGTGCTGGTGCCTTCCACGGCCGTATGGTGTTCGTGGACCGCGACAGCGCGCGGGAATCGACCGGTCACGGCTCGCCCCTGCCGATGCTGATCCACGGCGGCCCCGGCCGGGCTGGCGGCGGCGAGGAACTGGGCGGGGTGCGTAACGTGAAGCACTATATGCAGCGCAGCGCCGTGCAGGGCCATCCGCGCGTGCTTTCCGCACTGATCCGGCAATGGCTGCCCGGCGCACCGCAGCCGGTCGGCGCTGATCACCCCTTCCGCAAGCGACTGGGCGAACTGGAACTGGGCTACACCCTGCACACCGCCTCGCGCACGATCACGCTGGAGGATATCGAGCATTTCGCCGCCTATACCGGCGACAACTTCTACGCCCACATGGACGAGGTGGCCGCCGCCGCCAGCCCGATCTTCGGCGGGCGCGTAGCCCATGGCTACCTGATCCTGTCGTTCGCGGCCGGGCTGTTCGTCGATCCCGCGCCAGGTCCGGTGCTCGCCAATTTCGGACTGGAGCACCTGCGCTTCATCAAGCCGGTGAAACCGGGCACCAGCATCAAGGTGGCCCTTACCGCCAAGGCCAAGTCGCTGCGCACGCCAACCATGGGCGAAATGCGCTGGGCGGTGGCAGTCACCAACGGCGATGACGAACTGGTCGCAACCTACGACCTTCTGACCATGAACGCCGTTTGAGGAGAACCCAGCATGACAATGACCCTGATGGCGCTTTACGCCCAGCCCGCCGATCCCGAAGCCTTCGACCGTCACTACACCGAAGTGCACACGCCGTTGGTGGAGAAAATCCCCGGGCTTGAGGCCCTGCGCGTCAACAAGGTGCGCCGCAAACTGATGGGCGATACCGAACTCTACCAGATCGCTGAAATGGACTTTGCCGACAAGGCGGCCTTTGGCGGGGCCATGAGCTCGGCCGAAAACCAGGCTGCAGGCGCCGACCTTGCGGGCTTTGCCAAGGGCATCGTCACGCTGCTGGTAGTTGAACGCTAGGTCCGGCCGCGTCCGGGGCGCGGCGCGCCCGCCAGCGCCCCGGGCTTTCTCCGCAGTAGCGCACGAAGGCCCGGTTGAAGGCTGCTTCGGAACCATAGCCGACCGGCACAGCAATGATCTTGACCGTGTAATCCTCGCGCTCGCGTATTTCCGCCGCCATATCTATTCGCAGCGCGGTCAGGCATAGCAGCGGCGGCACGCCGACCAGATCGGCATGCGTTTGCCGCACGGCGGATTGATCAAGGTGTTCTGACGCGTCAGCCACTTCCAGCACGAGCAAGTCTCCCCGACGCGCAATCCACCGCGACGTTGCATCAGACTCGTCATGCGCAACTTGGGCGACCGCCCAGAACGATTAAGGCAGGACGTTGGCCAAAAGCGGCACACAGCCGACCAGGAATTACAGCTAATCGGGCATCTCCCGAACCTACATGTCCAGCGCAAGAAGAGTGCGAGTTCCGCCGGGAGTTCGCGATATCTCCTCGAAGGCGAAGGCCTTGCGGCCGTCGATTCCGATGCAGCTGCCAGTTGTCACCAGGGCCGGCGGCCAGTCCGCGATCCGCACTCACATCGGCCCTTACGAACCAGAAAGAACCACCTGAGCACAAAATGCTTGAAGTGCGCGCGCTCCCAACTACGCGACAACAACCTGGTCGAGAACTCGAATCTTCCTGTGCGACGAGGCAAGCGGGAAATTCAGCGCTTCAAGTCCCAGGGACAAGCCCAGCGTTTCATTTCCATCCACTCAGCAAACAACTACAAATTCAACATGCTGTGTTACCTGAGCTCCAGACAGGCCATCCGGACCTTCCAATGCGCTTCCATGGCGGAATGGAATGTTGCGACCTCCGCTGCAGCGTGAAATCGAGACCTGCTGGCTCGGCGCGCATTCGCGAAGTTACCCTCACAGTAACACCGACAGATCTTCTGACTAGTTTTACTGCTGCGCGAATGGGGTGGCTCTCAATCCCTAGCTCAGCGATGCCCAAGTTTAGTTCAGGTTATCAGGCCAGTTCACCGAGTTCCGATAACCGCCCCATCGAGTGTCCATCAATCGACATCAACGGTTTGGATGCCGCCAAGCACGAAATCACGTACAAGATCGGCAAGTTGCTCTAACTTAAGCTTCCCGTCTGGATTGTACCAAGTGTAGGTCCAGTTGATTGTACCGTAGATGAGCAATGTTATAGGTGTCCGAAAATCTGCAGCCTCGGCAATGTCCGGTCTGATCTTGACGACGATTGCCGTCAGAAGTTTAACCGGCACGTCTTCAATCGCGCGCAACTCTTTTTGCTGATCGCCGGTCAAAACTGTCATTTCATTGAACAAAATCGGGTAGTTTATGCGATAGTCATCATAGATACGCAAGCATTCGAGAATAAATTTGTACAGCGAGACCTCAGGAGCGAGCCCCTCGATATCGATCGCTCCAAGGCGAGCTCGAACCTCCACCAGAAAGTCCCGCAGCAGTGTGAAGAGAATGTCTTCTTTGGTCGGGAAATAATGATAGATCCAAGCCTTGGAGGCGCCACAGGCTGAAGAAAGCTCAGAGATCGAGGTTTTCGCAAAGCCCTGCCTTGCGAAGAGGCCCGAAGCAGTATCAAGGATCAAGCGCTTCTTATCTTCATGATCCTTAGCGCGCACTCCGACCATAGCCTGTCATCTCCGCCGCTGCATCGCATCGACCTTAAGCCGGGTAGATCGGATATCAAGCGGGGATCCCAGCCTTATCCCCGGTACCGGGGATGATATCCGCGCCCGTGGCAATCAGAAACGACCAGCAAGCCGCAGACCCCATGTACGCCCCAGTTGCCTGGCAACTAGCGTGTTCAGCCCGACACCCAGCGGAGCCGGAAAGCCCCCATCGGAGATCAGGATGACGTCCTGTTTGTCCGCGAGGTTGTTGACAAAGCCAACCAGGTCGAAATGCTTTCCGTAGATGCCAGCCGAGAGGTTGATCGAAGCATATGACGGCGTTGTACGAGCCGCCGAGTTCTCGCGATCGCCGAATGTTCTCGAGCGATAGAGATATTCTCCTCTCGTCCCCAGCGACCAGTCATCACTAACCGGAACCCGCAAGGTCGCCGAGAGGTTGCCAGTCCACTTTGGCGCTCCGGGCAGCCGGTTTCCGGAAAAGTTGAGGGCCCCGTCGGTGTACCTGCTATATCTAGCGTCGGTGTAGCCAAGGACCCCGTTCACCGTCAGAATGCTAGTCGGCCGCACGGTCAGTTCGGCTTCCACCCCCTGCAACCGGGCCGATGCGGCGTTGGTTACGATAGCTACGACTGCCCCGCCACCGCCGAGGACCTGGGTAAGCTGCGGTGTCTGAATGTCAGAATAATCCTGACGGAAGACGTCAGCGTTAAACGTGATGCGGTTATCGAGGAACTGCGCCTTTATACCCAGTTCATAATTCCAGAGGCTCTCGTCACCAAACCGCAAGGCTTTAAAAGTCGTAATGCGCGGCGAGGTAATATTGTCGACGTTCCAGCCGCCCGACTTGAAGCCTTTCGACGCCGTGCCGTATACCATGATGGCACGTGAGGGCTGGTAGCGCAGGGTAAACGTGGGCGAGACATCCGTCGCGCTGATCCTGTCGAACTCCTGTGGGAGGTTCGGGGCGCCAATTATCGGGAAGCCATTCTGCTGGTAATTGAGACGCTTGGCTTCGTCGGTGTAGCGAATGCCGACAGTCGCGGTCAGCTTATCGACAAGCTCCCAATCGATACTTGCGAAAGCAGCCACTGCTTCGGTGTCTGCCTCGCCAAAGGTATCGCCGACCTTCCCCCTGAGCGGCGCAAATCTACTGTCGGGACCAAATGTGCTTTGTGCGAAGTTATCGGTATCCTGGCGGAATAGGTACGCGCCGATCAAATAGTTGATTCTATCTCCCAGCTTGCCGGACAAGCGCAACTCTTGCGAAAACTGCGTCTGTTTGGACGCAGACTCGCTTACGACGATCGAGAGTGGCCCGACGTCGGAGTCGTTTGTTCTCTGGTTTTCGGCCCATCGATAAGCTGTTATCGACGTCAGGGTCGCGCCAAAGCCTGTCTCGATGTCAGCTGTTAGCGAAATCCCCTTGGATTTGCGCAGAGCGAGCGTCGGAGTGTTTACATTGCTTTCGTAGCGTCCCGTCGGCCCACCGTAACCGGCCAAAATCTCTTCGACGTAGCCGTAATTGTTCTCGTTCAGGTAGTCGGCCGAGAACACCAGCTTGACCACGTCCGAGGGTTTCCAGAGAACCTTTGCACGACCGCCGTAGCTATCGTCGTTTCCAAAGCGGCGATTGTCGAGCAGGTTATGAACGTAGCCATCCCGCTTGACCCGAAATCCACCGACACTTACCGCAAGCGTATTGGAAAGCGGCGCCGAAACAAAACCCTGTGCTTCAAAACGGTTGAAGCTGCCGATTCCAAGTTCGAATTGACCGGTCGGCGTAAAGCTCGGGTTGCGCGTGACGATACTGATCGCGCCGCCGATAGCGTTCTTGCCGAAGAGCGTACCTTGCGGTCCGCGAAGGAATTCGACCCGCTCGACGTCAAAGAGTGGGGAGTCAAAAGTATAGCTTTTCCCCTGCACCACTCCGTCGATGTAGATCCCAATCCCGCTGTCGAAGCCCGGATTGTATCGTGACTGGCTAGAGACGCCCCGCACCGTAACAGTGGCCAGCGGACCACCACTAAATGTCACATTCGGAACAGCAGCAGCCAATTCGGAGACCCGAACATTGTCGCGTTCCGCAATCTTGTCGGCCGAGACTGCTGAGATCGAGATCGGAACGTCCTGGAGGCGCTCAGTGATCTTCCGGGCCGTGACCACGATCTCACCAGGCGCCTTGTCGGCTTGCGCTTCATCCACTGCTGTTGGTGCATTCTGCGCGAACGCAGCAGGCGCACTTGAGGCCATCAAAGTGACCAATGTCGCACAAACAATCGATCGACGAATCATTTCGTTCCTCCCCGAAGTTAGTCCGGTGAAATTGGCATTAACCGGCCAGCCGGTCAATATATGATTGTAACCTGACTTTAGACGGATATAAGAGAGGGGTCGTGTCCCTTGCGGTGGAGAATCAGGAATGGGGATTGATTTAGGCGGGTCTCTGGGATCCCTGATCGCGAGAGCCTGTCAACGCTGGCATCCTCGTATTGCACTCGAGTGGCCAGAAGGTGCACTCACTTACGCGGAGCTGGGGGATCGCATTTCTCAGTTCGTCGCGGCCTTTGGCTCACTCGGGCTTGCCCGTGGCGGGGCTCTGGCAATCATGGCGCCAAACCTCCCCGAGACCGCTATTGCCAATGCTGCAGCAATGGTTGCTGCCATCCGTGTAACGCCGGTTTCGCTGTTCATGTCCGACGAGGATCTGGCTTATATTCTAAGCGATGCCGAAATTGATGTCGTACTGGTGGCGCAAGAGCAAGCCGAACGAGTGGAATTGCTGGTGACCAACCTGGGCCGCAGTATCCAGGTCGCGACTCTCGGTGCAGCCGAACGAGGTATCGATCTTGTGGCGCGGGCTGATTCATTCGCCCCGTCGCCGTTGGAGCCAGTTGCTCAATGTGGTGATATCGCGGTGATTGGTTACACTGGAGGGACCACTGGCCGGCCCAAAGGCGTCGTCCATACTCACAATTCGGCGTTGGCAACGGTTTTGATGGCTGCGAGTGAATGGGAATGGCCGAGCCCCACGAACGTCGTCGCTGTCACACCGGTGTCGCATGCAGCGGGAATACTATGTTACCCCGCGTGGCTGAAAGGCGGAACCTTTCACCTGCTACCATCATTCGATCCAGCGGGCTTGGCGGACTATGCGCGCAAGCACAACGTTACCGCTACGTTCCTCGTCCCCACGATGATCTACCGGCTAATCGACCTAGCAAAGGAAACTGCGCTCGATCTTGGACCGCTCGAAACGATCATATACGGCGGCGCACCAATTGCCATTCCGCGTCTTGTCGAAGCCATAGAGCTTTTTGGGCCGTTGTTCATGCAGCTCTACGGTCAGACTGAGGCGCCAACCTGCATCGCTTACCTGGCACGAGGCCAGCATGTGCTGGATCGGCCAGATCGACTGGGATCGTGTGGAGTGCCACTGGCCAGCGTGGATATCCAACTCATTGATGCCAATGGCGCGCCTGTCGCCACCGGGGAATGCGGGGAAATCTGTGTTCGTGGGGCCTTTGTGATGCAGGGCTATTGGCGTCGTGAATCAGACACCGCAGAAGCTATACGTGATGGCTGGCTTCGCACCGGCGACGTGGGACGCTTTGATGACGACGGCTACCTGAGCATCGTCGATCGCACAAAGGACATGGTCATCACGGGCGGCTTCAATGTCTACCCAAATGAAATTGAGCAGGTGATCGCAGATGTTCCCGGGGTTCTCGCCTGCGGCGTGGTAGGCATCGACGATCCGTATTGGGGTGAGGCCGTGACGGCATTCGTTGTCTCCACTGACCCGGCCAATCCACCTGATCGAGCCCAGATCACGCGCGTTGTCAGAGAGCGCCGCGGTGTAGCCGCCGTTCCCAAGCGCATTGAATTCATCGACGCCTTGCCGATGACCCCGATCGGCAAGATCGACAAGAAAGTGCTGCGGCTATGGCGGCCAGAAGCCGTGGAGTCGCATTCGTGACGACCTCGACCGAAGCCGGAGCGACTGTCTCCGCCCGAGCTGGCTGGTGGGCCGCTGTGCTGTTCACCGTCGCAGCCATGGTTTCCTACACTGACCGCTTCATATTATCGCTGCTCGTTGATCCGATCGAGCGCGAACTCGGCATGAGCGACGCTCAGTTCAGCATTATCGTGGGAGCAGCATTTGCGATCTTCTACACTGCCATGGGTGTTGCCGCAGGTTGGCTGGCAGACCGCCATAATCGCAAACGCATGATCATCATCGGAATACTCATCTGGAGCGCCGCAACGATTGCAACTGGCTTCGCTCGAGATTTCGGCACGATGGCCATCTTGCGCGTTGCCGTTGGCACAGGCGAGGCAATGCTCATGCCTGCAGCGGTATCGATGCTCGCCAATATGTTTCCGCCCGAGCGGCGGAGCATGCCGTTGGCGCTGCTGATGTTGGGCATGATCGCCGGCAATGGTTTTGCCTTCCTCTTAGGCGGAGCACTGGTTGAGCTGGTCAGTCACCAGGCCTTCATCGGGCTGCCTGTGCTGGGCGACCTTTCTGGGTGGCGCGTCGTCATGGTGATTGCTGGCACGCCCGGAATCTTCCTTGCCGCAGCGATGGCCTCCTCCATCCGCGAACCAGTGCGCGCTGTCAGCCGACCGCCCAACTCGCTGGCAGAGCCGCTGGCGTGGCTTTGGCGGCACCGAAGACAACTCGGCCCCATCTATCTCGGATGTGCAGCTCTCTCGCTCGGCGATTTCGCGCTGGTCAGCTGGGCGCCTTCGCTGATGATCCGCAGCTATGGTGTCTCGACCTCTTCGACCGGGTTCACCTTTGGTCTCCTTGCCATCCTTGCCGGATCGCTAAGCGCGCTAGCCGGGGGGGCTGTCGCCGGTCAACTGAGAGCCACAGGCAAGGGAGACCGCCGACCTGCCGCGATTATCGCCGCAACGATCGTGGGACTGGCCGGTACCGGATTGCTGCTAGTTCCAAGCGCTTACGGAGTCATTGGCGCGATCTCGGTCTGGGGTTTCTCGAGCGCCTTTGCACAAACAGTTTCGCTGCCCCTATTCCAAGAGCGTCTCATCGACGAGGTGCGCGGAATTGGCTCATCGTTGGGCGGCGTATTCAATATCATGCTCGGGCTCAGCATTGGTCCAATCTTGGTTCCCGTTTTCAAGGAAACGGGAATGGCTCAGGCCGAAGCGTTACTCGTGGCAATGGCAATTGCGGGCGCGGCTGCAGCGGCACTGTTTGCGATGCTGTTGGTCCGTCTTCCGGTCTCAACCGCCAAGCCCGGCTCTTAATGGATCTGCTCATGTCAGAACAAAATACGATCCGACTTCTGGATCCGGTAATTCGCCAATTGGAACGATTCAACGCCCATGATGCGGACGGCTTTGCGGCCTGTTTCACAATCGATGCGCGTTTCGAACAATTGACGGGCCCGCCGGTGGCCGTGGGCCGCGCGGAGATCGTACAGGTCTATAAGCAGTTGTTTGCCAGGGTCCCCAGCCTTCGGATGGAGCTCATCGGGCGGATGATCCGCGACAACTACGTCGTTGATCATGAACTTGGCGAAGGTGACCCGACGCGCGGCCCGGATGGTCGCTTCGAGACCATAGTCGCCTATCGTGTCGCTGGCGATTACATCGATAGGGTCTGGTTTATCCGCTAGGCTGAAAAGTCGACAGGCTCGAATGGCCACATCGGTCGGGAGCGCTTGTGATAGTGACGGTTGGACGACTGCTGGCTTGAAGCGACGTAGATCACACTGCGCCCCATGTCCCCGAAACCGATTCTCCATTGCTCGGACGACTTTACGGCAACATAGAGCTTGTTCGCAGGTTCAACACCGAGCGCCCGGAACATATCGGGGCCGTAGCACTGGTCGCGAATTTCGCTGACGATGATGTCGAGACCACCTGTACTGATGCAGACGACGCGCCCCAGAGGCGGCCGAGAGCCCTGAAGGTTTTGGGTGACATTCTCGGCAAGCCCTGTGATTTTGCCGCGAACGTCGAGAGGTAGCCCGGATGCCTCGCCGACCTTGCCGCCAACGCGCAGGGAAAAATCGGCACCAAGGCCGGCTTCAAAGCCCAATTGTACTGCCAGGGGATCCCATATCGGCCCAATGCACGACGGGACGAGGTCATTGTCCAGCATCGCTCGGGCCAATGCCATATTGTCACCCGAAGCCCCACCGCCGGGGTTGTCCGAACTATCGACCAGGATTACCGGGTATGCGGTGGCCGCCTTGGCTAGCTCGATGTCGGCCGCAAAGCTTCGCTCGGGGCCGTTGCCTTTCATGATCGAAGCCATGGCTTGGTAGCGCCGACCGAAGTCTTGTGCGATAGAGGCAGCAGCTGGCTGATCGTTGTTGGTATAGATCAGCACTTTCGACCCCATCCGCGCTACATCGCCCGCACGAAAGCCTTGGATCAGTGAGCCGGAGAGGACTTCCCCTCGCCTCTCGAGCTCAAACAGGTCTGCGACCAATTCCTTCATCGGTGACGACTGCGTCGCCAGTCCGGCAACCATCTGGCAATTGAACAGGCTCGACGTCGGCATGATCTCACCCGCACGGATTCTCTCGAGTAGATCGAGAAGGTCACGCGCACGCTCGACGTAGTCGATATGCGGATAGTACTTGAATGCCACGAGTACGTCAGCAGCTCTGACCAATCGCTGCGACAAGTGAGCGTGAAGATCAAGTTCGGCCCCTAGCGCAACATCCGGCCCGACAATCGCCCGGGCACGCTCCAGAAGGTCCGCCTCGCACTCGTCCTCGCCAAAGGCAAGCATTGCGCCGTGTAAACCGAAAGCCACGATATCCACCGGCATTGCCCGTCGCAGTTGATCGAGGATCTCGTCGCGCAGTAGTTGGTAGGCTTGCGCGCTGACTGGACCACCCGGCATGGCGAAGGCACAGGTTCCCTCGATGACCTCGTAGCGTCCCTCGCGGGCACGCTCTCGAGCGGCCCACAGCGGTCCGGTCGCCTCGGTTGCGAAATCCGGGTGCTCTCCGGGGCGCCAGAGCATCGTCGCCCGGAACGCATCCAGTCCGGTTGGCAGAGGTGAGAATGAATTCGTCTCAGTACCCAAGGTCGCCACAAACACGCGCAACCGTCGCCCCGGCAGCGCTGCACCTGTCGCCTTCGATCCAGCCATCGACAAAATGCCTCCCATCAATGTTCGACGATCAAGCATAACACGAGTCTTCGGTTTGCTGTTGTTTGCACCAGCTGCTGCATCTTCACCCCATAAATCAACCGAACGGACAGTCAATTCTTGTTGACCATCCTGGGCCTATCTGAAATGTTCTGCTGACAGAACGGGAGAATTGAACCATGCGGGAGTTTGTCCGACAGCGGCCTTTGCTGTGCTTCTATGTGTTGGCGATACTGATCGCTCTCGCGGCCCATGCGCTACGCGCGATGAGCCCGACGCCGCTCGACCCGATGTTCAAGATGCTGCAGGAGACGCACGCTCACCTCAACATTATTACCGCTGTCAGGTCTACGTTCGAGTATCCGGGAGCCTATACGCTCTTACTGTTTCCGGCCGCCCCAATGTTCGCGGCCCTGATCGCAACCGGGATCGGCTATGGGCAAGCAGGATTTCGTGAACTGCTCAGCCGCTGCGCCCCGTGGCGGTCGCCTGTTTCCTGGCGTCAGGGCGTTACTGTCATAGCCGTGTGTTTCCTTGCATTCTTCGCGCTCACAGGAATCATGTGGGTTCAGACATACCTCTACGCTCCGCCTGGTACGCTTGATCGTACCTTCCTGCGCTATGGGTCAGATCCGGTCGCCATTTATGTGATGCTGGCAGCATCGCTGCTACTCAGCCCTGGCCCGCTGCTCGAAGAACTGGGCTGGCGCGGCTTTGCGCTGCCGCAGCTCCTCAAGAAGTTTGACCCCCTTACCGCAGCGGTGATCCTCGGCATCATGTGGTGGGCCTGGCATTTGCCACGCGACCTGCCAACACTGTTCTCCGGCGCCCCTGGCGCGGCCTGGAGCGTTATTGTCAAACAACTCGTCATCGCTCCTGGGTTCATTGCGAGCACCATCATCGCTGTCTTCGTATGCAACAAGCTCGGTGGATCAATGTGGGGGGGCGTGCTCACTCACGCCATCCATAACGAGCTGGGAGTAAACGTCACTGCCGAATGGGCCCCAGCGGTCGCAGGCATCGGGTGGCGCCCATGGGATCTCATCGAATTTGCCGTGGGCATTGGACTCGTCCTGATTTGTGGGAGGAGCCTTGGTGCCGCATCTCCTGACAATGCGCGTTTGGCCTGGGGCAACGTGCCGCCAAAGCTTCCGGGCGGAGTGGGTGACAAGTCCGGCTCGAACGCGTGAGCGTCATGTCCCGGTGGCTTCCGAAAACGTTTCGGGATCACCCAGCGGTATTGCTGCTGGCTGCGACGGAAATGTGGGAGGCCTTCTCCTATGTCGGGCTCAGAACCGTACTGGTCTACTACCTTACGCAAGACCTGGGCTATTCGACCGAGGACGCCTCACTTATCTATGGGACGTTCCTCGGCGTAGCCTATGTAACGCCAATCCTGGGAGGGTGGATCGCCGATAGGTTTATTGGCCGATCTGCGGCAATTGTCGGTGGCGCATTGCTGAAGATGGCCGGTTACATCGGCCTTGTGATTGGCGCGAACGTCACGGGTTGCCTCGCCGCAATTGTCATTGGCAATGGCCTGTTTCTTCCCACTCTGCCCGCTACTCTGGGTGCACTTTTTTCGCCGAACGCCCCCGATCGCCAGCGCAGTTTCAGCTTCTACTATCTCGCAGTGAGCGCTGGTGCGCTGCTGGCACCGCTGATCTGCGGCACGCTTGGAGAGAATTTCGGCTGGCGCTACAGCTTCCTCGCTTCCGCTAGCGGGCTTGCGGCTGCCATTGTTATCTTTCTCGCCGGACGCCATCTGCTGCCGCCAGACCGACCTGCAGCAGCGTCCCATCCGGTCGACGAAGCGCCGGTCGCGGCTACGAGCCTGTCCGTCATCCCGCTTCTGGCAGGTGTCCTCGCAGCAGTCATCGTCTTGCGGGTCGCTTACGAGCAGCTCGGCAACACTGTCGCGCTTTTCGCCGCCAGCCAGGTCGATCGTTCGTTGGGGGCAGATATCACCATCCCCTATACCTGGTTTCAGTCGCTCAATCCCCTGGGAGTCATTCTGTTCACCCCTCTGCTCGTCTGGGGCTGGCGTAAGGCCGCCGCGAGAGGTGGCGCGCAGAACGACTACTTCAGAATGGCCATTGGTAGCTGCATCATGGCCGCGGCCTTTGTTGGGCTCGCACTGATCATCAAGCTAGGGCAACCTGGTGAGATTTCCTGGCCTGTTCTTGCAGCATTCTTCTTGATGGTAACCTTTGGCGAGTTGTGGGTGCTTCCGGTTGGACTCAGTCTGTTTGCGCGCCTGGCGCCCGCAGGACGAGGTGCAATCACCATCGCGTTCTGGTACAGTGCGCGTGCGGCTGGCAATTTTCTTGCTGGATTGATGGGCCGCGCCGAACCTGCGCTCGGATATGGTAACTTCTTCCTGCTTTGCGCAGTATTTCCTCTGCTAGCAGCAACGATCTTCGTCGCGATAGGCAGGCGCTCCCGTCGAATTATCGAAGCCGCCTGAACACTATCCCGTTCAGATTGACGGTGTGAAATGTAAAGATTTGAGGACCAACAGCATGTAATGAAAATGCGGCGTTCGGGCCCACAAGGTCATCTGCCATCGCAGCAGCTAACGGCACCGCACCTGCCGGAGTATCGAGCAACCATCCCTTCTGATCCCGTGACAGGGTTACGGTAATACCAAGCTCATCGCTGCGATATTGTCCGGGCCAAAACAATTTGGTTTCAGGTGCGCCAGTTCCAACATATTGGTACGGTATTGGTCCACTCTCAGTCCACTGAACGACGCGCTTGATTCCACTCTGTATGACTGCATAGCTCAGCAGAACACCTCGGCGCGCGCGGTAGATGCCGTCCTGGCGGCGCGTCACTTTCTCAGCTCGCATATTGTAGCTGACAATCGGCTCACCGTCACGGTGAGCGACGATGAGATACTGTCCATACAAGGGATCGCGATAATAGCCATCAGGCGCGGAGCGCAGGTCGCCAACTTTTCCCAGGCGTTTCATTTCGGCAGGATCAATTGCGCGGTCAAAAGCTGGATCGGGCGCCCCGGGCTTCACGAGCAAAGCAATTTTGCGCGCACGCTCAGCTGGCGAGATATCGTCGCGATTACACATCACGCTGATACCAATCCCGCTCTCCGGATAAAGTACGTCCATGGCGCGATTGCCCACAACCAAGCCCGAATGCGACACAACACGCTCGCTTTGCCGATCATCCACGAACAACCCACCGGCATAATCGACAGGTCTGCCAGAATGCAGTTTCCCGTTCGCGAGGCGCGCCACTTCGAGCGCCTGACCGCCGGTTGTCGCCGCGAGCGATGCACCATGCCAAAGAGCAAGATCGCCAACAGTAGTCCGCACGCCGCGGTCGCCATAGCCTTGCCAGGCCCAGGCTGCGGAGACAAAGCTACCGTTCTTGTCGATTTGATAGCCGCGCGCGTCACCTGCAATGAGACTGGTCGTATCAAGCGTTGCGCGAGTTTCCGTCATGCCCGCCGGCTTGAAGAGCCGTTCCCGCGCAGCATCCGGAAATGACTTTCCGGTTAGGCGTTCCACGATTTCTGCGAGCAGGAAGTAATTGGTGTTAACGTAGGAAAAACGACGGCCAGGTGGGCCGTCGAGTCCGCGTTGCGCCTTGACGAAGGCCAGCACTTCCTCGCGGGAATGGGGTTTGCTCTCATCGTCTCCGCGTGCCCTGAATGCATCGAAATACTCGCGAATGCCACTGGTGTGGTGCAACAAGTCCGCGACCGTGACCGGATCGTAGACCTTGGGGAGGTCAGGCAGATAGGTGCGGATAGATGCCGCCAATTTAAGTTGGCGTTCCTGTGCCAAGATCAGGATAAGAGCGGCCGTGAACTGCTTCGATGTTGACGCCAGTTCGAAGCGTGTTGCGGGTGTGATCGGCTCGCGGGTGGCTAGATCAGCAAGTCCAAAGCCGCCCTGATAGAGAACCTTGCCGCGCAGATCCACAGCATAGGCGCAGCCCGGTTGATCCGGCCGGATATCAGCAAATACCGCATCGAGCTCCTTCGGATCGACATGGGAAGTCGCCATTGGGATTGCGGCTGTCAGCGCCAGGAAAAGCTTTGTTGCAGTCATAAGATCTTGCCTCGCTCATTCAGCCAATCGAACCGCTGGATTTCCAGCGCATTTGATGGCAAAGCGATGTTTCATATTCCGCCCGGTCGGTCAATCAAAGAGAGGGATTTCCTGATGCGAAAGCGTGCAATCATCCTAGGCGCAGCTGCGCTGGTGGCATCCTCTGTCGTATTTGCTCGCAATGGAGCCCCGATGCCGTCGGCACACCGCGACGCAATCGTGCTCGATACTCATATCGACACACCTGCATTGCTGCACGTTGTCGGCTGGTCGATTATGGATCGCCACTCGCTTTCGGTAGACGGAACACAGGTTGACCTCCCGCGCATGCGAGATGGCGGGCTTGATGGTGGCTTCTTCGTCGTCTTCACCGAGCAAGGCCCGAGAACCCCGACAGGTTACACCGTGGCGCGCGATGAAGCATTGATGCGCACCATTGAAATTCGGGACATGGTCGCGCGACACCATGAGGCCTTTCAACTTGCAACACGGGCAGACGACGCCGAGAAGATCGTCAAATCGGGCAAGCGGGCCGTCTTCATGAGTATGGAGAACAGTTATCCAATCGGCCAGGATTTGTCGTTGATGCGCACCTTCCGTGCGCTCGGTGTAACGATGATGGGCCCGGTCCACGTCGGCAACAATGATCTGGCGGACAGCTCAAATCCCGACAATGGGCCAGAATGGCATGGCCTTTCTCCGCTTGGGCGCCAGTGGGTAGCAGAGGCCAATCGACTCGGCATCCTGATTGACGCTTCGCATGCATCGCCGGAAGCATTGGACGATATTCTTGCCCTGTCTGACGCACCGATCATCTTGTCCCACAGCAGTCTCAAGAGCCTTGCTGACAATCCTCGAAACATCGACGACACGAGGCTTCGTGCGCTTGCTGCGAAGCGCGGTGTCATTCAAATCAATGCCGTGTCGAGCCATCTCGGCGTGCCCAACAGTCCGGGACGCGCACCGGCCCGCACTTTGCTCGGGCAACCGGCCGCAACCATCGCCGAGCTTCGCGCGCAGCGCGCCACTGTGCTCAAGATCGAACGTGAAAATCCGGCACCGCGCGCCGATCTGGACCACCTGGTCGCTCAGATTCGGCACGCTGTCGCGCTAGTCGGTATCGATCATGTCGGATTATCGGGTGATTTCGATGGCGGCGGCGGCATCGATGGCTTCGATGAAGCAAGCGACTATCCAAAGATCAGCCAGCGCTTGCTGGCGGCCGGCTTCACGGCAGAAGACCTCCGAAAGTTCTGGGGAGGAAACGTACTGCGCGTTCTGCGCGAGGCCCAGGCCCGGGCCGAGCCTTCTGCTGTCGCTGGAATGTGATGATGCGTTCACCACAGTGCAACTTGCTGTTCCGCGGCGGGCTTGTAATCGACGGCACCGGAACGCCTGGCGTGATCCAGGATGTGGCTGTCGAAGACGGGACTATTGTCGCAACCGGAGATCTTTCTCGATGGCGTTCACGCGAGACGATCGACATAACAGGCCAAGCGCTTTGTCCTGGCTTCATCGACGTACATACCCATGACGATCACTTCGTGTTCGCCGACCCTTCGGCGCTGCCCCGGGTCAGTCAGGGGGTAACCACGGTTGTCGTTGGAAATTGCGGCGTGAGCCTCGCCCCCTTCGTCGCCTCCGGAGACCTCCCTGCCCCTTTCGCAGAAGTCGCCGCCAAGGCCGACTTCCGCTTTGCCCGTTTTCGCGACTACATCGACACGCTGGAAGCTGCACCGCCCGCGGTCAACGTCGCTGCGCTTGTCGGTCATACTACCCTTCGCGCCGCGGCGATGGACAGGCTTGATCGTCCAGCAACCGCAAGTGAGCGCATGGCGATGCGCTCGTTGGCCGCTGAGGCTATGGCCGCCGGAGCGATTGGTATGTCCTCGGGGCTCTTCTATCCTCCCGCAAGAGCTGCGCCCATGGACGAGGTAATGGCAATTGCCGAGGTCGTCGCCGAGTACGGCGGGATCTTCGCGACCCACTTGCGCGATGAGGCTGATGCCATCGATGCTGCAATCGATGAGGCACTGCTGATCGCCGAACGGGCGGGCATGCCGTTGATCATTTCGCATCACAAGCTCATGGGCGAGGCCAATTTCGGCCGCGCGCCTGAAACGCTGCGCAGGATTGTCGAGGCTTCCACTCGGCAGGAGGTCGGGTTCGATGTATACCCTTACGTTGCTGCTGCCAGCTCATTCAACCTGGACCTCTATCGCCTGTCGAAGCGCGTTGTGATCACCTGGAGCGCAGTCAAGCCTGACACTGCGGGCCGAGAACTTGATGAGGTCGCTGCCGAGTTAGGTTTGAGCGGCGAGGCGGCACTTACTGCGCTAGCACCCGGCGGCGCGGTCTACTACTGCATGGACGAAAATGATCTACGCCACATCCTTGCTTCTCCTGACGCGATGATTGGCTCGGACGGGACGACTACCAGCATTCGTCCTCACCCCCGTCTGTGGGGCACGTTCACTCGCGTTCTGGGACGTTACGTGCGTGATCAAGGTCTGTTCCCCTTCGAGGAAGCGATCCGCCGGATGACAAGTTTGCCAGCGCGGCGGTTCCGTTTGGCTGGTCGCGGCGTGATTGCAGCTGGCGCGGTGGCTGATCTGGTTGTGCTTGATCCAGCTACAGTTGCCGACGCAGCCGACTTCGAAAACCCGGTCCAACCAAGCAGAGGGGTTGAGAGCGTCTATGTCAGCGGATTGCCCGTCTATCACGACGGGGCGGCTACAGGTCTGCGCCCAGGTTGCGTTCTAAAAGGGCAACAGAAGAGCCTCAAGTAAGTCCCGCCCTTAGTGCTCTTCGATCGTGCGCGGTGAACTCAGCCGATCAGTTTTGGCAAGCCGGGCATCTCTCCCGTTGGAACGTCATGGTTGGTCTCTGCCAATCCATGCCCACCCCTGAACGCCTCGCCTGCGAGCAAGGCGGATGACAGATCATCCATTGACCGACCGTTCGATTAATGGGATAGTCCGACTCAGGGCGAAGGATATCGCTTCAGCGCTTTAGTGCAGTGAGGACAACTAGGTGGAGTTCGATTTTTCCGAAGATTACCGGCTCCTTGCTGACCAGTTGCGGCGCGCTCTCGAAGAAGCTGCACCGCTGGAGGCAGCACGGAAGACTGTCGATACTGGTCAGATCAATGTGACGGCCTGGGAACTGCTCGGTGAGATGGGGATCCTGGCCAGCGGCATATCTACTGATTTCGGTGGTAATGGCCTCGGGCCTCTCCCGGTTTGCCTGGCTGCAGAAGCAATTGGATGGTCGGTGGCCGCAATACCTACCGCATCATTGTATCATGCCACCCCGTTGATCCAATCGTGCGGGTCGCCTGAGCAACAGGATCGCTGGCTGCCAGCATTGGCCAGCGGTTCAGCGACAGCCTGTGTTGCGACAGATAGTGCCCTTGCTGTCGAGGACGATCACATTACGGGCGTTATTTCACCTGTTTCGGGCGGAACTGGTGCATCAGTAGCCATTGTCCGAGCCAACAATCAGCTGTGGCTTGTCGACATGGCTGAAAATGCTGTCGAACAGGAGGCGCTAGAAAGCCGGGACCCGGGTCGTCAGCTCTGCCGTATTACATTCCGCAATACTCCAGCCACCCGAATGACTGGCGACGATGCGGATCTCGCGCTCAATCATGCAGTTGTCTGCGTTGCCTTCGAACAGATTGGCGGAGCTTCTAGGGCTCTCAATGGCGCAATTGATTATTCGCGCGAACGCCGCGCATTTGGGCAAACCATTGGTTCGTATCAGGCCATCAAGCACAAGTTGGCCGACATCTGGACCAAGATTGAAATCGCACGTGCGCATGCGATGTATGCTGCGTGGTCGCTCGGCACCGGAGCAGTCGATTTACCGCTTGCCGCTGCCGCGGCTCGTGCCTCTGCCACCGAAGCCTATCTATTTGCCGCACAGGAAACGCTGCAGGTTCATGGCGGCTACGGCTTCACTTTCGAGTCAGACTCGCACCTATTCTACCGTCGAGCCCGAGCGCTGGCGGCCTGCTACGGACCAGCCGTCGAGTGGCGTTCGCGTTTGGCCGCCAGGCTGATCGCCGGCGAGACCACGAAGCATTGAAAGGCCAGCAGATGGACTTCGCCGATTCTCCCATCGATGCCCAGTTCCGCGCTCAAGCGCGGGAGTGGCTTGCCGCGCATGCACCGGTAACGCGCGGTCGAGGACGAGTTGCCTGGCCTGATGACGCGACACTCGTGGCGGCAGCCCGCGAATGGCAAAGCAAGAAGGCCGCCGCAGGTTACGCAGCTATCGCGCTTCCGCGCGAGTATGGTGGAGGCGGCGGGACAACCACCCAGCAGATAATCTTCCGCCAGGAAGAAGAACGATACGACGTTCCATTTGGCGTCTACGAAATTGGACTGGGAATGTGCGTGCCCACCTTGCTCGCACTTGGCAGCGATAAGGTCAAAGAGCGGTTCGTCGCCCGCGCGATCAGCGGTGCTGAGATCTGGTGTCAGCTATTCTCAGAACCCGCTGCAGGCTCTGACCTAGCAGCCTTGCGCACGAAGGCGGTGAAAACCGGAGAAAACTGGCTTGTAGACGGCCAAAAGGTCTGGACCACCGGAGCGCAGTTCTCAGACTATGGGCTCTTGCTGGCGAGGACTGATTCCAGTGCAACCAAGCACGCCGGGCTGACGCTCTTCATTATCGACATGCGTGCGCCCGGAGTCGAGGTGCGACCGATCCGGCAGCTCGATGGTGGTGTCGAATTCAACGAAGTTTTCCTATCCGGAGTTATAATCCCTGACGAGTTTCGCTTGACCGTGCCGGGCGGCGGTTGGGCAGGAGCGATGACGACGCTCATGTTCGAGCGGCTCAATGTCGGTGCAAACATCGGTCTGATTGATTCATCGACGTTGATCGATATCAGTAGACGCCTCGAGACATCAACCGGGCGTGCAAGCGATGATCCCCACGTTCGCGATATCATTGCCCAGGCGTACTTGAATGATCGCGGGCTCAAGCTGCTGACCTACCGGACTTTGACGAACCTAGGCCGAGGCCAGCTACCCGGACCTGAGCAGTCGATCACCAAGCTCGTGATAGCCAGCCAGGCGCAGTTGATTGCCAATTTGCTGCTTGACCTGCGCGGACAGGAAGGAGCGCTGGTCGGGAGTGCGCTGGGCGATGGCTGGGAAGCCGTTGAGAGATCGTGGAGTTTCGGCGCCGCGATGCGCATTGCTGGCGGTACAGACGAGATCCTTCGTAACGTGATTGCAGAGCGCGTGCTGGGTCTGCCGGCTGCTAAGCGTGACGATACCACCCGCCCGTTCAATGAGGACGCGGCGTGATTACGCTCAGAGGAGAGACCCTTGCTCACCTGACCGATTGCTGTGGCACATCGGGAGCCAGCCAATCAGGACCCTTGCATGGTTTCCATCCCAAGGCTCTCTTTGTTGCCGGTCGCAGCCATCTCCTGCAGCAGCCCGGTGCTTCAAGCCTGATGCGGGCTGGCCTCGCTTCGATGGCGTTGCCCGCCGCATATGGCTCCCGACCTTACGCGGCAGAAGCCCGGCGTTGCAAGATTGCTAATCATTTACGCGGGCCGGCAGGCGGTCGCACCGTTCGTTGCAGGGAACCAAACGGGGCAAATGATCGGACTTTGAATATCGCTACGGTGCTTAGAAATTTTTGATCCGAAGGGAAGACTGATGACTGATACACTTCGCTACGATGGACGGGTTGCCATTGTCACTGGTGCTGGCGGAGGCCTAGGCCGGGCACATGCTCTAATGCTCGCTAGCAGGGGCGCACGTGTGCTTGTCAACGACCTTGGATCGTCGGCGGCCGGCGCGGGGACTGACGCTGGCCCAGCGGCAAAGGTTGTCGAGGAGATTCGCGCGGCCGGAGGCGAAGCGGTCGTCAATACGGACTCGGTCATCGATGGTGCAAGGCTCGTTGAAGCGGCGCTCGATCATTTCGGGCAGATTGACATCATCATCAACAATGCCGGGTTCCTGCGTGATGTTGGGTTTCACAGGATGACCGAGCAGGACTGGAGCGATCTCTATGACGTCCATTTGCTGGGAGCATTCCGGATCGTCCATGCCGCCTGGCCGCGACTGCGCGACCAGAGCTACGGCAGGATCATCAATACTTCTTCGGCCGCTGGGATATATGGCAACTTCGGCCAGGTAAACTATGGTACTTTCAAGCTTGCGCTCCACGGTTTCACCCAGGCCCTCGCGGTTGAAGGACGCGCACGCAACATTCATGTCAACTCTATTGCACCGGCGGCGGATTCGCGCCTGACCCGAACAGTCATGACTCCTGAACAGCTCGCACCGATGCGCGCAGAACTTGTCAGCCCGCTTGTCGGTTGGCTGGCGCACGAAACCTGCAGCGAGACTGGCAGCTTGTTCGAAGTAGGCGGCGGGTGGGTCAGCAAGCTGCGCTGGCAACGTACCCGAGGCGAACGGATCGGAGGCGGTGAAGATTTCTCGCCGGAACAGGTTCGCGACGCATGGTCGACGATTGTCAATTTTGCTGGCGCAGAGGCACCAAGTGACTTTGCAGCAGGGATGGCACCCTTCCAGAAGATTATGGAAGGCGCATGAGCAAAGGGTATGCGATCGCGCTCGAGGTCGAACGCGACGGACCGATCGCGATCGCACGCCTTGCATCGCCGGAGCGGGGCAATTCGCTGGGGCCGGTTGACCTAGGTCGCATCGCCGACCTGATCAACGATCTGGCCGCAACCAACGATGTAGGGGTCATTGTCCTGACGGGGAAGGATGGAATCTTTTCGGCTGGAGCTGCGCTTGATGCTCTTGCTGACAGCTCTGCCGATGACATGGCCGCGATCGTCGCGGACCAGACTGGACGGCTAGCGGCAGCGATTTCGGGATCTCCGGTCGCCATCGTCGCTGCTGTTGACGGTGCAGCCGCAGGTTCGGGCGCGGGCATCGCATTGCTCGCGGATATCCTGGTCATGTCTTCAAACGCACGGCTGCTCTTCCCGTTTGCTCGGCTAGGTCTAGTTCCTGACACAGGTATCAACCGCAGCCTGATCGCGGCAGTGGGCATGGCGCGCGCGCGCGCCCTGCTAATGACTGGGGGCTCACTGTCTGCTGAGGAATGCCTTAGCTTGGGCCTTGCTGAAACTGTCGTGCCCGCGGATGGACTTCACGATGCCGTGCAGAAGCTGTCGATCAAGCTGGCTGGCGTTCCGCGCGGAACACATGGCGCTATCAGAGCTCTGCTGGCATCCGAGGAGGCTGAGGCGGGATTACTGGCAGAGGCCCGGGCTCAGGCTGAACGAATGCGGGACCCAGTAACCCAAGCTGCTCTGACTTCTGCAGTCGCCCTGCTCCAAGGCTCATAAGGTTGGTGCCGAAATCTACCGAGCAGCCGCTGCGGCGACGAATGCGTCAAACAGGCAACCGTCAGCTTCCGAAATATGGAACTCCGGGTGCCACTGCGTCGCGATCCAGAAGCGGCGGTCCCGTCGCTCAATCGCTTCAACAATACCATCCGGCGCAACTGCTGCTGTGCTCGCGTCGACTCCAGGCTCGATGACACCCTGCGAATGCAGACTGTTGACCGGGAAGCTGTCGCAACCAACAATTTCACTAAGAAGGCTCCCCGGCATGGTGACGACCTCGTGTGCAGCTTCCTCATAGGGTGCAGCGTCACGATGCATGTGCCATTCGGGACGCAGTGACTTGAGTGAAGGAACGATTGTGCCGCCCGCTGCGACATTCATGACTTGGAAGCCACCACAGATACCGAGAAGAGGGAGATCCCGCTCCGTCGCGCGCTGCACTAAAGCCAATTCAAACCGTGTCCGCGCGACTTTCTCCACTGGTTCCTGATCAACAGTTGCGGGATCGATAAGAAGGGGGTGAGGAAATTGATACCCGCCGCCGGAAATGAGCACACCGTCCAGCACGCCGAGATAGTCATCGATGAACTCGGCCTCGTGCGGGAGCATCACAGGCAACGCGCCCGCACTGGACAAGGCTCTCATCATGGCCTTGTTGGCGAAATAATGAAGTTGCCGGGCATCACTTCGTAATTCGACATCAGCCGTAACACCGATCAGTGGTCTGCGCATCAGGCCGTACCCGCAATTGCTTGGTCGATCGCCAACGCGAGCTTGTCAACGATTTCGCCCACCTGCGCTTCGGTGATGATGAACGGGGGAGCAAGCAAGATGTGGTCACCTCGCGTGCCATCCACTGTCCCGAACCCCGGATAGCACAGCAGACCGCTGTCCATCGCCGCGCTCTGGATAGCGTTCCAAACCATTCGCTCAGGAGCGAATGGTTCCTTGCTCTCCCGATCGGCGACAAGTTCAATTCCGAGCAGCAGCCCACGCCCGCGCACATCGCCAATATGGGGATGCTGGTTGAACTTATCAGTCAAGGATTGCCGCAAGAGTTTCCCTTGGCGGCGCACATTGGCAAGGAGGTCCTGTTCTTCGATTTCCTGCAGTACAGCGCAGCCCGCCGCAGCGGCGGTCGCGTGACAGTTATAGGTATGGCCATGGAAAAAGAATCCTCGCCCCCCAGCCAAGGTTGCCACGATCCGATCGCTGACGAGGATTGCGCTAAGCGGCTGATAACCGGCGCCAAGGCCTTTCGCCACCACGGCGATGTCAGGAACCACCCCATCCTGTTCGCATGCAAGGTAGGTTCCGCAGCGTCCGGCGCCTGCCAGGATTTCGTCGAGGATAAGAAGGACACCATACTTTTGACAGACCGCCTGGATCGCCTGGAAATAACCAGGAACTGGCGGAATACATCCCGCAGTGGCGCCAACGACAGTTTCCGCAACGAATCCGGCGACGTTCTCCGGACCAAGTTGAATGATGGCGTGTTCCAGCTCGTCTGCGAGCCGGCGGACATATTCAGCTTCAGTTTCGCTACTGCTCTGCTCGCGGTAGGCATAGCAAGGCGAGACAAAATGATGCGGGGGTAGAAAACCCTCGAAGAGCGATCTGCGGATCAGGTTCCCGCTAACGCCGAGTGCTCCGATAGTACATCCATGATAGCTTTGGCGCCGGGAGATAAAGCGGGTCCGACCGGGTTCACCGTTTTCATTATGAAACTGAAGCGCGAGCTTGAGTGCGCCATCCATCGATTCCGACCCGCCTGAACCGGGATAGACCCAGTCGAGCCCGGCCGGCGTCGCGGCAACCAGCGCTTCTGCGAAACGTTCGACTGCATCCGTCGTGAAGTAGGCGTTGTAGAGATAGGGCATGATATGCGCCTGGGCGGATACAGCATCCGCAACCCGGGTGGCGCTGTGCCCGAGGCACGAGACCCCAGCCCCCGACGCGGCATCGAGATATCGCCGGCCCGAACCATCGATGACATAGGGGCCATCGCCCCCAACGGCGACAGGATAATCACGGCCGAGCAGCCGGCGCATTACATTGGTCATAGCGAGACCTCCCCACCCACCAGACGATCCGGCAAGACCTGATCCGGTGTCAAACCTAGGGAGGCTAAGCCTTCCGGCCACGGCCCGCCCGTTACGAGCGCAGAGACAATTGCTGCCATTGCAGGCGCTGTCTGCAATCCGTATCCACCTTGCCCAGCCAGCCAGAAGAACCCATCGGCGTCGGGCGCGAAACCGGCCGTTGGCACGCGGTCGGATACGAAGGATCGCAGCCCTGCCCAACGATGTTGAATCCTCGGCACCGTCATCGTCGTATATTCCTCGACTTTCCACGCGGCCAAAGCGAGATCATATTCCTCAGGCTGGGCGTCGGTGGGAGGACTATCGACTTCGTCCACTGGCGACGCCAGAATCCGTCCGGATTCCGGGATCATGTAGAAATCGTCCACCGCGGCCTTGACGAACGGCCATTCGCTGGCCCCGATTCCATGGGGAGGGTCAAACATGATGACCGTTCGCCGCTTGGGCTCAAGGCCAAGTTGCCGCACGCCTGCCAGTCGTCCCACATGATCAGCCCAAGCTCCGGCCGCATTGATCAGCACGGGCGCAGCATATTGCTGTCCGCGTTCGGTTGTCACCTGCCACAAGCCTGCCTTGTACTCGATGCACACGACGCGGGCTCCGGTAACGGTTTCACCCTTGCCATGCTTGACCCTTCGGGCATAAGCTTGCAGCAATCGGTCGGCATCGAGCCGGCGACCGCCGTAATCGACCACTCCTTCGACTATGCCCTCTCCGCCAGTCTTCAGTACTGGCACCATTGCCAGCATACCTTTTTCGTCGATCCGCTCGATCGTGTTGGTGAACAGCCGCATCTCGGTTTCGAGCCCAGCCAGCGCCTCCACCATTGTCGGGCGAGCTACGAACAACGCTGGAGTCGGCCTGCAAAATGGTTGGTCCGAGAAGTCGCCTGGCGGTTGCTCGAAAAACTCCCGGCTATAGGCGGTCATGGCGCGCACTGCACGGTTGCCAATGCCGAAATGGTAATATGTCGCGCTACGCCCGGAAGAATGATAACCCAGCGCTAGTTCAGCTTCAAGCACCACCACGCGGGCGTTTCTTGACAGCCCCGCGGCAGCTGACATGCCGGCGATCCCGCCTCCGATTACTAGTACATCGGCGCAATTCATGACGTGCTCTCGGGCCCGCGGCCATAGCGTTGCATAACTTCGACGAGCTTGTCAGTCGGCAGAGCGTGCACAGTTGTCCCATCCACTCCAGTCATTGAATCCGACATGGTCATGGAATTGACGATCGCCTCTTCGACCGCTTCAGAGGCTGCGCGAAAGAGCGGATTCATGGCCTCATTGGGCAGCATGCGAAGACCCTCTGCAATAGCGACATCATTAAAGGGTACGCGATTACCGGTCGAAAAGGCGACTATGAAATCGCCCGATCTATTTGAACCGAAACCACCGACGCGGCCCAGGCCGATGCCGCCGCGCCGCGCCAGTCTTGCGCATTGCGGCGGCAACAGCGGCGCATCTGTTGCGAGCACAATCACGATCGAGCCCTGGTCGCGTCGTTGGGGGCTATCCACGACTTCATAACCGATATGCCGACCGACCGGAACACCATCGACGGTAAGCTCGGACCGGTTGCCAAAATTGGACTGGACCAGAGCGCCGACGGTAAAGCTACCGCATGGGGTGGCCGCTACTCTCGAAGAAGTCCCGATTCCGCTCTTGAATTCGAACGTCATCATGCCGGTTCCGCCACCAATCGATCCTTCGGCAACCCGGCCGCCACTGGCCCCATCGAGCGCAGCGGTGACGTCTGCCCGGGTAATCGGCCCTTCCCAGCCGTCATTGAGTACGCCATCGAAGGTTTCTCCGGCCATTGGCTGATGCCAGCGGTCATCAATCCCATTCTGCTTGGGATGGGCCAGCAGCGTATCACGCAGCACCCCGATCGAAAAAGCCGAGCTCATACAGATTGGCGAGGTGAGCACACCAGTTTCAGCAATCCAATGACTACCGGTAACTTCACCGAATCCGTTGAAGGAATGGAAGCCGGCAAAGACGGATTCCTGCCAATAGGGCACGTTCAGCGGCTGGATGGCAGTGACTCCGGTCCGCAAGACGTGCGGTGCGTCGGCAATCCGCGTTACGTGCCCAACGCGGACCCCGGCCACATCGGTAATCGCATTCAAGGGCCCCGTCGGCAGCGTGCCGATCGTTAACCCAAGGTCGCGAAATCTGCATTTCGTCTTTTGGCTTGTCATTTGGCCCCTAGAAAATCGAGTGATCAGAGCGTGGGTTCATGCTTTAACCGTCCGGACGGATAATGCAACCGGAATTGCGGATCCCTGGCAGTCGACTCCGCCAGCTCACCTGATCGCGTTTGCCCGGCCAAGTATGCCGCAGGACCCTTGGGTCTTGTGGTCGAAATGCCCAACCATCTAAGCGGACCGATCCCATCCACGGCAAAGGTTCGGCCCAGTTCACCAGGGCAAAGCGACCTCACGAGACTCCAGTTGTGCTCATGCGTCACATTCATCCGATCCATACCCCTGAAGGTGTTTATCGACCGGTCGGATTATATAAATTGCCCGACCGGTCGATTAATGATACACCGCGCCGACAATGAGGTAATCAAGGGGAGAGGGGCCGATGCGTAAGTTCCCGTTTTTTCTTAGTGCTATGCTGATCAGCATGCCTGCCTTCGCGCAGGAGGCCGATTCGCCTTCAGCCGAGCCGGAGGTTAAAGACAACGCGATCGTCGTGACAGCCCGCAAGCGGGATGAGCGAATTGTCGATGTGCCGCTGTCAATCAGCGCTCTGGGAGCCGGCGATATCGATGCGAAGGCGTCCCTGCGACTGCTCGACCTGGCCAATTCGGTCCCGAATCTGGTCAACATCAGTAACGGGAATGACTCTCTATCGCTGATCGTCGTGCGCGGGGTCGCCAGCCAGTCACGGGTGAACGCAGGATTTGATTCCGGTGTTGGTGTTTACGTCGACGGCGTGGTTCAAGGTAAGCTTTACAGCTTCAACCAGGAACTGTTCGACACCGAGCGGGTCGAGTTCCTCAGAGGCCCACAAGGGACTTTGTTCGGACGCAATTCCATTGCTGGTGCGATCAGCATCACCACTCGCAAGCCCGAATTCGAATTCGGCAGCGACGCAACAGTGCAGCTTGGCAGTTATGACGAACGCCGGTTTTCTGCCTTCCTGACCGGCCCCGTTGCCGAAGACAATCTTGCAATCAGCATCGGTGGCTTCCGGACCACTCGGCGCGGCTATATCACCAACGTCTTCGACGGACAGGATATCGGCGACATCGATTCCGTCGGCGGGCGGATCAAGGCCCTGTGGCGGCCAAACAACGATGTATCGGTCTTGCTGTCAGCAGATTATACGAACGAGGACCAGCTTGCTCCTGTACCGCAGCCGATCAGCGGATATGGCGCTGTCACTGGCACCTACAAGACCAACACTAACCTCCCCCCGATTGCGAAGCGCGAGCTATTCGGTGTTTCGGGTCAGATAGACTGGTCAACCTCAACTGATCTGACCCTGACTTCGATTACCGCCTACCGGACTGCCTCCTCGTTGCGCAATAATGACCCCGACTTCGGCCCATTGGCAGTCGTGGACAGCCAGAAGAAGCAGGATCAATGGCAATTCTCCCAAGAGTTGCGCCTTGCTGGCAAGATGGGGTCTCGATTTTCCTTTGTCAGCGGTCTTTACTATTTCAAGCAGGACGTTGACGGTTACGCCTCGAGCACTTTTGGCAATATTGCCAACGTCCCGGGATTCTTGAGAGGGCTGACCGGTTCTACGAGCGGGATGGTGGGATCGGAATCCTTCGCCGGCTTCGTCAATGCTGATTGGGAGGCGCTACCGCGCCTGACGCTGACGCTCGGGGCACGACTGACCTATGAGAAGCAGACCCTAGACTTCCGTCAGCAAGGCTTCCCGTTCGTTGCACCCACCCTGCCACGTGAAACCGATGCTGGTTCCGACACCGATTTCTCGCCCTTGGTTACCTTGCGCTACAAGCTTGCGCCAAGCGTATCGATCTACGGTACGGTGTCGCGCGGATACAAGAGCGGGGGCTGGAACCTCGACAATGTCACAAGCTTCTTGATCACCTCGTTCAAACAATTGCGGTTCAATCGCGAGCAGCTGACCAACTACGAAGTTGGTTTGAAGGGTGACGTGCTTAACGGTGATCTGGGCTTTGCATTCTCAGGCTTCCAGCAAAATTATGGCGACATCCAGACCGCGAAACTTGTGCCAGTGCTGGGCGGCGGCGGGGCGCTGATCGCGGTTGTCTCGAATGCTGCGAGCGCGAGAATCCGTGGGTTCGAAGGGGAAGTTAAGGTTCGTCCCTTCAAGCCGTTCACGGTTGTCGGAACCCTCGGCTACGCTGACGCGCGATTCAAGGACTACCGCGATACTACGGCCGGCGGCGCACCGTTGATCTTCGACGGCAACCGTATTCCGAATTCTCCCAAACTGACGACCAGCCTAACCGCCACATTGCGAGTGCCTGTGAATGACAGGCTCACCTTGGGCGGGCGCGCGCAATACAGCTATGTCGATGGCTTCTTCCAGGATCGCGATAACAGCGCCGCGTTGCGGATCCCGTCTCGCGACACCGTCGACATGTCGATCGAAGCCGAGATCGACAAAAACTTCCGGCTGGCGTTCAATGTCAGCAACCTGTTCAACAACCAGGTTCCGGTCTCTATCGGTCCGGGCGGTTTCGGCTTTCCGGGTGTAGGGGCAAATCAAAACGTTCAGTTGTCCCTGCCGCGGATGTGGAATGTTCGAGCAAGCCTGAAGTTCTAGTAATCCCGAATCCTAGGTTAGCGATTCTGGACGGAAGTCCTGAAGGGATCGGATAGAGGCGGTGCGGTTTTCAGACCTACCGAGGCCGCCCGCCTCTTCAACTCTGCTGCGCCGATCACCTCGTTCACTTCTGCTCACAGCCTTGAATTAGGATCAGTCGGGCCCAGGGCTGCGTGTCGAGACATGGTCATGATGCATTTTCTGGAACTGCAGGCTCATTCCAAGGCTCGATAACTATGCATAGCCATGACGCGGCGCGACCGGGCAGCTTTTGATACCAGGCAAGCTGCTTCAATCGCCCAGCAGCGAAATCACGAACGCTATCCTAAATTCAAAGCATGACCATAATGGCGGTGGAATTCGGATAATCCAACGATGATAGCATTTTGATTCTGCGAGGCTCAATGACTGCCCCTGTATCGCTTGTTCAGCGTGGCCCCGTGGCCTACATCGAGATCGACAATCCACCGGTCAATGCCTTGTCGCACGCAGCGCGCAGTCAGCTCATTGCCGCAGTTGCCGAAGCTGGACGCAGTGAGGCGCAGGCAATTGCGATAGTTGGCAAGGGACGTAACTTCATCGCTGGAGCAGACATTGCCGAACTAGAACATCCGGTACGAGCGCCCGGACTGCTCGAGCTCGAGGAAGCCTGCCGGCTCGCACCGCAACCAGTGATCGCCGTGATGCACGGTATGGTGCTGGGTGGCGGCATGGTTGTTGCCTATTGCGCCGACTTTCGGATTGCGGCGCCGGGCACACTTTTTGGCATGCCGGAAGTCAAGCTTGGGCTGTTGGCAACCTTTGGAGGTACGCAATTCTTGCCGCGACTGGTCGGCATGCCAGCCGCCCTCAAACTCCTGATCGGAGCCGAGCCAATTGACCTGAAGGAAGCGGAGGAAATCGGCTTCGTCGACGCGGTAGGCGATCTGCAGATGGCAGTGACGATGGCTCCTAGATTCTCAAAACGCCCGGTTCGCAACATCGCAGGCGAACCAGCCAAAGCGGCACTTGCCGCAATCAGTCGTTATGAAACTGCACTGGATCCCGAATGGCAGGCTCCGCAGGCAACCCTTGAGGCTGCACGCGCAGGTGTGGAACACGGACTTGAGGCTGGACTGGCCCTTGAAGCCACCTTGTTTGAGACTCTGAGAGCCTCGCGGCAGTCGCGTGTATTGCGTCGATACTTCTTTGCCAGCCGCGCGCTTGCCCGCCACCCTGAACGCGACATTGCGTTGGCGAGGTTTCGCAAAATCGGGCCTGATCGCGGCGAACTTCGCCGCGCAGCCCAAAACATGATCGATAAAGGCGAGCTAACCGATACCGCAGTCGCAGACGCGGCGATCGTCGAAGCGCTGGCGCTGCCAGCGTGGCGCGCTGACCTGTTGCTCGAGTGATACTACCGATAGGCGGCAATTCGCCATCCGCTTGGCGGCCTGTCCAAGGCAACAGAGCCACCAGTCGATTGCCGCGCCCAATTGACCTCGCGGAACTGGAATTGAATCAAAAGCAGAAGGAACCATCATGGCAAGCATTATACGTCTGAACAGCGGCCCCCGGATGAGCCAGGCCGTAATCCACAACGGTACGATATACCTTGCCGGTCAGATTGGGGTGCCTGGCGAATCTGCGGCCAACCAGACCCAAGACATTCTGACGAAGATCGATGCCCTGCTCGAGCAGAGTGGCAGCGACAGGTCGCACGTGCTTTCCGCGACCATCTGGCTCGCCGACATGGCGGACTTCGAGGAAATGAACGCCGTCTGGGACAACTGGATCGATCGCGACGCTCCCCCTGCGCGCGCTACAGGTCAGTCTCGGCTTGCACGGCCGGGTTGTAAGGTCGAGATCATCGTTGTCGCGGCTGTCAAGTAATCCGCCTTCGTTTCAAATTTGGCCGCGATGTAGCCTGATGGCTTTAGCTGAGTACAGCCCGCGATCGCCTGTACAGTTAGTCTAATTGGATTGAGCCCCCTTTCGTCAGGGCCTGTTCCCCGCACCATCTTAAGAATGAGCTCAGCATCGCTGGGCCTGCCGTGCGGCCACAAAAGGTGCTTGCATTTGACGACCGGTCGGTCAATAAATGTGCCGAAAGAACAGAGGAGAGTTCTCGTGTCGAAGGTTTACGTTGCCGGTGTCGCCATGGTCCCCTTCACCAAGCCTGGGCGAAGCGAAACATACAATCTGATGGGTGCTGAAGCGGTACGCGCGGCTCTTGCCGACGCGGGAATTGCCTATTCGAAGGTCGAACAGGCCTATGCCGGCTTTGTCTATGGCGATTCTACCTCGGGCCAGAAAGCGCTTTATTCGGTCGGTTTGACTGGCATTCCCATTATCAATGTCAACAATGCGTGCGCAACCGGCTCAACCGCGCTGTTCCTTGCGCGCCAGGCCGTGGAAAGCGGCGCGGTCGATGTGGCCTTGGCCGTTGGGTTTGAACAAATGATGCCCGGTGCGCTGGATGTAATGTTTACGGACCGGCCTTCGATCCTCGAAAACTACGTCAGGATTGCAGAGCAGGCACCAGGCGACGACAACACCAGGCCGCCTGCTGCTCGGTTGTTTGGCGGAGCCGGTGCCGAGTATCAACGGCGCACAGGCTTTGAGAGCCGAAGCTTTGCTCTCGTAGCGGAGAAAGCTCGCCGCCACGCCATCAACAATCCTCTCGCGATCTTCCGCGATCCGCTTACCGCCGATGAGATCATGGCCTCACCTACGATCTTTGGCCCCCTCACCCGTCTGCAGTGCTGCCCACCCACGTGCGGAGCGGCGGCTGCGATCATCGTTTCCGAGAAGTTCAAGCGAGCCAATCCGGGTCGCTATGTTGAGATCGCCGCGCAAGCTATGACTACAGACCCAGCGCAATCCTTCAGCGATGGCAGCCTGATCGATGCGGTCGGGTTCAACATGGCGCGCGACGCTGCCCTGCAGGTATACGACAAAGCAGGTATCGGCCCCCAGGATGTACCGGTGGTCGAGTTGCACGATTGCTTCACGACCAACGAGGTGCTCACTTACGAGGCTCTCGGGCTGGCGGCACCGGGAGAAGCGGAAAAGTTCATCCGCGACGGAGACAACACGTATGGCGGTCGGACTGTAACCAATCCTTCTGGCGGGCTGCTTTCCAAGGGACACCCGCTTGGTGCCACGGGCCTCGCGCAGTGTAGCGAGCTCGTCTGGCAATTGCGGGGCGATGCCGACAAACGTCAGGTTGCGGGAGCGAAGGTCGGGCTGCAACATAACCTCGGTTTAGGAGGCGCCTGCGTCGTTACCCTTTACAAGGCTGCTTGAGATGGTTGACCTGTCGGTAATCGGAAGAACATGGCCGAAACGAACGATTGTCGCCGAGGAAGGTGCCCTGCGGTTCTTCGCGAAGGCCACGGGCGAGACCAATCCGGTCTACAGCGACGTGTCCGCTGCCAAGGCTGCGGGACACCCCGGACTCCCCTTGCCCCCAACCTATTTGTTCACGCTCGATTTGCTTGCGCCATCTGAAACCTTCTGGCTCGATGACCTGAAGGTTCCCCTGGCTAAAGTGCTACATGCAGAACAAAGCTTTGAGTATCGGCGAATGGTCTATGCTGGCGAAGAGCTGACGATCGATACGAAGATCAGCAATGCCTATGAAAGAAAGGGCGGACTGCTGGAATTCATTGTGCGCGACATGACCATCACCGATGCGAAGGGAAGCGAATGTGCGTTGCTCAAGACAACCCTGGTGGTGCGACATGGCTAATGGAACCGAAGCGATCGCAGTCGGCACCCGGGTGCCAGAGCGCGTACTGCCGCCGATTTCCCGCACTACCCTTGCATTATTCGCGGGAGCCTCAGGCGATCACAACCCAATTCATGTTGATATAGATTTCGCCAGGTCCGCCGGTATGCAAGACGTCTTTGCACACGGCATGCTGTCGATGGCCTATCTTGCGCAATTGCTTACCAGTTGGCTACCCCAAGCCCAGTTGCGTTCCTGGAAGGCCCGGTTTGTATCCATTACCCCTGTGGGAGCGGTCGTTTCCTGCAGCGGTGAGGTCGTCGAGCTGTTCGAAGTGGATAATGAGCGACGGGCTCGCCTGAAGATCCTGGCCACGATCGGCGGCGACGTGCAAACTCTGGCCGGCGAAGCGGAGGTCGTGCTTCTATGACTGCAACCGTCATCAGTGGATCAACCATGGTCACCGGTAGTACCATCGACCAGCGCGCTGCCAAGGTGGCGACTGGATTGGCCGAGATGGGTATTGGAGCTGGTGACACTGTTGCAATCCTGCTCCGCAACGATCCGGTTTTCTTCGAAATTTCGTTTGGAGCAAACCTTATTGGGGCAAATGTCGTACCAGTAAACTGGCACTTCCGCAGCGAGGAAGCCTTGTTCGTGGTTGGCGACAGTGGTGCAAAAGTGATTGTAGCTCACGAGGATCTCCTTCCTATTCTCGGCGACCGTTCGTCGCTTTCATTGCCGATCCTGGTCTGTCCTGTCCCGCAAGAGGTCGCCAAAGCCTACGGCAGTCCGGTCTCGACAGTCGATGAATGGGCGAACTGGCGTGACAAGCATGCGGAATGGCGAGGCGAACCACAGATCACCCGCTTCGGAATGATTTACACGTCGGGAACCACAGGCAAACCAAAGGGTGTGAAACGAGAGCCAGCAGATGCTGAGATGGCCAGGCGCATGGCCGCGCTCATGGCGACGGCGCTCGGTCTTGTCCCTGGCCAGACAATCCGTACAGTCATAACTGGACCAATTTATCACGCCGCACCGAATACTTACGCATTGGTAGCGGGCCGGGTGGGTGAGTTGGTAGTAATGCAACCGCGTTTCGACGCGGAAGAGCTTCTAGCGCTCATCGAGCATCACCGGCTTACTCATGTCCACTTGGTTCCGACTATGTTCGTGCGCCTTCTGAAGCTTCCCGAGGAGGTGCGTTGGAAATACGATCTGTCATCGCTTCGGTTTGTGGCGCACGGTGCAGCGCCCTGCCCGCCTGAGATCAAACAAGCCATGATCGCATGGTGGGGGCCGATCATTCACGAATACTACGGCGGTAGCGAGACTGGTGGCGCCGTTTATCACAATTCCGAAGAAGCCTTGCGCAAACCCGGAACTGTCGGTCGTGCAATGGATGGCTGCGCGATCCGCATTCTCGACGACGAGGGCAATGAGATTCCGGCCGGGACTCCAGGTCATGTCTATATTCGTTCAACCAGTTTCCCGGACTTTACCTACCACGGTCGCGATGCTGACCGCCATGCAGTCGAGCAGGAAGGCTTCATCACGCTAGGTGATATCGGGTTTCTCGATGAAGATGGTTATCTATTCCTCTGCGATCGGGCAAACGACATGATCATTTCGGGGGGGGTCAACATCTACCCAGCGGAGATCGAAGCCGTGCTGCTTTCACATCCGGGAATCGCCGACGCGGCCGTCTTCGGCGTACCCGACGCGGAGTTTGGAGAAGCTGTTTGCGCGGCGATTCAGCACGCCGACATTGGCGGACCCGATGCCTGGGAAGTTAGAGCCTTTGTCCGCAGCAAGCTCGCAGCTTTCAAGGCTCCTCGGCACGTGGAGTTCCACTCCACCCTGCCACGGGAAGACTCTGGCAAGATCCTGCGTCGGTTGCTGAAGGAACCACACTGGGCGGGAACCGGAAGGTCGATCTGATACTTGCGGACTGGGCTTTCATCGCAGTTGTCGGCGACAGCCAAGCGCAAGTTCAATAGGCTTGCACGACTTGCCCACAGAGGTGCTCCCCAGCATTCAATCGGTAACGCCTCTTCGGGACTTTTGGGCCGCCGGGCGATCTGGAGGCTCTCTGCCGCCAGGTCAGCAGACAACCGATACGGCTTCGACCTGCCGACCCGAGCTCACTTGTCTGATTGTAGTTCTGTGACCCAGCCGAAACATGCGTCATCATGAAGGAAGTGTGCATTCATGACATGTGATGGACCGCTCAAAGGCCTTCGCGTAATCGAATTTTCCGGAATCGGTCCTGCACCATTCGCAGCAATGCTGCTGGCCGACATGGGGGCTGATGTCATCAGAATCGATCGGCCAAACGCGCCAATTGAATATGTCTTGGCACGCGGCAAACGCTCAATCGCGCTAGACATGAAACAGGCAGCGGACCGCGAAATGGCCATTGAGCTGATCGGAGAGGCAGAGATTCTGATTGAAGGATTTCGACCTGGCGTGATGGAACGCCTTGGGCTTGGTCCGGAGCCCATGCTCGCGACCAATTCCAAGCTGGTCTACGGACGTATGACAGGCTGGGGACAATATGGACCATTGGCGCAGGCCGCAGGCCATGACCTCAATTATATTGCGATCTCGGGAGCGCTTCATGCGATAGGATTGGCCGAGGGTCCGCCGCTTCCACCTTTGAACCTCGTGGGCGATTTCGGTGGTGGATCACTCTATCTCGTCATGGGCCTGCTCGCGGCGCTAAGCCACGCGAGGGCGACTGGACAAGGCCAGGTAGTCGATGCCGCAATGAGCGACGGAGCGAGTTCACTGATGGGTTTGTTCTACGGGCTCAAAGCCCGCGGCGAGTGGAACGATGCGCGATCTGCAAACTTTCTCGACGGAGCAGCGCCTTACTATCGCTGCTACCGTTGTGCCGATGGGGGTTGGGTATCCATTGCCGCAATCGAACCTCAATTCTGGGCGCAGCTTCGGGAGCGGGTTGGGCTTATCGACCCGCTCTTTGACCGTCGAGATGACACCGCATCGTGGCCGGAGATGTCTCAGGCTCTTGAAAATATCTTTGCGACGCGAACCCGAGACCAATGGTGTGATTTACTCGAAGGGAGCGACGCTTGCTTTGCACCCGTTCTGTCTTTGAGCGAAGCTCCATTGCATCCCCACAATCAGGCACGCGGCACTTTTACCTCTGACGCGCAAGCGGCTCCGGCACCTCGCTTCTCTGTAACACCCGCGCGCAACGGCGACGACCCGCCCCTCACTGATGCCGACCGTGAGGCCATCATACGGGACTGGCTACAAAGATAATACTTTTAAAAACCACAGTAGATTTCATACAGTTCGAAATAAAATTCGATATTCTTATCCCTAATAAGGCTTGAATAAATGCTATTATTCCTGATATTATTCATTTCGCGATTGCGCAATCCGGGCAGTTTATAATGTCCATACTGTAGATTTATTTCCCTTAATCTCACCAATAATTATCCACATATTGGGGGATTCCGGAGGAATTTCCAGCCAGCAACACACAAGATGTTATCGCCACCAATCTCTTCCAAATCCCGCGCTTGTGTTACTCTCTGTAGCGCCAAGCCCACAGGCTTTTCTAACGCAGGGCGCTCTATGCAGACTCTTTCAGGCCGCACTAGTGAGATTCGCACCGGCATCGGTGTCAGCTACGGCTCTACGCAAAGCACTGGCGACCCTTTTCACGTCGTCACCAAGCTCATGGGCTATTCCAATGACGGGCCTCACCACGTCTTTATCCATGTCGCGGATGGTAATAGCGGTCACGGCGGTCCAATGATCTGCCGCTTGTCGATAGCAAGCGTCAGGCTCTCGCTCGATTTGAGTGAAATACCCGGATCCCTTTTAAAATGCGAGCCCACGGTCGAATCGATCGGCCCAACCCAGAGCGTAGATAATGTCGCTGCGAATGCCGGCAAAATTTCCTACTTGCTCCAAGCCTGTGTCGGACTCCGGTATCCGAGCGTCCTTAGAGGCCCACCACTGGCCCAACAAAGTAGGACGGCATGAAAATCGCCATTCTCGGCAGCGGCGTTATCGGTGTGACATCTGCGTGGTACCTGGTTCAAGCCGGCCATGAAGTCATCGTCATCGACCGTCAGAGCGGCCCCGCTCTTGAAACGAGTTTTGGCAATGCCGGTGAGGTCTCGCCAGGCTATGCCGCCCCTTGGGCCGCGCCCGGCATACCGATCAAGGCGCTGCGTTGGTTATTCATGAAGCATGCGCCGCTGATCTTGCGTCCGCAACCCAATATGGCGATGCTGCGGTGGATTGCTGAAATGCTAGGAAACTGCACCCATAGTGCCTACGCGACCAACAAAAAACGAATGGTTCGACTCGCAGAATACAGCCGCGAGAAGCTGATCGAACTACGCCACGAAACCGGCATTGCATATGACGAGCGCAGCCGGGGAACGCTGCAACTCTTTCGCGAACACGACCAGTTCGACGGGATCGCGAAGGACATCGCCGTGCTCAATTCGGATGGCGTTGCCTTCGAAGTGCTAGACCGACAGGGCTGCATCACCGCCGAACCAGGCCTTGCCTACAGCAGCGAGAGCATCGCGGGCGGTCTGCGCTTACCCAATGACGAGACGGGAGACTGCTTCAAATTTACCAATGCACTTGCCGATCTCGCGAAGGCAAAGGGCGTCACCTTTCTCACTGGTTGCACGATCCGTCGCCTCGCCACCGACATGGGTCGAATTACCCATGTCGAAACCGATAAGGACAATATCCGTGCCGACATCTATCTTGTCGCACTTGGCAGCTATTCGCCGTTGCTACTCTTGCCGCTCGGGCTACGTCTGCCGGTATATCCGGTGAAAGGCTATTCCACTACCATCCCAATTGTCGACGAAAGCCGCGCGCCAGTTTCGACTGTGATGGACGAGAGTTACAAGGTCGCTATAACGCGGTTGGGCGACCGTATCCGCGTCGGCGGCATGGCTGAGTTGTCAGGCTATTCTTCGAATCTGCCCCAAGCGCGGCGCAACACGCTAGACCTTTGCGTCGGCACGCTGTTTCCCAGTGCAGGCGACCTCAGACGTGCCAGCTTCTGGAGCGGCCTCCGGCCAATGACTCCGGACGGCACGCCGATCATCGGTCCGACCAAAATTCCAAATTTGTTCCTCAATACCGGCCACGGCACGCTTGGCTGGACGATGGCCTGTGGATCAGGGCAGATCATAGCCGACCTGATTAACGGCAAGCGCACCGCAATCCAAACCGACGACTTGGCTGTCAGCCGCTATCAGCGCGGTTTATCCCGGTCCTAGCTAGCTGCGGTCCCAGCCTTAGACTATCCCAATGGAACAAGCTCACCTTTGGTCCCACCCTATTGGGCGTCAAGCCGAGCGCCGAGCCTCAGCGCCCTGATTAGGTTGAGGTCGCTGGTGCTATGACGATGGCATGTGATGATGCTGGCGCTAGCCGGGTAGCGCGCCTCGACGTGTTCACCGGCTTGGGGCGGCGGTGCGATCGGCTGCCGGAGGTAAATGCGTCGATCGTGGCAGAGAGCCTCTCCGGGCAGGAGACCATCTGCTCGGTCGTGCGGCGCCATGGCATGAGCCCATCGCAGCTGTTCACCGGGCGTCGGCAACTCCGCAAGCAGATGGAGAGCCGGGGCGCATTTTTCCGGCACTCGTTTCTGCCGTGGTCGATACTGGTTCGGCCGCCAAGTCCGCGCCTGCGCCCAGTGGGCGAAGAGAGACCCACGCCCGAAGGTGAGAGCAGTGGAACTGGAGATCGCCGGCTTGGCGGTGAAGATTAGCCGCGGCGCCGATGCCGGAGTGATTGATGCGGCAATCGAAGCGCTCAGGCTACGCGATGATCGGGCCTGCTGCCGATGCGCGTGCTGAGCGCGCGCAGAAGCATATCTGGGAAGCTATTCCGGCATCTTGCAGGTCGGACGGGCACAGCGGCTACGCCGCGCTCGCCAGACTAAGCCAGCAACTCAGCCTCGCATTCTGCTGGTCGCACGTGATACGCAAGTTTTACGAAGTGGCTGACAGTTTGCCGGTCGCGACCGAGGTGCAGCGCCGCATCGCTATACTATACGAGCTTGATGACGAAGTTCGCGGCACCTCCGCCAGTAGCGACGCGCTATTCGCAGAGAGAAGGCCGGCATCATCGTCGATGAACGGCGCATCTCCTCCGAGGCGAGGCTCCGTCAGATCAGCGCCAAGAGCAAGTTCGCCGACACCATCCGCTACGCGCCGCCCCGCCGGACCGGACTGTCGCTGTTCCTGAATGAAGTCCGTGTCGAACTTGACTCTATTCCGTCGAGCGGCCGATCCGGCCGCTGGCCCTCAATCGTAAGAATGCACTCTTCGTAGGCTCCCACAAAGGCGGCAACAACTGGACTGTGATCGCCAAGCTCATTGAGAACTGCAAGATCTTGGGCGTAAACTCACACACTTGGTTGACTGAAACGCTCGCCAGGCTGGCCAGCGGCCATACAGCAAACGCCGTTGGTGAACTCATGACATAGACGGGCGCGGCGTGAGGAGAGCGCTTACGAGCGAGCGGCGGAGCTCGAAGGTTTGTCGGTCGACGAGGTGACGTTCTTCGGAAAAGTGATTGTGGCCGAAAGCCTGTACCTAAGCGACTTTCTGCAGCGACATCGTCTGTCGAAAGGGCAGCATAGCCCGCTGTCGTCGTCGGAACGGCGGGTGTAAGTTTTCCGCGCCGTAGTTAATGCTGACCGGCTTCGCGCAACTCCTCATTTCCCAGTCCTCGCGCAGGGGCAGAACGTAGGCCGTCGGTCATGACAACCTCGGCCTACCCCTGTTGCTTGAGACTCTTCATCATCAAGGTCAAACTAGGTTTCGTGGACAAAGGGTATCCACTGTAGGGCCGCGACAAGATTGACGAAGCCGAGGTATGATTCTTGGGTTTTGTCGTAGCGGGTGGCAATTCGGCGCCAGTTCTTGAGCTTGTTGAGCAGACGCTCCACGAGATTGCGCCAACGGTACTTCTCGCGGTCGTGTGGCACCGGGTTGCGTCGGTTGCTCTTGGCGGGAATGACGGCTTCGATGTCAGCTGCAGCCAGATCCTCCCGGATGGCATCGGCGTCATAGCCCTTGTCTGCGAGGAGGGCCTCGATCCTGTCGGCGATCATACGGAGCAAAGGCCCGAAGCCTTGAATATCGTGGCTTTGGCCAGGCGTCAGCACGAACCCGAGTGGGCGACCTTGGGCATCGCATCGCGCGTGGAGTTTGGTGCTGAAGCCCCCTCGCGATCGGCCAAGAGCCTCGGCTTCCTGAGTCCCTTTTTTATGCCGACTGCACAATGATGTGCCCGGACCACAGTGCTATCGATCATGTCGGCGGTGACGTCTCGCCCCACCATCTCTGCGAGTGTCTCCAGCATCGCGTCAAACACGCCGGTCGAAACCCAGCGCCGGTAGCGCCGGAACACGCTGTTCCATTTGCCATATTCGTCAGGCAGGTGACGCCACTGCGAGCCTGTCCGGGCGATCCACATCATACCTTCGAAGTACCGCCGATTGTCCTGCGCTGGACGGCAACCGCGCCCTGTCTCAGGCGGCAGCAATTCCGAGATTATCGACCACTCGTCGTCCTTCAATCCAACCCGCTCGCCCAATGCCGCCTCCAAAAGACAGCTTTGAATCAAACAGCGGGTCTGCTGTCAACCTTTGTCCACGAAACCTAATGATCGATGCTCGGGCTTGGCACTTTGCCTTGGCCACGGTCGACGACGAAATCTGTGAAGGCAATGAATCACTCGTCGAGCTTACTCGCGCTCTTCCAGGACTTGTAAATGCGGCCAATCGGTCGATGGCATCAAAGTTTCTCTAGTCACTGCTGCGCGATCTTGCGCGTTGCTGGCGAGACATTCTTCCTGCCGCGGGCGCCAAAGGCCCGCTTCCCCGTCCATGGCCTGACGGCGGGGTCTTGGACTCCCCAGAAGGGGGGGTCTGACAATCCTGTCGCCGTCTTTAGGTCGCTCGGCGCGCAGCGCGAAGCGAGGTCTCGCGATGCATGCCGCATTTCATTGGCAATCTTGTGGCGGGGTTTGCCGACGGCTTCGCACGCATGGGCACGCACGCGAGCTAAGTTCTTGATAGCCGGTCTAACGGCAACAGGCTAAGAGCGAAGTTGGAGAAGTGCTGCGCGACGACCGTTGCAGCTGCATAGCAGATTTGCATACCGCCATCATCGCTGGTTCAAAGTGACGTAATTCCTACCAGATGTTGCTGATCTATTTTGTAACAAGGAAGGTCTTTGGATCGGTATAGGCCATCAATCCCTCGATCCCATTCTCCACCCCCATGCCCGATTGCTTGCGCCCGCCGAAGGCTGCGAAGGGTGACAGGGCGAGCCCCTCGTTGATCCAGACATTCCCAGTATCCATTCGCTCAGCGATCCGCATGGCGGCGTCCATGTCGGCGGACCAGACGGTTCCGGCCAGCCCCATGTCGGTGTTGTTGGCTTTGGCAATCGCATCTTCGACATCCGTAAAGCGCACGAGCGGCAAGATCGGCCCGAACTGTTCCTCCTGGACGATACGGCTGTCTTCGGGCGGATTGTCGACCAGCGTGACGGGAACAAAGAGGCCATCTCCCTCTGGGGCTTCCCCCTGGAGCAACTGGTAACCGTTCGCTTCGCAATCGGCGAGCAAGCCCTTGACGCGGTCGTACTGCGGCTTGTTCTGGATCGGCCCGAGCGCGGTGCCCTGCTGGCTGCCATCACCCATCGGCACAGCCAGCGCCAGCTTTGCCAGTTCATCGCGGAACGCATCGTAGATGTCATTGTGGACATAGGCCCGCTTGGTCGCGACGCAGACCTGCCCGCTGTTGGTGAAAGCCGACCAGAACAGCTTTTCCGCCGTTTCCGGGACGTTGACGTCCGGCATGACGATCGCCGCATCGTTGCCGCCCAGTTCCAGTGTCAACCGCTTCAGCGTCGATGCCGCGTTTGCCATCACCCTGCGTCCGGTGGCGGTCGAGCCGGTGAAGCTGACCTTGTCGAAGCCCGGATGCGACGTCATCAGCGGCCCCAGTGCATCGCCGCCGGTGATAATGTTGAGCACCCCGGCAGGCACGAAGTCTCGCACCAGTTCGCCAATCCGCAGCACGGTCATCGGCGTGAACGGCGAAGGCTTCAGGACCAGGGTATTGCCGGCCAGCAAGGCAGGCGCGATCTTCCAGATCGACAGCACGACCGGAAAATTCCACGGCGAAATCCCGGCCACCACCCCGATCGGGACATAGCGGGTGACCTGGCGGCGGCCCGGCCCGGCCTCGATCTCGCGGTCGGGCAGGGTCAGGCTGGCGGTTGCCTGACACCACTGCGCGGCCGCCATGACCTCGAACTGGGCCTGCTCCGCCGGCTTGCCCTGCTCGCGGGTGAGCATCGCAGCCAGTTCCGCGGCGTTGGCAGCGATAGTCTCGCCGATCCGGTTGACGATTGCCGCGCGGTCGGCCCAGGCCGTGTCACGCCAGGCGGGGAAGGCGCTGCGGGCCGCGGTGATGGCCGATTCAAGCTCTGCCGCTCCGGCATCTGGCACAGCGGCGAAGACCTGTCCGGTCGCCGGGTTGCACACATCGAGGCTGTTAGCGGACGATGCAGCCTTGCCGCCGATCGTCATGGTCAGGATGTCTTGGGTCACAGTCAGGTTCCTTCAAGCCGGGAGTTCAAGGATTACCTTGACGCATTTGCCGGAATGGCTGTCGGCAATCGCCTGGTTGATCTGGTCGAACGGGTAGATGGTCGAGAACCGCTCGATCGGTAGCTTTCCGGCAGCGTGCAGCGCGATCAGTTCGGGCAGGAAGGTATCGGGATCGCTGTCGCCTTCGATGATCCCCTTGATCGTGTAGCCATAGGTAATGGCCGGCACGATCGGCAGTGGCAGCGCCGCATCGAGGCTGCCGGGCACTCCGACCAGGCCCAACGCGCCGTGCGGCGCCAGCATGCCTAGCGCGGCGGAAATCGCCCCGACATTGCCGCTGGTGTCGACCACGTTGTTCGCGCCTTGCGGGAGGATGGCCCTGACCTGTTCGGCAGTGTCGCCCGTAGCCGGATCGATGGCATGGTCCGCGCCGAGTTCGAGCGCCAGTTGCCTCCTGGCCTCCTGCGGTTCGATCATGATGATCTTCGAACAGCCCGCGATCTTGCCGCCCAGCACGGCGCTGAGGCCCACGGCGCCGGCCCCGAGGACGACCAGGTTCGATCCGGCCTGCGCCTTTAGTGAGCGCAGCACCGCACCTACACCGGTCTGGATCCCGCAGCCAAGCGGCGCAAGGCTGGCAAGATCGGCCTCGTCTGGCAAGGCCACCACATTGCGTTCGTCGGCAATGGCGTGCGAGGCGAACGACGACTGCCCGAAGAACCGGGCCGAAACCTGCCCTGTATCATCGTGGGCGCACGAGCTCCCGTCAGCCCGGACGCAGGCAAAGTTAAGCGCGACGAATTCCTGGCAATAAGCTGGATCGCCGCTGTGGCACTGGCTGCACCGCCCGCATGAATTGAAAGTCAGCAGAACCTTCTGGCCGGGCCGGACCTTGGTCACCCCTTCGCCAACCGCTTCGACCACACCCGCGCCTTCGTGCCCGAGGATCAGGGGAAAGGGTGATCCCATCGCGCCAGAGGCGAAAACCATGTCCGTATGGCAGATGCCTACCGCGCGGATCCGGATGAGCACTTCGCCAGCGCGCGGCGGATCGAATTGCACTGTTTCGATTGAAAAAGGCTGGTTCGGTTCGCGCAAGATTGCTGCCGTGCCTTGCATCACCACTCTCCTGGAATTGTCGTCACGCCTACTTTTCCAGTTCGACCGGCGTTCGGCCCCATACTTTTGTTTTGGCCGAACGCGCAAGCATGGACCTATTCACTCCGTCGAATGCTGCTCCGCCGGGCCACCTGGTGCCGAGACCGGCGACGGCCAGCGCATGTGAGGGACTAGAATGACCGAAGCCTATATCGTTGACGCTGTCCGCACGGCTGGTGGCAAGCGAAACGGGAAGCTCGCCAATTGGCATCCCGCTGACCTCGCTGCCGAAATGTTCAACGCTCTGATCGACCGCAATGCTTCGCTTGATCCGAAGGCGATCGACGATGTCATTCTTGGCTGCGTCATGCAAGCCGGCGAACAGTGCTTTGCTTTTCCGCGCAATGCGATCCTTGCCTCGCGATTGCCTTCGACGACACCTGGGGTGGCGGTCGACCGCCAGTGCGGATCATCGCAGCAATCGCTGCAGTTTGCGGCGCAGGCCGTAATGTCTGGAACCCAGGATGTGGTGATCGCGGCAGGTGTCGAGAGCATGACCCGGGTGCCGATGTTCTCGAACTTCTCCCTGCACGAGAAGGAAGGGATAGGCACCGGCCCGCTGAGCCCGCGCGGCAAGGAACGCTACAACCGTACAACGCAGTTCAGCCAATTCGAAGGGGCCGAACTGCTCGCGCACAAGCATGGATTCAACCGAGAGGCGCTTGACCGCTTTGCGCTGGAAAGCCACCACAAGGCTGCGGCCGCCATCGAGTCTGGCGCATTCGACGACGAAATCGTGCCCATCGATGTAGGTGGTGAATTGCACAGAGTCGACGAAGGCGTACGGATGGATGCGACGCTTGAGGCAATCTCGTCAGTCAAACCTATGCGCGAAGGTGGTGTTGTTTCAGCTGCCAATGCCAGCCAGGTTTGCGACGGGGCGAGCGCCGCGCTGGTAGTAAGTCAGCGTGCACTCAAGGAGTTCAACCTGACCCCAATTGCGCGTATCCATAACCTGACAGTGACCGCGGGCGATCCAGTCATCATGTTGGAAGAGCCGGTTAATGCGACCCGCAAGGCCTTGCTGCGTACTGGCATGTCAATCGGCGACATCGACCTCTATGAAGTCAATGAAGCCTTTGCACAAGTGCCACTGACGTGGCTGAAGGAGATCGGCGGCGATCCCGAAAAACTCAACGTCAATGGCGGCGCCATAGCTCTCGGCCACCCGCTGGGAGCGTCGGGAACAAAGCTGATGGCGACCCTGATCAACGCGCTTCATGCGAGAGGCAAGCGCTGGGGGTTGCAGACAATGTGCGAGGCGGGAGGTGTCGCCAATGTAACCATCGTTGAGGCGCTCTGATTGATGCCAATGCCACTATCAGTCACCCTTATGATCGCGTCCTCCAGTGATGCCATTAAGCAAGGCGCCTCTCGTGGTAGCATTTGCCACCCCGCCATGTCGAATTCATCAGCTTCGCCTCTCACCTTCTCTCCTCCCTTTTCAGGGGAGAAGCGATCCTTCGATCGATGCAGGGGGCACTTCGGCCGGGATAGCGTTCATCCAGATACAGCCTGGATAAGCCTCATCACTCAGCGCATCATGATTAGCAGTGGTCTTTCGCGAAGCTCCTGTCATTAAGGCTTCGATATCACGATGATTGGGGTCGAGCTTAGCGTATTCACACTCGGCTCACTAACCGATCTACACCGAGGCAAGACCGAGCGAGCGAGCGCGATGGATTGCTGCGGTCCGGTTGTTCACGCCAAGCTTGCTGTATAGATTGTAAAGGTGCCACTTAACCGTGGCTTCCGACATGGCGAGCCGCCCGGCAATTTCGCGATTGCGCAAGCCCGCTAGCAGAAGTTCCACCATCAGCTTTTCCCGGGCGGTCAGCGGCTCGAGCGGAGCGTACATCTCGTCGTTGGGCTTGGCGATCTGACTTTCAAGACCGAGGCGCGCTTGCAAATTCTGCAAGAACCCAAGTTCGTTCATCTGTCCGCCGAGACTTTGTTCTAATCTGGCCAATGTCGCCGCTACCAGCGGACGGCAAAGCTGGGCATCGTCGAGGAAGATCTGGTTGAGCCCCCGGTCACGCGCAACCGACACCGCGTCGAGGAAGGCACGGACCGCCTTCACGCTGTCACCCTGGTTGTAGTGGACCGCAGCCTTGAGGATCAACGCCTGAACCAACCGCAAGTTGCGCCCCCCGTGCCGCGCGGCGCTGATCAGGCCGGTCAGGATGCGCAGCGCCTCGTTCCAGGCCTGGTCCGCTATAGCCACCCGGGCCGAAACGATCTGGCGCAGTTCCTTGACGCTGGGCAGGTCGGGATCACCCTCGTCGGGGCGCCGTTCGCCCAGTGGCTGGACTTCTGTGATGCCGCTTGCCTCCTCGATCGCCTCTTCGCTGCGACCGGCCCGGAACAGCAGCAGGACCCGCTCGTACCGCAAGGTAAAGGCAAGGCGCGGGGCATAGGCCTTGGCCAGGCCGGCCTCCATCTTGCGGGCCAGCGTCAGTGCATCCGAAGCGCCAGCCCTGAGCGCGGTCACCCGCAGGCAGGCCGCGAGGCCAAAAGCGGCGGTTTCGCTGACCCCATGTTCGGCCAGCATGTGGAGGTTTTCATTCACCAGCGCTTCGGCACTGTCGATTTCGCCCAGATGATAATGGGCAGCTGCGGCAAGCAGAGCCAGGGTCGATGAGATGTTGCTTGGTGCCTTGGGAGTTTCAGACCAGCCCGCCCCCAGCGCTTCGAGCCGGGCGAGCACCTGGCGCGGTTCGCCCACGACCAGATCCATCGTCATCCCGATCCCGCAGACCCAGGCATTGCCATAGGCGCTGTCGCTGTCGGCAATCGCCCGTTGCGCCAGATCGAAAGCGCGCCTGGCGGCGGGAACATCAAGGAAGGCGAGCGACGAAAGCACTAGGCTGCAGGCAACGGTCGCGCGGTCGAACGGATCGGCACTTGGATTGCTGCTCAGCCAGTCGCTGGCCGCGCGCCGTGCCGAAAGCATGTCGTCCATGAAAGTCGCCGACAAGGTATCGAGCAGCCCGATCTGGTTCTGCAGGCCCGCATCAATTTCGCCCCCGCTACCGATCTGCGCATTGCGGTGAAGGCTTGCGACCAGGCTGGCGGCCTGGCGATAGCGGCGGGCGAAGAACATGGCCCAGGCTTGCCAGTAGAGCAGCGTCGAATCGTCTTCGATCATGCCCTTGGGAAAGCGCGACAACAGCTGCAGGAAGGTCGCAAGATCGCCGCGCACGGACACAAGTTCCGGCGCCAGCCTGGCAAGAAGCGACCGCGCCCGGCCGGCATCGCCCGAAAGCAGCGCCATATCGATCGCTTCGGCCAGCTGATCATTCGCCTCGTACCAGCGTCCGGCCGCGCTGCGCATCTCGGCCTGTTCCTGACGGGGCAAGCGATCGAACTGCGTCAGCAGGTACTGGCGGAAGATCGGATGATAGCGGAACCAGCCGCTGTCGCTTTCCAGTCTGACGATGAACAGGTTGTTGCGCTGCACCTGTTCGATCATCTGGGCGGCGTCGGCGCGGGGAGCAACCGCTTCACACAGCGCAAGGTTGAACTGTTCCAGAAAGCAGGTCGCCACCAGGAAATCCTGAACCTCGCGCGGCTGGCCGCGCAGGACTTCTTCCGAGAGATATTCGGCGACGTCGGCATCGCGTGAGGAAATCTCCTCAAGCAGGCGCTTGGTGTCGGCCCCTTCCTTCAGGGCGAGCAGGAACAAGCGGATGGCGACGGGCCACCCTTCGGTCCGCTCCAGCACGCCAGCCAGATCGGCGCCGCCGCCATCCGGCATGACCGTGCGGGCCAGCGTGCCAAGCTCGCTCTTGGTAAAGGCCAGGTCCCGGACGCGAAGTTCTGCGACCCGGCCGGCCAGCATCAGCTTGCGCGTGGCAAAGCCCGGCTTGACGCGCGAGGAGATCACCAGGTGCAGGTATGGCGATTCAGTCGCCAGCAGGGCTTCGATCAGCGCGTCGGTTTCCTGCGACTGCGCCAGATGATAGTTCTCGATGATGACGGTGAGATCGGCCTTGCGCCGATCGAGGCCAGCAGCGATCAGGCTGGCTGATAAGGCCCCGCTGGCTTCAAGGCCGAGGCTGTCGTCGGCGGCCAGACCGCCTTCAGCAGAACTCACGTCCATCAGGAATGCGGCAAGCTTGCGGGGTACCACGTCGGTGCGGTCGCAGTTGTACCAGTATGCGCCGCCCTTCGCCGCTCCAAGCGCCTCATGAAGCGAGGTCAGCAAGACAGTCTTGCCATAGCCAGCCGGGGCGACAGCTAGCACAAGATCCTTGGACTGAACGTCAAGAAGGAGCTGATCGATCAGGGCATCCCTGCGAATCAGGTCACCGCCCGACACCGGCGGCGCGGTTTTACCTCTGGGGTAATTCAAGCTGGCTACCCTGCGCTCCACATCCCGACCCTGATGGCGGATTATAGTCGCAGATGCACCCACCACCCATACTTTTGTATGGGTGGTGGGCAATGCGCTCCAGAGGATCTAGTGCCTCGCCAGTTCCTTCGTCCGCGGCGACAGCCCGAAGGTTGGCGGCATCAGCGGGTCTTTGGCCATGATCTCGTCGCCGCGCAGCTTCATGATCTTGATGTAGTTGTAGAACGGCGCGGTGGGATAGAGGTGGTGGATCAGGTGGTAATTGTGGTTGGCCATCAGCGGCGAGAGAATCCACTCCCCGCCCATCCGCAGCGCGGTCGCCTTGTATTCGTTTTCCTTGGCATAGGTCTCGAACGGCTGGTGGGTCAGGAAGCTGAACACCAGCACGAACAGGAAGGAACTGATCCGGGTCGGAATGAACCACAGCATCAGCAGTTCCAGCCCATAGCCCAGCCAAATGATCAGCGCGCAGGTCGCGAGGATGAAAGCAACATAGGCAAACAAGGCCGGGTACTTCCGGCGTGCAAAATCGCCGCCCTTCTGGAAGAACCACTTGGTATAATAGTAGTCGAAGTTGAGCCAGCGCAGCGGGAACCACAAATCCAGCTTGTGCGCGTAGCCATCCGGATCGCGCTCGGGATCATTGGCATATTTATGATGCGCCATGTGGATGTAGCGAGCCACGTCCATCGGCGCGAGCGGGGCGAAATAGACCAGGCCGATCCTGCCGAGCAGCTCATTGACGAACTTGTTCTTGCTCACCGCATTGTGCGAGGAATCATGGACAACGCTGAACAGGTAGTACGCGGTAACCCCGTTCACGATTGCACCCAGCCAGAGCGGAAACCCATGGGCGATGGCGGCGTACCAAACCCCGCCGATAATGCTGGTGCAAACGACGAACAGTGCCACGGTCGGCCATGCTACCTTGGGGCAGGACCGCAACGCATTGAACTGGGCAGCTGCATTCTGCGGTAACGTGGACATCAGACTCTCCTGGACCAAGTGTTTCCGCATCAATGCCTGCCCACGATGGGCAGCGCCTCGACGAAAGTTTGGCTTGTCGATTTTTCCGCGCGGCCTGGTCCTAGCCCACTGCCCTGTCCCGACCCTTCCAGAAGGGTTCGCGCAGTTCGGTCTTCAGGATCTTTCCGGCTCCGGACAGCGGCAGGCTGGGCCTGACTTCCATGCTGCGCGGCACCTTGTATCCGGCGATCAAGGCCCGGCAATGGGCCTGGAGTGCCTCAAGTGACAGCTCACTACCTGGCCGCAAGACCAGGGCGACATGCACGGCTTCACCCATCTGCTCGTGGGGAATCCCGATCACCGCATTGGCGGCAACGGCGGGGTGGCTGGCGACGGCATTCTCGACCTCGGCGGAATAAATGTTCTCGCCGCCCGATATGATCATGTCCTTCGCCCGGTCGACGATGAAGACATAGCCCTCCTCGTCCATCCAGGCCATGTCGCCGGTATGCAGCCAGCCGCCGCGCAAGGTTTCGGCGGTTGCTTCGGGCATGTTGTAATAGCCCTGCATTACATTCGGCCCCTTGACGATGATTTCGCCAATCTCGCCGCGCGGAAGCTCGCGGTCGTCGGGATCGACAATCTGGAGATGGACATCGAAAGTCGATCGCCCGGCCGCGCGCAGCCGGTTCGGGCCATCATTGTCCACGACATGCTGGTGCCAGGGCAGCGCGCAGATGAAGGCCGCGCTCTCGGTCATGCCATAACCCTGAGTCAGGCGCACGTCCGGGAAGGCCGCCATGGTGCGCCGCAGCAGTGTTTCGGAGGCGGGTGACGCGCCGTAGAGGATGTTACACAGGCTCGACGTGTCGAAATTCCCGATCGCAGGGTGATCGACGATCGCCTGAAGCATGGCCGGAACCACCAGCGTGTCGGTGACCCCAAACCGCGCGACATGGTCGAGCACAGCATCGGGACTGAAGGCGGGGAGCATGACATGGGTGCAGCCGCGCAGGACCAGACAGGTGGTGAGCAGCATGTCGGCAAGGTGGAACATCGGTGCCACGTGCAGCCCGACTGCGCCCTCGTTGAACACGCCCTCGGCCAGCATCGACAGGCCGGATGAGCACAGATTGGCATGGCTCAGCATCACGCCCTTGGGCCGTCCGGTGGTGCCGCCGGTGTAGAAGATGCCCAGCAGGTCATCGCCGCCAGCCCCTGCGTTCTGCAAAGGCTCCGCCGCTGCAATCAGCGCGTCAAGGCCAGGAAGGTCATCCGATTCCTCGGTCCCGCCCATCAGGAAGATATGCTGCAGACCGGGGCATTGCTCCCGCAATGTGGGAACCAGCGCGGCATGATGCTGGTCGACCATCAGCGCCACACAGCCAGCATCATTGAGAGAATAGGCTATCTCGGCGGGGCTCCAGCGGAAGTTGACGGGCACGATCACGCCGCCTGCCCAAGCCGTCGCCAGATAGACCTCAAGGTAATGATCGCTGTTGAGTGCCAGCACCGCGATGCGCGCACCTTTGGCAAGGCTCCGGGATGCCAGGCAACCGGCCAGCCCGGTGACCCTCTCATAGAGCTCCGCGAAAGTCTGACTGCGGGCACGGCAGATCGTCGCCGTCACGTCCGGATGGTGCTGGACGGCTCTTTCGAGACCTTGTGTGAATTGCATGGGTTGCCTCCTTCCTGTCCGCCGGCCGTAAATGCACTACTACAGTGCGCGAGGCGCTGCTGCCTGCTTGTCCGATGCCCAATCAGCTATCATTGCCTCCGCTGCCCGGTCCTCGGGGATTGTCGCCCGGGTTCGTGAAGACCGCGGCGCGGGCGCAGGATGAGCAAACCCGTCGCGATCGACGTAGGTGCCACGGGACTTCATATGGGGATGCTGTCCAGCCTCGCGGAAATCAAGGACGGGGGCGAAGCACGCGTCGATACCTTCGATCTGGTTTGCCCATTCATCCCTGGACTTGGTGAGAAACTTAGCCGCGAACCATGCACAACGGTCCGGCCAATTTGTGGTGTCGTGTTGGTCCTTGACCCATTCGGCAGGTGCGCCAACTGCTGCAAGCAAATGCGAATAGAATTGCGGCTCGATGGCTCCGACCGCGATTTCCTTACCATCCTTGCAAAGATAGCAACGATAAAATGGGGCCGCGCCACCCAGCATGTTGGCCTCGCGATCAAGCGAGATTCGTCCGGAAGGCACCAGCCCTGCAAACATACTCATGATCGATGCGACACCATCGACTATCGCGGCATCCACCACCTGTCCAAGACCAGACCGCTCGCGCTCCCACAAGGCAGCCATGATGCCGAAAGCAAGGAACACGGATCCACCGCCAAAATCGCCGATCAGATTGAGGGGCACTGTCGCCGGTTCGCCCGGCTTCCCAACCGCAGCCAGCGCGCCCGTCAGCGCGAGATAGTTGATGTCATGGCCTGCCATACGCGCCAACGGCCCATCCTGACCCCAGCCGGTCATCCGCGCATAAATCAACCGCTTGTTCAGCGAACAGGCGTCGTTGGGACCAAGACCAAGCCGTTCCATCACACCGGGTCGGCTCCCCTCAATGGACACGTCCGCCTGAGCGATCAACTCGAGACTCTTAGCCCGTCCAGCTTCCGACCGGATATCTAGGGTCAGGATTGCCCGCCCGCGATCTGCAACGGGATTGGGCTGATCGTTACCGTTAGGCCGATCAATACGCAGGACATCGGCTCCCAAATCTGCCAACAACATTGCACAGTGCGGACCTGGTCCGATGCTCGCAAATTCAACGACCCTCAGTCCAGCAAGGCGTCCGCTCGTCATGGCATGGCCCTTCCTGGCGAAGTCGCCGGCGCAATCGGGTTGAACTGATCAATCAGGACTTGATGATGAACCATCTTGCTAAGTCCAATACCTTCGGGGGTGGCCAAGGTAGTTTGAAATTGCGCATCCGCTTAATCGCGATAGACGGGCAGGCGCTTCTCTGCATAAGCCAGCAATGCCTCTCGGTGATTATGCGAAGCGAGAAGTCCTTGCTGCTCGGCAGCTTCGGCCAGGAGCAAGTCGGGGTCGGATGCTCCCGCGGTTGCTGCATTTGCCAGACGCTTTGCGGCTTTGACCGCGTCCGGGCTGGACGATGCAATTTCTTGCGCAAGTTCGCGGGCGGCCGTCAACGGGTCTGCCGCCAATCGGGTCGCCAAGCCAAGCTCCAACGCTTCCTCGCCCGAAACTATTTTCCCTGAGAACAGCAAGTCGCGCATCACATCCGTGCGGACGAGCTGACGTAGCAACACTGTGCCCGCCATGTCGGGGATCAGTCCCCATGCGATTTCCCGGATCGACAACCTGGCATCCGGCGCGACGATGCGGATATCCGCGCCCAAGGCCAGTTGCATTCCGCCGCCAAGCGCGTGCCCCTGGATCGCCGCGATGACCGGCACGGGTAATTCGCGCCATTGCATAGCGACATGCTGAAAAAGGTTTGCATCGCCATGGGTGCGCGCCGCCAGGTTTGACAGGATTTTTGTTCCGCCTTGGGCCAGCGCATCAAGGTCAATTCCAACTGAAAAGCTGCGTCCGTTCCCGCTCAGGACCACTGCCCTCAAACCCTCTTTTGCCGCGAGCGTGTGACCGGCTTTGACGATCAGGTCGAAAGTCTCGAAGTCAAGTGCGTTGAGTTTCTCGGGGCGGTTGAGCCGAACTTCGGCGACCCCATCAAGAACAACCAGTTCAACCCGATCCGCCAATGTTCCGCTCCCGATGTAGCTTTCAGGCTTCACGCCAGCGCCGGATGCCTGTGGTAGCGATTGATCGAAGCGCGTCGAGTTCTGGCCAACCAAAAGTATGGTGTGGCTCCATCCGATCCTACCCTAGTCGGGGTCACAGTTCTGATGGGAAGCCCTCGACGCATGATCACCGACACATTCAATCCCGAGGTTCTGCGCAGCCAGGTGGCTTTCATTACGGGAGGCGGCAGCGGCATCAATCTGGCGATTGGCAAGGCGCTCGCCCGGTTGGGAGCCAACGTCGGCATTTGTGGGCGAACGGCCGAGCGGCTCGACGCGGGGCGGAAGGAACTTGAAGCGGCCGGTGCCAAGGTCTTCGCGGCGGTTGCCGACGTCCGCGATGACCTGGCCGTGCAAGCTGCCGTTGCGGCTTGTGGCGAGGCGCTGGGGCCGATCAGCTTCGCGGTGTGCGGGGCCGCCGGCAACTTTGTCGCGCCGGCCGAAGCCATTTCGCCCAAGGGCTTCCGCACCGTGGTCGAGATCGACCTGCTCGGCGCATTCCACGCCGCACACGCCTGTTTCGAGCAGCTGCGGCAGACACGAGGGAGCCTGCTGTTTGTCTCGGGCGGGCAGTCCTATGTGCCCTTCGCCTATCAGGCCCATGTCGGCGCGGCCAAGGCCGGGATCGACAACCTCATGGCAAACCTCGCGCTTGAATGGGGGCGTTACGGGATCAGGGCGAACAGCATCGTGCCCGGACCGATCGAAGGCACCGAGGGCATGAACCGGTTGGGTGGGGACAACGCCGAAGCCATCTGGAAGGCGATGACGCCGCTTGGCCGGATGGGGACAATGGAAGATGTTGCCAATGTCGCGGCGTTCCTGGCCACGCCCCTCGCGTATTACATTTCAGGCGCGCGCATTGCCGTTGATGGCGGGCAGAACCTGACCGGTTCACACGTTTTCAACCGGGCAATTGGCGATGCGCTGGATGCAGCGAAGGGGGAAACGGCATGAACTTCGTAAAGATAACCACCGTCCTGCTCTCGTTGATTGCCTTGCTGACCGGAGCGATGGACGTGATCGTGGGAGTGGCCGGGCAAGCCAACATCGGTGTCGGCACAGCGGCAGTGGCTCCGTTCGATCCAGTGCTCGACAGCCAGGTCCGCTTCCTTGGCGCGGTCTGGCTTGGGCTCGGCGTGATCCAGCTGGTCTGCCTTGGTGACTTGCGCCGCTACGGTCTCATTCTCCAGCTTTGCTTCGCCTTCGTGGTGCTTGGCGGGATAGGACGGGCGCTGTCCCTGCTGCAGGCGGGTCATCCGTCGAGCGATATTGGCACCGCCTTCATCGCTGTCGCCTTGGCCATCGAACTCTTGCTGGTGCCACTTGCATGGCTGGCCTTCCGTCGCGGAACATTGGCCGCCGACGAGGGCTTCGTTCGATGACCAAATGGCAAGCAACCAACGGCAACAAAGAACGGAATGTTCGTCAACGCCATCAACGCCCGATCCAGAGGGAAATCGCTCTTTACCGCGCCAAAAACAAATGCGGAACATTGACTCAAAGGAAAAGGTCGTGAGCCGAGTTTTCAAAGACGCCCGCAAGGCAGCCTATTTCAATCCTGAGGGAGCCGATAAGCCGCTTCGCAGCCCCGTGCCTCTCGACACGCTCAGGGCTGCCCGCGCCTATCGCAAGCGGCGCTTGGTAGACCAGGTTATCAAGCATGATTGTGCGGCCATCCTGCTCTTCGATCCGGTCAACATTCGATATGCGCTGGATGTGTCGAACATGCAGTTGTGGGCGACGCACAACCCGTTCCACTATGCATTGGTCTTCGCTGATGGCCACGCGATTGATTTCGAGTATCCCGGTGCCGAGCATCTCGTGAACGGACTCGAGACAGTCGATGAGATCCGCAGCGCCAATCCGTTCTTCTATATGTATTCCGGTCCCTATCTTGAGGAACGGGCGGGGCAATGGGCTGCGGAAATCGCCTCGGCAGTGCGCGAGCGTGGTGGTGGCAACCTCAGGCTTGGCACCGACAAGCTCGAACTTCCGGGCGCCGATGCGCTGCGGCGGCAAGGGCTGACGTTGGTCGAAGGCCAGCAGATGACCGAGCAGGCCAGGCTGATCAAGAGCCTAGATGAAATCGAACTGATGCGCTGGACGATTCGAGTGTGCGAAGCAGGAATGGCGCGGATGTATGAGCACTCGCTCCCCGGCAAGACCGAGCAGGAAATCTGGGCGGAACTTCATTACGAGAATATCCGATCAGGTGGCGAATGGCTGGAAACGCGACTCCTGACTATCGGAGAGCGCACCAATCCTTGGTTTCAGGAATGTTCCGACCATGTCGGCAAGTTGGGGGATATGCTTGCTTTCGACACCGATATGATAGGACCCTATGGTTATTGCGCGGATCTTTCGCGATCCTGGACCATCGGCCACACACGGATGACCGATGAACAGAGCACGTTGTACAGCACCGCACTCGAACAATTGCTCCACAACACCAACTTGATCCATCCAGGCATGGAGTTCCGGGAGTATATGGAAAAGACTTGGCGAATTCCCGAACGCTTCATGGCCAACCGCTACTCCTGCGCATTGCACGGTGTCGGCATGGCTGATGAATATCCCGGCGTACCCTATGCTACCGACCCAGCCGACCTGTTGCCTGGCCGGTTTGAAGACGGCATGGTCTTTTGCGTTGAGAGCCTGATCGGCGAGCAGGGAGGACGTGAATGCGTCAAACTGGAAACCCAGGTTCTCGTGACACCCAACGGCACAGAACGGCTCGACAGTTTTCCATGGGAAACACGGTGAGCGGTCAGACTGCTCAGCTTTGCCCTGATTGCAGCCAATAGTATACCAACATGGGCACGGGATGGTGTGTTTGGTGATTTACATCGCGATAATTCGCAACTAGCAACTATTTTGGTATACTAGGACCAAGGGCAGCCATGGCAAACACCAACGCAGACTGGACGCATCGGGCAGCAAGAATATTGACTGGGCCACAGAGCAACCTCGCGCCCGCATTGCCGATCGCTCCCATTTTCGCACAGCGCGCGGCTGGCCACCGCATCTTCGATGTGGAGGGTCGAGATTATATCGACCTCGCCCTGACCATGGGGCCGCTGATATTCGGTCACGGACACCCCCAGTGGATCTCAGCCGTCGAGGCGCAGCTGCGAACGCTGCCCTCGCCCCTGCCCGGCCAGTTCTACTCCCCGCTCGAAGTTGAACTCGGCGAGCGGATGACCAGCGCGATCCCCTGCGCAGAACTGGTAAAGTATGGCCTGTCCGGTTCCGAAGTTGTCCAACTCGTGTTTCGTCTGGCCCGGGCCTTCACCAGCCGTCCCTATGTGCTCCGTTTCGACGGTCACTATCACGGCTGGATGGACAGTGTTCTCGGTGGATCAATCAACCCCGACCCAGACGCACCGCCACACCCAATCGATCTTCCGGGAACTGCGGGCGGCTTCAATACGTCTACCGAAGGTCGATCACCGGTGGCACTCCTCGACCAATACAAGATCAAATGGAACGATGCTGATGCTCTGGAAGCGGTACTGGAGCGATACGGCGACCAGATCGCTCTGGTACATATGGAACCGATCATGTGCAACTTCGGTGGTTGCCCGCCCCGCCCGGGCTATCTCGAAGCGGTTCGCAAGCTGTGCGACCGCTTCGGTGTTCTGCTGTGCTTCGACGAAGTGATTACCGGTTTCAGGGTCGATCTGGGCGGAGCGCAGAAAGTGTTCGGGGTCACTCCCGATCTGGCCACCTACGGCAAGGCGATTGCGGCCGGCCTGCCCTTCGCCGCCGTGGCCGGCCGCGCCGATGTCATGGAATTGCTCAGCGATCGCCGGGTCGTGGGAGCTGGCACGTTCAACTGCTTCCCGCTGGGCATGGCCGCCGCAATCGCAACCTTCGACCTGCTGGCCGAAGACGACGGAGCATGGTACCGCAATGTCGACCGCATCCAGGCCCGCTTCAGGGAGGGGCTGCGCGAAATGGCTGCCGCGCACGGCCACGACGACCTGTTCCTGCAAGGACCGCGCGGCCAGATCTACGTCGATTTCCTAAAGGCGGATGTTGCCTATTCCCCGACCGAACTGGAAGCCGCCGATGCAGCCCGACGCGCCGCCTTCCGCGTGATCTGCATGGAGGAAGGCCTGTCGATCGGCGCCGGCAGCCGGATCTACATTTCCGGGACAATGGCAGAGGATGACATCCGCGAAGCCCTTGCCCGCCTCGACAGGGTATTCGCACGCCTGCCCCGGCCGGCCGGCTGACTTTCCGGTTCCGAGCAGAGCGCAGCCCTGCGGCATCAACCGGCGATGGGGTGGATGTCGGTTTCCAGCTCGATGTCCGACGCCGGTCGGGCCGTGCACAGCAAGACAGTTCCGGGATCAGTGGGCGCAGTCACGCCGGGCAGATATTCGACCTTGCCTGCGACAAGCCTGGCCGCGCAGGCCCCACATGCCCCGTAGCGGCAACCGTTGGGGGCCGCATAGCCTGCCGCTTCGATCCATTCCAGCAGATTGCTGGCATCGCCCCAGGCCCCTTCAAGTGTCGCATTGACCTTTACCCCAAAGGAGCCGGCCGAAGCGCTTCCGGCCTGGAAGTGAGCCTTGCCGGCGGGAATGAATAGCTCGCTGGTCCATCTGGCGTCAGCGACCCCGTGCGCGCGCAGCTGGCCGCCAAGACGTTCGACAAAACCGGGAGAGCCGCACAGCATGATTCTGGCGCCCGCGCCGAAAAGGGGACTTGAAACGAGCCTGACTGCATCCAGCCTGGCCTGGCTAAAGGCAAGGCGCTCCTCGCTGCAGCGCGGCGCCTTCGCCAGAACATCGATCTGAAGGTTGGGCAAGAGGCGCAACGCCGATTGCAACTCACCTTCGAAGGCGAAGCCTGCCGGAGTATCCGTGCAGTGAAACAGATGGATCGGACGCGTCGGCCGCAGCGCGATCGCGCTGCGCAGGATACTGAGGAACGGGGTTATCCCGACTCCCACACTGGCGAGAACAAGCGGGCTGGAATCGGCGGGATGGACCGCGAAACTGCCCATTGGCCCGTTTATCCTGAGAGCATCACCAACCTTGATCCGATCGACGAGCATAGCAGTGAAGCCCGCATCGCGCGATGGATCGCGGCGGACGCTGATCCGGCAGGCCGTGTCTGCGACCCCGCTCGATAGCGAATAGACCCGCGAATCCCCGCCGCCCGGCATTCGGACAATCACATGCTGGCCCGGCAGGAACGGCAACAGCGCGCCATCTTCGGGCTTCAACCAGAACGAGGTAATTTCCGCCGATTCCCGGATCACTTCTGTGACGCGCCACAACCGGTCGCCGCGGGGGCTGGGAGCGGACGCTTCACGACCCGGTTGTGCGAAGGCGGGGATATCATAATACCTTCGTTCTCCCAGGTTCGGTTCAACGCCGACTTCGGCCCCGCATTCCAGCATTCCGCCCCGGATCACGCGGGCATAGACCCCAAGCACATGGCCGGTCTTGTCGCGCAGCCTCGACGAAACCGCGGGATTGTCGGGCAGGTCGGGCTGTGCATAGCGCGGCATGGCGCAGCGAACGGTCGCCTGGGTTATCGCGATCACGGCATCGCCGATGCACAGGCGGTGCCCGATCCAGGCCCGTTCCGGCCAATCGGCCAGCGTGTCGCAGTCCAGCACCAGGTTTGCCCGATAGCGTTCCAGACGTGCGATATCGTCCGAACCGCCGGCCAGCTTCTCCAGCGATTGCCGGGTCACGACATGCAGGGGCGCAACATCGAAATGGCTGCCTGGCCAGGTGACATACTGGCGCAGGACCAACCCGACTTCGTCAGGAACATCGGCCTTGGGAAGTTCATCCTGGAGCGACAGTCCGAGCAGGCGCTTGACCCCGTCGGGATTGAGCGGCACCCGTCGCCGGTAGTGTGCGTCATCTTCCATCAGGGGCAGCAGGCTTACTACCCGGCCGAGCTGCGCGCCCAGCAGCGCGGAGGCAAATGGATCGGCCGAATCGATCAGGTCGCCCGCCGTGGTGACGATCATGACACCGCCGCTTTTCTCGTCATACCGGGCCTGCAGGCCCAACATCACGGGAAGGCGCTTGGCGCTCAATATTTCCCCATTTCCCTCGTCGCGCAGACACAGAATCCGGTCGCCGGGCAAGCCGGCCGTGTCGAGTCGCGAACGGATCAGGCGTTCGCCGCCGAGTGACTTGACCGGATAGCGCCACAAAGCATCAAGCGTTCCAACCTGCATACCCCCTCCATCAGGCCCCACTGCTCACCGCGCCGCTACCGGTTCTTCGACCCATTCAGTCCTCAGCAGGCGCCGACGTATTGCGCGGCATCTCCGATTGTCTTGCCGTCGGGAAAAGTCGGCGTGATTTTGCCTGCACAGTCCGGCTGTTCGGCAAGCGCCCAGCGACCGGTCAATGGGAACAGCAGGCTACGACCAGGCGAATTGCGCCTGGCGATACGCAGCCCCCAGTCAAACGGCATGATCCCGTCGCCCTCACCATCAAAGAAACATGCGGAGAACGCCACATGCGGCGGCTGACAAAGGAACCGATCGGCAGCGAAGTCAGCCACCGAGGCGTACCGCATGCCAGCCGATGTGATCGGCCACGAAGGTGGAGATGAAGTAGTACGAATGATCGTAACCCGGCTGCATCCGGATCGTCGCCGGGATACCGGCCTTGCGACAAGCCATGACCAGCAGCCCGGTCTTGAGCTGCTCGTGCAGAAAGTTGTCAGCATCGCCCTGGTCGACCAGCAGATCGGGCAGACGAGCACCATCCTCGATCAGGGCACAGGCATCGTACTCGCGCCAGGTCGACTTGTCGGGCCCCAGATAGCCGCCCAGCGCCTTCTCGCCCCAGGGGCAGTTCAGCGGGCTAACGATTGGGGAAAAGGCGCTGACCGAGCGGAAGCGATCGGGATTGCGCAAACCGATGGTCAATGCACCATGGCCACCCATCGAATGGCCTGTAATCCCCTGACGCGCCATATCGACCGGGAAATTCCCACCGATCAGCGCAGGCAATTCCTGCTCGATATAGCTGCGCATCCGGTAATTGGCCGACCACGGCGCCTGTGCCGCATCGACATAGAACCCGGCGCCCTTGCCGAAGTCATAGCCTTCGTCATCCGGCACCAGATCGCCGCGCGGGCTGGTATCCGGGGCTACGAAGATAACCCCATGCTCCGCGCATGCGGCGCGGAATTCGCCCTTTTCGGTCACATTGGCATGGGTGCAGGTCAGGCCCGACAGATACAACAGCACCGGCAGCTTCTGCCCCGGTGCGTGATCCGGCACGAAGACCGAAAAGGTCATCGGCGTGCCGGTCTCGGTCGACTGATGGGTATAGACGCCCTGCGTGCCGCCATGGCTCCGCCAGGCCGAGACCTGCTCCATCAGAACACCACGACCGAGCGGATCGACTTGCCCGCGTGCATCAGGTCGAAGGCGGTATTGATCTCTTCCGGCCCCATCACATGGGTGATCATCGGATCGATCTGGATGACGATCTTGGGCACATCGGTGCGGCCCTTGGCCCCGCCAAAGGCCGTGCCGCGCCAGTTGCGGCCCGTGACGAGCTGGAACGGCCGGGTGGCGATTTCCTTGCCGGCTTCGGCGACGCCGATGATGATCGAGGTGCCCCAGCCACGATGGTAGGCTTCCAGCGCGGTGCGCATCACTTCGGTATTGCCGGTGGCATCGAAGGTATAGTCCGCGCCGCCATCGGTCATCAGAACGATCTTGGCGACCACGTCCTCGCGGCTCATGCCCTTGGAGTTGAGGAAGTCGGTCATCCCGAACTTGCGGCCCCACTCCTCGCGGGTCTCGTTGATATCAACGCCGATGATCTTGTTCGCCCCGGCCAGCCGCGCGCCTTGGATCACGTTGAGGCCAATGCCGCCGAGGCCGAAGACCACGACATTGTCACCGACCTGGACCTTGGCCGTGTTGATCACGGCGCCAACGCCGGTGGTCACTCCGCAGCCAATGTAGCACGAGGTCTGGAAGGGCGCGTCCTCGCGGATCTTCGCGACGGCGATTTCGGGCAGGACGGTGAAGTTCGAGAAGGTGCTGAAACCCATGTAGTGGAAGATGGTCTGGCCCTTGTAGCTGAACCGGCTGGTTCCATCGGGCATAGTCCCTGGCCCTGGGTTGCGCGGATCGCGGTGCACAGGTTGGTCTTGCCCGAGAGGCACGACTTACACTGGCGGCATTCGGAGGTGTAAAGCGGGATCACGTGATCGCCTGGTTTGACCGAAGTCACCCCGGCACCAACCTCACGCACCACGCCGGCGCCTTAGTGGCCCAGGATCGAGGGGAATATCCCTTCGCTGTCGAACCCGTCGAGGGTGTAGGCATCGGTGTGGCACACCCCCGTCAACATGATCTCGACCAGCACTTCGCCCGCCTTCGGACCCTCCAGGTCGAGCTCGACAATCTCGAGCGGCTGTTTCGGCGCAAAGGCAACGGCGGCACGGGTCTTCATGTTGTACTCCTGAAACTTGAGAAGTCGAAACCAGATTGGCGGCGGCGATGATCACCATCGCGCTCGCTGTTATGTATTCCTGTCACTTACCGCTAATGCCCTGCAATAACGTCGCTTGTTTCGTGGCGTTCCCCTCTGACGAAGGTGAGTGCGGCAATGCTTATCAAGGGCACAGCAGCAATTGCGAAGAAGAGGCTGCTTGGCGTCCAGTCTCGAGCCATCAGAGCACCTGTCACCAACGGACTTAAAATAGATCCGAGCCGACCGAAACTGAGAGCCCAGCCCACTCCGGTTGCACGCAATGGAGTGGGATAAAGTCCTGTCGTGTAGGCGTTCAAACACAGTTGTGCAGCAAGTACGAAAACACCAGAAACGAGAGCCATCAGTAGAGCGAAGTCCGATGCTGCAAACATGCCAAGACCAGCAATGAAGACGATTGATCCGAAATTCACTGCAATCAGAACCGGGCGGGCACTCAGGCGATCACTCAGCAGGCCGAACGCAAGGCTGCCGAAGACACCACCGAGGTTGTGCAGCATCTGGGCATAGGCCCCTGTATCCTGGCTATGTCCGGCCTGTGTAAGCAGACTGGTGAGCCAACTTGCAAGGGCGAACAGGACGAACTGCGTCGCAAAGAACGTGATCCAGAGAAAGACAGTCTGCGATCCCCGATTGGCCTTGAACAGATCGGCGACGCTCCCCCGAGCCACTGCCTGTTCACCTGTCGTAAGCTGCGCGCCTGCGGTCACGCGCGCTGTCGCATTAGCCTTCGTGAGTAGTCCGATCGCACGTGCTCTGGCGGCAGTCGTGCCCTGCGCTGTGAGGTAGCGGGCGGACTCTGGAAGGAGCGCGAGGAGAGCGAAAACCAGGATTGCCGGCGCGATGCCTCCTGCGAAAAAGACACTTCGCCATCCGAAGTTGTTAATCAGGAATGGCGCCAGGAGACCCGCCAATGTGCCGCCCAGAGCGTGTCCGCTGAACATCACGACCAACAGGAAGCTGCGATGCCTTTTTGGCATGTATTCGGCAACCAGAGCAGCGCCCAGCGGGATGGTGCCGCCGATACCGAGGCCAGTCAGCAGCCGCAGTGCCTCCAACTGCTGAATATTCTTGGCGAAGGCCGAAGCGAGCGTTGCCAGGGTGACGATTACGAACATTATGATCATGACTGGTCGGCGACCAAACCGATCACCGAGCATACCCCCTATCGCCCCTCCAAGGGCCATGCCGACGAGCGAAGCCGCCAGAGCGGGCGCGAACGTCGGCAGGCTCAGGCCCCAGTCCCGTGCGACCGTCGGTGCGATCACGCCAAGTGCTGTCGTATCGAACCCGTCAACAATGGCCACTAACGTGCACAGCAGGATGAGTCCGAAATGGAAGGCGGAGAACGGCGCATTGTCTAGCACGTCGGAGACGGCTATCATTGGACGTTCGTCCTTATTGGAAGCCATTCAATCTCTCCCGGCTTGCCATCGTCGATCGCAAAAGCTGCAAGACCTCAATTCTGGTATACCAATATGCAGGCCTGCGCAATCCGCGCATTGATTTTCTGCCGATAATCGTAGGATTTTTGGCTCATAGTGCCTGCTCCCATAGGTCGTAGTATACCATGAGCCGCCTGCACCGTCTCTGCATAGACCTACTTTAGAACCCATCTGGTTTCGGGCAGCTCATCGACACATGCCCGATCCAGCGGATCAACCGGATTCTCGAAGAACTTGACGATCATACGACCTGCGCATTCGGAATGGTTCAGCAGAACGAAGTGAAAGGTCAGCGGAAACTCGACGATCCGGGCAGTGGTGAAGTTGCCTGCGGTCTCCTCGCTCTGGAACCGTGGGGTAACGAGGTCCAGTTGACCAGCAAGAAACAGAGCTGGCGTATCGGACCGGGCCACGGCAATCGTAGCAGGATCGCTCATACTGAAGCCCATTCTGGGGCAGAACCTGGCCCAATCATAGCTTTCGAACGCCGTCATCCTCGCGCCCGAAACCACTGCTGGCGCCAGTTTACGGGTCGGGAAGGCGCCAGTGCCAGGGCGATCCATGCGGGGAAACTCGTCGCGGCAGACCGAACTCGGCCAGGTGAAGGCCGGATCCTTCCCACCGCTATTGGCTTCCGGGTTGGCGAGGCCCTGCCAAGCGAGCAGGTCGCCCTTGGCAGCGCGCTCTACCGCCAGCGGAATCTTGCCCCGCAGGTCCGGATGGGCCAGCGCCAGCCTGACCTGATCGAGGAATTCCACGTTGGAGACCTTGCGGCCCTCGATCACGCGGGGGCGGCGTTCAAGACTGGAGGCTGCCTTGCCCAGATTGGCTTCGAACCGGGGGAATGCTGCGGCGCACTCCGGCGCGGCCGAGCATTCGTCGATCAGCTCGACAAGCGGCTGGACCACGAAGGCCTTGCCGAAGGCATTGGACTCCATGCCCGACATGCCGTCGAGCACGACGGCTCCGATCGCCTTGCCATCAATTACATTGAGGCGCTGCGCAATCGTGGTGCCATAAGAGACGCCATAGACGTTCCAGCGATCAATGCCGAGTGCAAGCCGCACGTCCCGCAGATCCTGCGCGGCCTCGTAAGCACCATAGGCATTGAGGTCCATCCGCTCGGTAAGGCTTTTGCGGCAAGTCTCGACCTTAGCCGGATCAACCTTGGGATCGGCTGCCTCCAGGCCTTCCGGGAATTCCGGGCACGACATGTCAGGCTTCCCCCACGGTGTCGATCCGCGATGATCGACATAGATCACCGCATCCTTGCGTGACAGGATTTGAGCCAAGCCCGGTTGCCTTTGCAGGTTCTTGAGGCCCGCGCCATTGCCCCCCATGACGAACAGGATCGGAGCGCGGCCCGCAGCCAGCTGTTCAGGCTGGACGATGGCGAAGTGGACAGTCACCGTTCGGCCATTGGCCCTTTCCCGGTCCTCGGGAACCTCGATCTTGCCACACTGGACGCGCCCGCCAAGCGCCGGTGCAACCTCGATCGGGCAGGGAGCGGGTGCCACAGCACGCTGGGGAATAGTCATGGTCTCCGCCCTACCAACCTGGGCGATTCCGGTTAGTGCGAGCGTCGCACCTCCGAAAAACCAAGAGTTCCAGCGCAGAAAATTTCCCTTGGGCATCGATCTAAGCTCCCTAATATTTGTCAAATTGTCATGACGGTTTCACCAAAAAGGTGCCCTTCACAACCCACCGATTTCGATGAAAATATTGAATCCAGTCAGTTTCCGTTACGCGGGATACGATTGGACCATTGCCTCGCAAACAGAGCCTTATCGTTCAGCTTGGCCTCGATGCTTTCCTCGACGATAAATTCGCTGGGGGTGCTGGTCATCGTGGTTTTGACGCGTGCTTCCGTTTTCCATCCATCGCGCGACGAAGCATTCTCGGAGGTAAATGCAATGCGGTAGGAATTGACATCTCCCTCCGTGATCGTGGCATCTAACGAAAGCCCTGAACCCAATTGCATTTTTATCGGCTCCAGATTTTGGAGCTCCATTGGCAAGGCAACTTCCATAACCCCTTTGCGCTTCCCGGCTGCTCCCTCAATTCTTGCCAGCCTGCTCGTCGGCTTCATTTCCTGTGCAGGAGATCGTGCAGGATTGGGCAATGTCTTGATCGGCATATCTGGTTCGGTTGTCCTGCCAATGCGTAGGGGCAACTCCAGATGGGTCACGCCAGTAACCAAGTGCAGCGCAACATCTTCGGGCGCGGGCCAAACAATTGGCCACTGGTTTTGGGATATCGACAGGCGAAGCCGGGAGCCTTTTCTTATACGCCGGGAAGTATGCTTCAAAAGCACCTCGTGGGTCTGTTCGGTTCCTGGTGCAATAGGGACATAGGCCGTATGATCAGAGTTGTGCGCGAGATTGCGGACGCCGTACGTCAACAGCCAAGATCGTCCGTCTGGCGTAACTTCATTAAGTCGTACTGCGATCTTGGCAATGGGCTTGTCAGCGACGAAATGGAGTTTCAGTCTTGGCTGCCCAACAATATCAATGCCTTGTGTGAGCGGCGCTGTTTCGAATAGAATCGAAAAGTCGTCGTCAAATGATTGCTCGACAGGTGCCTGGGATGTCATGTCGATCGGAGACAGGACTGGTATAGCCGTACCTACAAGGACATTAGCGGGAATCTCGACTTTGCCTTTGGGCGAGCGCTTGCGGCTTAGTATTCCGCCCTGTCCCAATCGGTAAGAGGTCTTGCTGATCTGGGCAGACGGCCAGGCCTCATCCGCTACCCAACGGCCCGGAACGTCTTGGGGATAGCATTGTGCCACCGTTGCTTCGGCCACGAACGACCGCAACATCGGCTCTTTCATCAAGCCTGTGTCATGACCATTCAGCCAATGGTCCCACCAGCGCGCTTCCTCAACCGCCCAATCGAGCCGCGGTCCCGGATCGCCCTCCTGCGGCCAGTCATGACCCCATGGGCCGATTATGCCCTTCCGTGGGCAGTCAAGCCTCTCCAATATTCGAGGCACGGTATCAATGTAGGAATCCTCAAGTCCGCCGATTGCATAGACAGCGCATTTGACCTTTGAGTAATTCGAAAGAATTCTATTTCTCCAGTACTGATCAACCAGCTGGTGGCGCATCCATTCAGAAACCAGAGGAAGCTGTGCCTGCAATCGCTCAAGCCACATTGACTGCCAGACTTCGCCCACGAGCTCCGGATCGGGCGGCACCGTCATGACCTGTTTCCAGATTGTGCCCCAAACCACTTTTTCGTTGATGACGCATCCGCCCAGTGTATGGACATCGTCTGTATAGCCGTTTTCCGTGCCCATTGCGGCGATGATGGCCTTGAGCTCGGGAATATCTTTGCCTGCCGCCTGGTAGGCCGTGATCGCACCGTATGAAATGCCCCTCATCCCGACATTGCCATTGCACCAGGGCTGGCGTGCTATCCACTTTATCAAGGGTGAAACGTCAGCTTGTTCGGGCAAGTCATACTCGTTGACAATTATGCCGCCTGACTCACCAGTGCCGCGCACATCGACCCTCACTAGGGCGAAACCACGTGGGACCAACCACGATGCGGTTCGGTCGTCGACACGCCGATAATTTCTACGTTTGCCGTAACCAATATACTCGAGGATCGCTCCTACCGGGCGGGCATCAGCATCTTCGGGCAGGAAAATTCGCGCTGCCAGCTTCACGCCGTCAGGCATTTCAATCAAGCTGTGCTCAACAACTTTCAGCTTCCGGTTTGCTGGCGGTAACCAAACGTCCGTCTTGGCCCAAGCCGGCCGATACCAACCGCCAATCGCCGAAAGCGCGCCCGCGCCAGCAATGAACTCCCGCCTCGACCCTTGCATGCTCTTCTCCTCGTCACAGACACCGGCCTCGCGCTCCGCCCGAGGACTCAATCGGTCGCCCTATTGAAGGTCGCGCGGGATGCACTCATTCCATTCGCGTTCACGAACGACCTTGCCGTCCCTCAATAGCTGCCGGACATGCCTATAATGGAAGGCCCCGGCATCGCTCTTGAGCTCCGTCGTGCCGCGCCATTCGACATCATGCTCTCGCCATTTGCTTTTCATGAACGATCGGCCAACAAAGCTGGCTTTCGCGGGATCATCATCGGCAACGGAAAATTCGACTGATACGTCCTCCCCGTCAGGGCTGGCCCACTGATAACCGCGTTTGACGGTCGTCGTCCGCTTCAGATCGTCGCGCAGGATTTGACTTCTGACCGGGCCGTTCCAGGTCGTTTCAGCATGGCCGCTGCCTGCTGCTTCCGCTTCAGTCACTGTCAGATTGCGGCTACCCATGTCGGCCGCCGCCTTTTCGGCAGCTTCGGGCGCTTGCGGCGGAATGACCGGCAGCGCGAGCGTCGAGCCGCCCTCCCCCACGCCGAGCGTCATGACCAGCGGCTTCGCCGACGGCCAATAGGACGGGAACAGGGCATTGGAGACCGAAATGCGCATGCGGTGACCAGGTTGGAAGATCCATGAGGTGGCGTGAAGTTTCACTTCCAAGGGATACCGGGTTCCTGGCACGAGTGGCTCCGGCTCGACAGATGATTGGCGTTGTGCGCCGTTCAACGCCCCGCCCGTGACCAGCGTTGTGGTCCCGTCAGGAGCTACGTCGGATAGCTTCACGAACCAGTTCGCATGATCGACATCGACTGAGGACAGCAGCGACGCGACCGGAGAGCCAAGAATCTGCAATTCACTCGTCAGCGGCGAGCTTTCATAGATGAGCGCTGTCGCGTCGCCCTCGCGCTGATCCGGAGACACATCGATCCAGCCCAGTCCTGCGCCGACCCCCGTACTGGCAATCATGCGCAATCGGTGATCCGAAGCCGGCCCCGCAATGGGCGCTAGGGCGTGGCTCTCGGTCAAAGAGAAGATCTGCGGCCGGATGGGCGCATTGTTCCAGCGCGCAATCGAGCGCCACTCGCCAGGGATTTGCGAGCGCGAAATGATCGGGCGGTAGGGGCGCCGCATGAAGACACTCACTTGCGGCTTTTCAAGCACGCCGTTCTGCTTGCCTTTCAGGAAGTAATCCCACCAATCGAGTGTTACTCGCCCAAGATCGGCGGTCGGCCCGGGATAATCCGAGCTGTGATTCCAGGGGCCGATCACCGCCCGCACAGGCCCACGCGAGTTTTCCAAAGCGCGAATGGCCGCGTTTCGATAGGGATCATGCCACGCTCCGACCATCATAGTCGGCACATCACCTGCAGAGGGATTAAGATCACGGCGCAAGCCGCGGTGCCAGAACTCACCGTCCCGCTGCTGCCGCAGAAATGTAAGACTCATCGGCTGCTGGTCGAACCGGTTTCGCAGGATCTCCTCATCGAACGGATCCTGATCCGGCGGTGTCACAAACAGCATGCTGTCGGCGGCGACTGTATAGTCGTCCATATGGAGGATACCCGAAGGATAGCGAACATCCTCGGAGTAAATGTCTTCGGTCGCCATGAATGTGACGATGGCTTTGAGCGCAGCCGGTTTCCTGGCACCCACCAGCATGGCGGTGAAGCCACTCCACGAGGTCCCAAACATGCCTATGCGGCCGGTTGACCAAGGCTGACTTGACAGCCAGTCCACGGCCTCAGCCGTATCATCAAGCTCGGTTTGGGAGTATTCCCGGTCTGCCAGCTTCCCTTCACTGGCTCCCGTTCCACGAAGATTGAGATAGGCTACGACATAGCCTGCCTTGACGTAGTCGGCATACCACGGGCGTCCGTAGCTTCCACAAGGACTAGCATATCCATCGACCGTGAGAAGAACTGGGAATCTCTCTTTCGGAGGCGCCTTGGAAGGTTTGGCAAGGCAGATTTCCAGTTGCACTCCATCCTTCATCACAATCTTTTGTCGCAAGAAGCTAGCTTGCGGGGCATCTTTGGCACTGGCGTAGGACGTGGTAAGGATCGCAAACGCTGCCGCGAAACCCAGACTTAGACGACTCATTGTACGAGAACTGCGCGAAACCAGGCAGCCCGGTTCGATCTCGCGCTTCTGTATCTTCTGATCGCCGTCACTTGCCCAGACAGCAATTTCTCCCGCCATTCTCCGTCCTCCACTCGGTGAGTGGCCGAATCATCCAGCCTTGACACTACCATACAGTTCTGTATTGTAATGCCAAGCGCGATGAAATCGGGTTTCGTCAATATCTCCGGGGCGCCGATCCACAGCCTCCCACTGGCGTCAAATCTCAAAGACTCGGTGCAACGACCAAGCCACGCCCCGCAAGTACTCACCGCATCCGAAGGAGTTTGTTGAGTGCACAGAAGTTTTCGACGGGTCTCCTGCCTGATCGCCGGGGCGGTTGCTGTCTCAGTTGCTGGCGCTGCGTCGGCCGGAACCACGGCAGTTTCAGACGCCAGGCGCCTAACGTTGCAAAACGTCGGTGCTGAGAATACTGAATATCGGGACCGCAGGGCCTTGAGACTCATCGTTTCTCCTGAAGCGGAAGCAGCTGATATCGACGCGACCTTCGCGGTGCTTCCCTATCCGCCGATCAGAGATTTTGTAATTGAGGCGGATGTAGCAGGCATGCCCGTATCCGCGGAAACCACCGCGAGAGGTTTTGTTGGTATTGCCTTCCACATCGCCGAAGATCGGAGCAGTTTCGAAGCCATCTACTTGAGGCCGACCAACGGCCGCGCCGAAGATCAGGTGCGCCGGAATCGCGCCATCCAGTACATCTCCCATCCAGACTATCCTTGGCACAGATTGAGGACTGAGGATCCGGGGCAGTTCGAGTCCTATGTGGATCTCGAACCGGGGCGATGGACTCGCATGAAAATCGTGGTCGAGGGTGCGCGCGCCAGCCTGTTCGTTAACGGTGCCAAGCAACCTAACCTGATCGTCAGCAATCTCAAACTTGGCGAGCGTTCGGGGCGAGTTGGTCTGTGGGTCGGACCAGGTTCGATCGCCCATTTCTCCAACGTTGTAATCAAGCCGATTCCCGCTCGATCAAAGCCGCATGAGCTGACAAAAGACAGCGAGCCAACGTCCGCCACCGCCCGTTAAACGGGACGTCATTCTGTTACGAGGCCTTCTGCCAGCATCGCCTTGCGCATCGGCTCCAGATAGGGCGCAAAATCGCGCCATCCGCTCAACCCCCTCGTATGAATGGGCTCCCTGATCTGGGCCGCGCTGTGCGAGGTGTTCGCAGTTGACCCCTTGTGTGGTGACAGGCAATCTTCATTCCAGTCGAGGCCGCAGGCAGCCACGAGTTCGCGGATGCCGGTTGTCGGATCGCGCACCAAATCGTCATAAAAAACATGGTGAATCCTGCCGGGCAGTTCGCGGCTCCAGTGGTCCATCAGCCTATGGAATGCCGCGATGTAGCGTCCAAGCTCAACCTGATCATAGGAAAAAGGATAGCCTTGTACGAACAGCGTCTTGAACATGCCCCAGCCCACCGCAAGTGGCGGCTTGTGGACATGTACGATGCGCGCACGTGGCAAAGCTTTGGCGATGAGCCCAATATAGAGATAATTGAGCGGCAGTTTGTCGATAATATGCAGTGACGGGTCCCGGCCTGCCGATGCGAGCGCGTGATAGAACTCACCCAACATGACTGGATCCAGCGTCTTGCTGAACGGGATCAAGGCATGTTTGCCGCCCCCCCGGAATCCACTCGCTTTTGCGCAATGCTCCAGCGCGCGCGCGAAGGCCGACATCTCTCCACCAGATACGACGTCGGGATGAGCTTCAAGAATGCGCTCCACCAGGGTCGTCCCCGAGCGCGGCAGGCCAAGGACAAAGATCGGCGCAGCACCGGAAAATCCCTCGCCCATCGACGCCAAGGTAGAACTAGTAAAGGTGCTGCGAATTGCCGCTAGCGCCGCGAGATCATCGCCAATGTCATAATCCAGATGGCATCGCCGCAACTTGGTGGCTGCGTCCAGGGCAGCAAAGGCCTGGGCAACATGACCAAGGTCCTCCCGCTCTTTTGCAAGCGCATAAAGTAGCCGCATTCGATGCTGCCAAGCCGGGTGATCACCGCCCAGTGCTGTCTCGATCTGTGCAATGTGATTGCGAACGCTTGTTTGGCGCCTGAGATGACTACGATTTAACCACGCTTCGCTATCTGCAGGGTCCACAGCTATGACGGCATCATAGTCCTTTTCGGCAGATTCCAGCTCACCAAGAAAGCGAGCCGTCGCCGCGCGATTGAAACGCACGCCGACCAGGTTCGGCTCGCGTGTAAGCACGCTGTCGAAAAAGCGGTTGGCTAGGCGGTAGTCGCCCGCAGCGGACGCGAGATCGCCAGCCATCGCCGCAGCCTGAACATCAGCGACAAGCTCGTCGAAAGATCTCGTCAGGCAAGCTCTCGCGAGGTCGGGCCTGTTCCCGGCAAGAGCGCCGCGCGCCTGCTCAAGTGCTGCCCTCGTTTTGCTCACTGTCTCAACGTCAGGCGAATTCCCACTGTCCGCGGCCGCGCAATATAGTCCCCACGGTACAAGGCCCTGATGTTCGGCGGCGCAAGGTTATTTCCGGCAGTTTTCGCTGAAATGCCATCGACGTCAAACACGTTCGTCACAAAGATCTGCATGCGCAGCGCCGAACTCCAGTCATAGGCGACCGACATGTTCGTCATGGCGAACCCATCGAGCCTAGCAAATCCCGGAGAATTTGGATCGAGGCTAGACAGTACATCGCTCCGCCAGTTCACATCGGCATGGAAGTCGATGGTCCGATCCTTGTTGCTACCCAGCGGAACCGAAATATCAATGGCGGCACCCACCTGGTGCCGCGCCGAACCGGGCAGCCGGGTACCAGAAGGTGCGATAAAGTTGCGCCCGCCGAAGGCAATCGGACCAATAACTTCGGTCGTCTTGGCATCGGTATAGGCGTAGGAAATTGATGCTGTGACCATTGAGGTCGGACGCACCTGAGCCTCAAACTCGATCCCTTGCGATCTGGCCCGGCCGCCATTGACAATTGTTGGTGTACCGGCCCTGGAGGCAATTTCAATCTGGATGTCTTGCCAGTCGATGCGAAACGCAGCAAGTGAGTAGCTGATCGCGCGGTCCAGCAACCGGCCCTTGATGCCGAACTCGTAATTGTTGGCGCTGTCCGGACCATAGTTCAGGAAGGTACCCGGATCGCAGGCCGGACAGGATCGTGGTCCGATCGGGTAGGCGTTGGCGCCGCCCGAGCGGAAGCCTTGGCTAAAGGTGAAATAGGCCAGCTGGTCGCCGAATTCGTACGATGCGTTCCCTTTGAAAATGGCCTTAGTTTCCGAACGCGAGCCGGAACCTTGCGACGTCCCGTTCGCGAGATAGGCGGGATCCCTTGACGCACCATCACCGCCAAAAAGCCCCAGCGTCGGAAATGTCTGAACTGTACTCTGGCGGAACTTCTGATTAAATACTCGCGCACCTCCAGTGAACGACAAGGCGGGGGTCGCATGCCAGGTAAATTCCCCGAAACCCGCCAGCTCCTCAAAACGCACTTGACGATCGAAGGTGAAGGAGGTGTCGGGCGGATTGAGCGTGCCGGGCCGAACCCCTCCGAAGTAGAGAACCACGTCATTGGCATAGGTGTCAAGAAAAACGCCGCTTCCTGGCAATGTCGAATAGGCTGCAAGTCCTGGCACTGTCGAGAGAGAGAATGTGCCCTGTTCACGGTTCTGGTAATATCCCCCAATCACATATTCGAACGTGTCACTATCATTCGAAACCAGCCGCAGCTCCTGCACAAATGAACGATCCTTAACTGTGTTATAATTCGTGGTCGAAGCACGTGGATAATTTCCATAATATTGGATGAACGCATTGGCGATCTGGGAATTATCGAACAGGTCATCCGACCGGCTGCGGGAATAGGAGGTCGCGGATGTCAGCGTCGCAAATCCGAAGTCGACTGTCCCGGTAAGCGATGCAAGATCGATATCCGTATCAATTGGGCTTACCGGGATAAACTGACGATTTTCATAGCCGGAATTGCCAGTGCGGAACGGGAATGCGTTTGCCTTGGTGTTCTGGTGAAGATAGCTCGCCTCGATGTCCACGGCATCGGTGGGCTGCCAGCGCAACGCGGCGCGGGCGAACCAGATTTTCGCCCAGTCAATGTCCTTGATCGCCCGGGTCACGGCTGGGCTGGTAAGGGGGCTTGCCGGATTAGCCAGCACAACCTGCGCTTCCGGATTGAACCTGATATCCTTGTCATAAACATAGGCATTAGTCGCGTTGATGATCCCGGCCTGATACTCGTAGCCCCCATTTAGACGCAGGGCTAACGTGGAACCGATGGGGACGTTCAGCATGACATCAGTGTCATAGCCAGCTTTGCCTGCATGTCGCGTCGTCGATGCGGCGAGGTTCGCTTCATAATCGAACTTGCCAATGTCGGGGCGATTGCGGATCAACCGAATTGTTCCGCCAACTGACCCCGCACCGAACAACGTGCCCTGCGGCCCGCGCAAAACTTCGACGCGGGAAATATCGCTGAGCTTGAGGTTCGCAAAAACAGGGATGTCGTCGATATAGGTCGATGTCGCAGAACTTCCGAGCCGGGGAAACGATGTTCCACCCCCACCAATCGCGTCAGTCGATACGCCGCGAATGATGAAGTTGTTGTTCGAGCCGTTGGCACGCGGACCGTAGTCAACCGCAATCAGACCGGGCGTGCTATTCCGCAACCCAGCAAGATCGGTGATGTTAGCCTTCTCCAGCGTATCTCCTGAAACCGCGCTGATGTTGTAAGGAACATCGAGGACGGTCTCTTCCCGGCGGGTAGCAGTGACCACAATCTCGTCGGCCTGTGATGAGCCGCTGCGATCAACCTCCTGAGCGCTCGCAGATTGCGGATGCATCATCACTGCGAGACTTGCAGTCTGCAGCAAAATTGACCGCTTGAATCTCATCAATCCCTCCCTTTTTGACCTCAGCATTTTAACGGCATCGAATCAAAACCATACAGAACTGTATTGTATTGAAGACCCATTGGCAATATGGAAAGGAGCCCATTCGGATTCGCGAGAGGTCATGATGAGTCAGTTTGTATCTTCAGCCATGAAGGCGTCTTTGCCATTCCGGTGTTACACAGAACCAGCGTTCTTCGAGCGGGAGCGCAGCGCACTCTTTAGCCGGGAATGGGTATGTGTAGCGCGTTGCGAAGACGTACCAGAACCCGGCAACGCTATCGTAGTGCCGGTCCTTGGAGAGAGCGTGATTGTCGGGCGTCTCGAAGACGGCAGCCTGCGCGCCCACCAGAATATCTGCCGTCACCGCGGATCAAAACTTTGTGGTGATGATTCGAAATGGGGGGTTACCCTCAACGGGGGAATTGACCGGGGCTTCATTCGCTGCCCCTATCACCAATGGACCTACGGTTTCGACGGCGCGCTGATCAATGCACCTCACCTGACTAAATCGGACGATTTCAATGTGAAAGATTTCAGCCTGATCCCGGTTGGTATCGCAACCTGGGGCGGGTTCATCTTCTTGAAACTGCGCCCAGAGCTTGGGGAAGAGATACCCAGGGCACTTGGGGTTGCTGATATTGGTCTCGCTCCGAAACGGCTCGCAAATTACCCGCTGGACCGACTACAGACCGCGCATACCATCAAATATGAGGTCGCCGCGAACTGGAAGGTCATCGCCGAAAACTACAATGAATGTTATCACTGCAGCGGTGTCCATCCGGAACTTTGCGAAATCGTGCCGGTATTCCGCAAGAAGGGTGGTCTCGAACTCGACTGGGAAAATGGTGTACCCCATCGCGAAGGAGCCTGGACCTACACGTTCACCGGCACGACGTCCCGCAAGCCGTTCGCAGGGCTCGACGAATTCGAGTTGGTTCGGCACAAGGGCGAACTCGTCTATCCGAACATGATGCTCTCAATGAGCGCAGAACACGGTGCCGCCTTCATCCTCTGGCCTATCTCAGCCGAAAAGACGATTGTCGAATGCCGCTTTCTCTTCGATCCGGAGGAGATTTCCCAACCCAATTTCAACGGTTCCGACGCGATCGACTTCTGGGACATCACGAACCGCCAGGATTGGGCAGTCTGCGAACGCGTCCAGCAGGGTATGAGCATGGGAGCGCTCGAACATGGCTGGTATGCACCAATGGAAGACGACAGCCTCGACATCCGCAAATACCTTGCTGACAGGTTGGGGGCTGGAGCCATAAGTCAGTAGAGCAGTACCTTGTCGTAGAGCGCTCCAAGGCGCTTGCGCTCGGCGCTGCTTTCGCGGATGCCGAGGGTGTAGTAGCCTACCTGATGATAATAGATGATGCGACCGCGGACCTCCGCTTCGTCGCCCGTGAAGCCATAAGATTTGAACATCTCCGCAAAGGCAGCAACTCTAATGTCGTCGATGCGGTGCACAGCTTCCGCAACGTCGGGATCGGTTCGTGCCCAGTCACGGATTGCCGAATCAAATGCCGGGTCGAATTCGGTTTCGTCGATCCACAAGCGGCCGACAGTCGCATCAAAATCCTCGCGATCGCCGCGTGCGCCGGCCGCCTTGATCGCCGCCAGCATTGGTTCGGTGTTACTTGCTTCCCACAAATGCAGCAGTGCATCGAGCAGCGCGTCGCGATCTTCAAAATGCCAGTAAAAGCTGCCGCGAGTTACGTTCATGCGCTTTGCAAGCAAATCGACTTTTACGCCGTCAATACCGCTTTCGACCAGCATAGTTTTCGCTGCATTGATCCAGTCTTCGCGACTTAAGCGCGACGAGGTCCGGTTTGAACTGGACGTTGGGGGCTTTGTCCGCCGACGCAATGTACCGGCGCTTCCTTCGCTGCTCACCGCACCTCCCACCAGTCCGTACCCCGCTCAAAATTACGAACGATCAAACAACAGCATGCCAAATTCGCATAAAGCGAGGCATCCTGATGTCCCCACCTCATAACAGAACGGCAAGAATGGGGACCTTGACCACCTCAATCCCACCAAATTTGCGCAACGCCAGGATCTACGAGTCGCCAGTTGGCCCGCGCGTTGGCAATAGGCTCCGCAGGAGCAGAGTTCAACGCTTGCGATTTCCATACACTGCTGTATGGTCATTGAATGACCTGAGGCTGCTGTGGAAATGGCTTCGTAATCCATATGACAAACAAAATGTTCCTTACCATTCGCTGCACTGATCGGCCAGGACTCGTCGCGGCTGTCACAGGCTTTCTTGCCGAATCCAACTTCACAATCGTGGAGTCGCACCAGCATCAGGATGCCGACGACTTCTTCATGCGGATCGTATTCAAGCCGGTGTCAGCAGCGATACCCTCGCTGCCTGAGGTTGAATCCTCTTTCGCACCCATTGCATCACGGTTCGATATGACAGCGACCTTCACCGATGCCTCAAGGAAGCCAAGAATCCTGCTGATGGTTTCGCGCTTCGGGCATTGCCTGCATGATCTGCTCTACCGCTGGCGCGCTGGCCAACTGCCAGTGGAGATCCGAGCTGTTGTTTCGAACCACGAGGACATGCGCTCATTCACCGAGTGGAACGGCATCCCGTATCATCACCTGCCCGTCACTCCGCAGACCAAGCCAGAGCAGGAACGGGCTCTTCTCAAACTGGTAAAAGAGAATCACATCGATCTGGTTGTTCTGGCTCGGTACATGCAGATCTTGTCACCAGATCTTTGCGCATTGCTCGCTGGGCGGTGCATCAACATTCATCACAGTTTTCTTCCAAGCTTCAAAGGTGCCAAGCCCTATCACCAGGCCCATGCCCGCGGTGTGAAGCTCATCGGTGCGACGGCTCACTACGTTACAACCGATCTCGATGAAGGCCCGATCATCGAGCAGGACACGCGGCGCGTAAGTCATTCTCGTACCGCCGAGGAACTCACGCTTATTGGTCAGGAAGTCGAGGCATCAGTCCTCTCGCGTGCCGTCCGCTGGCATGTCGAGCAGCGTGTCATACTGAACGGATCCCGAACGATTGTGTTTGATTGAACGGAATGAGCCCAGCAGGTTGACGACCTGTTGCGGGCTGTCCAATGCCACGTTTGTCAAGCCCCGCGTCACAGTTTCCTTATCTTTGCGCAACGCCGTCAAGTGCGGCAATGGCGCGCTGGCGGATCGGTGACGACTCCAGCCTCCCAAGGGCGGCCTTTAACGCCTCCGAACGGCGCGCTTCGAGAGTTCCACCCCTCGACTGGCTCGCTACAACGGCAAAGGCGAGCGCAGTTTCCACCAGCATCGCATGATCGCCGATCACTTGCGCAAGAGTCGCGCGCTGGATCAGCAGATCGGTGGTTGCCTCGACGCGCAGCGCGGCATCAACGATAGTCAGCGTTTCTTGGGCCATGGCTGCACGCTGCCGGGGATCGACGGAAGCAATCCGTTCAAGGCGCCAGGCCGAGCGTAGCTGATTTGCGGCTGCATACCCCGGTTCAACAGGTGTCACGGACGCAAGTTGCCGATCCATCCCCGCCAGCGCCGCATAATCACCAGCTGCGCCTTTCGCTCTGGCCAGCGCCACCAGCCCACTCTCCGTCACCGGCGTGAATGGCAGCAGGCCTGCCTGCGCCAGCCGCAGGCGGGAATAGTCGCTACCGGCCCGCACGCCCGCAGGCCTTTGGGTAAAGGCATCGAGTCCCGTCCGGGTCAGGATTCCCCGCCCCGGCCCTGTTTCAAAAGCCATTGAATTCCTGTCGTCGCTGATCGGAAAGGCCCCTGCAATAGCCCGTCGCACTGCTCCCTCATCAAGGAGGAGCGACCAGGCGAAATCGTCCGCATCCAGGATGCCCGCTCGATCGAGCAGCCGGACATCGGCCGGCCCTACTACAGCAAGCCCGCTCTCTGGCAATATGGGAGCATCCGAAGCCATGACGATCAAGTTGAACGGAACCGGTTCGTATACCCGGACATTGGGGAACTCAAATGCAAGCGTTGCGAGGAAAGATCGGAGTAACCGTGGATCAACAAAGGACGCGTTCATCCATTGGACAAACACTCCATGATCGGCGAGGCGCGCCTTGGCGAGCGCAACAAACTGTCGCGTGTATAGATTCGAGGAACCCGCCGTCCAAGGATGCGACGGCTGTGACACAATGATGTCGTAGCGTTTGCCAGTGCGCAGCATTGCGTTACGTGCATCATTGTGGACGATCTTGACCCGGGCGTCAGATAGCGGATCCACCGCACGCTGCGACGCAATCCTGCGATTGGCATCGATGATACGTTCTTCGATTTCGACAACATCTATGGCGCTGATCCACGAAGGGACCGTTTCCAGGCTGACGCCTCCGCCAAGACCGATCACCATCATTGATCTGGCCTGCGGTCGTGCGAGCGATGGAAGAATAGTCAGCCAGTGTTGATCATTCAGGGCTGGTGGCGTACCCGCCCGCGGCACCAGTGCTTCCGGCAGCCCATCGCTTCGAATAAGTACACCGTCATCACGGTCGCGCACTTCGACTGTTGCAACGCGCCCCACATTGAGCGAAACCAGATCACCGGATGTGTCTCTGTCTACGACACCGGCCTTGAGCAGCGAGTAGGGTTCCGGCACTCCAATTACGAGCCCGCCGATACTCGCAAGCGCGCCTGCTGCGAATGCATAAGTTTGTTTTGATATGTGAGAAACGGCCGCAGCAGCTAAGAAAAGTAGCGTTACTGCAACAAGCAGCGTTCCGCCGAAGCCGTACGATTCCAGCAGATAATGGCCAGCCAACATAGCGCCTGCTACCGCCCCCGCAGTATTTGAGGCATAGACCACAGCCGCGCTTTTCGCAGGGTCTCCGCCTGCCGCCTCGACGAAGCGCGGATAGGCCATGCCGAAGGCAATGGCTCCCGGAAACAGAGCCAGAACCGCGGATTTCTCAGCATCTCCCGTAATAAGGATTGCGAGATAGCCCAGCGAGGACAAGATTGCGCCGAACGTGAGCGCCATGGCTGCACTTCCCGGCTTCCGCGCAGCATAGAGTCCACCGAGCGCAAGTCCCGTCAGCCATAGGCCCAGCATGAACGCAAAGCCTTGAGTCGTCCCCCCAAAGGGAATTGCCAGCAGCCTTGTCCAGAATACCTCAAGTGCGAAAGTAGCGACCCCGGACAGAAACGCCGCAACCAGCACCCGTTGAACAGGCGAAGCAGCAGTTCCCGCATCGTGCTTCTTTTCGGGGCCGTTGGAGCGCAGGTGGCGCCAAGCCAAGACAGCGGCCACAATATTGGCCGCTGCGGCCAACTGGCTGGCCACAGTCAGTCCCAAAGACGGTAGCAGTAGGAAGCCTGCCAGCATCGCTCCTGCCGCTGCGCCGAACGTATTCAGCGCATAGAGGCCAGCGACATCGTCCACACCGCAGCGCACCGCGCGCACCAGAATTGGCAGCGTGGCTCCCATGGCGATGGTCGGTGGTGCAAAGGCCGCTGCAACGATCGTAAGATAGACCCAGAACTGGGCCCAACCTGCATCAGGCGGCAAATGCGCTCCGCTCGACAACAGTCCGATCAGCAGCGTCTGCAACAGAGGAAATAGCAGAGGAACGGCGATGGCCCAGACCGCAATGAACAGCTCTAGAAACGCGTAGCGTCTGCCTGCATCGACGCCAGAATTGAGCCAGCGCGCGGCCATCCAACCGCCCAGCGCAAGACCGCCAAGAAAGCTGGCCAGCATGATCGCGACGGCGCTTTGTGCCGTTCCAATCGCCATCGCCATCTTGTGGGTCCAGACGATCTGGTAAACCAGCGCTGCCATGCCAGACAACGCCATGCAGATAGCGGCGACGATGTGCTTCGGATCTCTCTTTCTTGCGTTGCTCATTCCAGCCCCGACAGCCCTTGAACTGGCAGAGCCGGCCAATCAATACCAGCCCGGCTCTGCATGTTCGCCGGATCAGAACCGGTAGCGCGCTTGAATTGTAAAGGTGCGCGGCGGTTCGGTGAATGCGGCAATGGAGTTGAATCCGCCCGGGATCGTGTTCTTGAACGCTGCCGTACGATTGTCTGTCAGATTGCGAACCGCCAGCGACAAATCCCAGCCACTCTCGCTTGAAAGGCCGACCCTCGCGTTAAGTTTGGCAAATTTCTCCTGGAAGGAGTTCGGATTGATGTCGGTCAAGGTCGCGAACCGGCTCGTGAAATAGAGGTCGCTACCTGCCCGAAGCGTCAACCCGCTCCCGATCTCCTGTGACCAGTCCGCAGCAATGCTTCCCGACCACTTTGGTGCATATGGGGTTGTAATACCCGACAGATTTTGCGTGTTGTTTGCAGGATTGCAGCCAAGAGCAGCTGTTTGGCCTGCGAAGCACTGCGCGGTGGCAAAGTTCTCGTATGTTGCGTCGAGATAAGTGATATTGGCCGAAAGTCTGAAGTTCCTTGCCACCGCAAACTGGAGTTCCGCTTCTACACCCTGTGTGCGCGCGGATGCCGCATTTGTTGTCTGGAAGTTAGAGGTAGCGGGATCGAAGGAAGAAACCTGTAGGTCCTTGTAATCACTTCGGAATGCAGTGAGATTGAGCAAAACTCGTCGGTCGAAGAAACGGCTTTTCAAACCGATCTCATAGGCGTTTGCATTCTCGGGGTTAAATGGTCCACCATCCGTGCCCGAAAACCCCCCCGACTTGAAACCCTTCTTGAAGCTGGAATAGATCATCACATCTTGCGCCGGACGATACTCGAGCGTGATGGCCGGCTGGAGCTTCTCATCCTTTCGGCTCGCGGTGAGGATTGGTAGGGGAGTGCAGCCCGCATAGGGAGTAGATTCACACCCGGAAAATGCGAGATCCTTCTTGACTTCTTCGTAACGCAGTCCGCCACGGATCGTCACCGGACCGAAGGCATAGCTCGCCTCCCCGAACAGCGCCCATGATGAGGCATCTTCGACGCTGTCCTGAACGCTACCGATAATACGAGCGTTTACAAATGCCGGAGTCCGGTTGGTCGACCCTGCCGGAGGCGGGACCACGAGCGGCAGTAGATTACGCGCATCGTTGTCCGAGGTGCTGATAACATCGTTGTTGTTCTTGTCGACATAAGCTCCGAGGAACCATTTGAACGCACCATCCTTGGGCGAAACCAGGCGGAGTTCCTGACTGAATTGATCATAGCGTTCGGTGAATGTCGCTGTGGAATAATTGGCAACACCTTGATCGGTATCGATAAACTGGTAGTTTTTGTACTTGTAGTAGCCCGTCACGGAGCTCAGCGTCACTCCATCACCAAATTCATAGTCCAGCAAAAGTGTGCCGCCGCCCGAGCGCAAGCGATTATAGAATGAACCACCATTATCGTCAGTATAGAGGTCTGGCCGCGCTATTTCTGCAGCAGACGGGATCAGTCCACTCGAGGCTTTGAAGCGATCGAACAGACAAGGCTCACGAACTGCGTCGGAAATGTCACGCCGGAAATTGGGCTGACATATGACCGACTGGTTATTGCGTCCTCGGTCGTCATTATTCCCAAAGTAGCCGATGGCCGTCATCGTGAGCCTGTCTGCCAAATTTCCTGTGATCGTTATACGACCCAGAAGATCTTCAATCTCGGGTTCCTTGCGACCGGTTATCGTGTTTGTGAGATAACCTTCAGACTTTCGGTATCGCAAGGCGACACGGGTGGACCAGTCCAGCCCAAGAGGGATGTCGACTGCACCAAATGCCGCCTTTTCATTGGTGACCGGTTCATAGCTGAACTCAATCTCACCACCAAATTTATCACCAGGCCGGCGGGTGGCTACGTTAATGGCGCCCGCAATTGCATTCTTGCCCAGAAACGTTGGTTGTGGACCCTTCAAAAATTCGATTCGATCAATGTCAAGGAAGCCAAGGCGTTGGGTGCGGGCCCGACCATAATAGATGCCATCGATGTACATGGGCGCAGATTGTTCGAAGCCCAAATTCTGCCCCGAACCGATTCCGCGAACGGTGATGGTATCAGCCATACCGCCTCGCGACACGCGAAGCCCTGGAACTTGCACATCCTCGAAATTCTGCACTGCGCCGCTTCGAAGAAGGTCACCTGTGACAGCCTGTACCGAGATTGGCACGTCCTGCAGGCGCTCAGGCCGCTTGGTCGCCGTAACGACGATCTCTCCGATTGCCGGCTGTTCGTCACTTGTTTCAGTGGACTGTGCGAGCGCAGGCGACGCGAGCGGTAGCGCGAGCATAGTTGCAGCCATTAGCCGGCCGAAGGAATTGATTCTCCCCAGTGTGTCTGTCACGATCCGCCCCCATGGTATACCGATCAAGAGAAAATATTCGCTTTGACGTCCCTTGTCAACTGCGAAATCCCTCTTTGGTATACCTTGGCATCGAAGAGGCTTGTGCACTACCCAAAAGCGCAGCCTTATTGCCGCTTATGAGTTAGATCCTGCCAACATGGTGCGCCGCGATATGACCGGGGTATTAAAATGGTCACCAAGCCCCTCTGACAAAACGCCATGACATCGACTTGACCGATCTGCATTGGCCGCGCTTCATCCCCCCGCAGCAACACAGCAGAATGCGTCGCCAGCTGCACGCTATCGACATTGTGAACAGCAACAAAGCTGTCGGATACATCGGTGATGATTGCGGGTGCCCCGGCAAGCTGCGCCCTCATCCCAGAAACACGACCGGCCATTTCAGATGCAGAGCCCAGCAGTAACCAGTCGCACCGACTGGCGCGCAGCCCTAGACAGGTGGACGTGTCGCCATGCAACTCGCCGAAATCAGGCAACCGGATGTTGAAGCAGCACTCTAACGGGCTTTTCAACTCTGGATGGCGAGCCAGATCAACCGACAAACGAATAATTGAGAGATCAAATGTCAAGGCGACCTCCCTCGCGGTCATAGGCGACCGTCTCTGAAATCCTGGCCTGCCAACTCCTCCCCAGCGAGACGATCTCGACGATTTCACCAAGGCGCCGCTGCCCCTGCTCGACCAATCCCAAGGCAACGCCCCGTCCCAGCACGGGGCTGAACTGGCTGCTCGTAACGAATCCTCCGCTCTGCCCACTGGGAGCCCGCACATGACCACCTACCGGCAATATCCCGCCGCAAAGCGAGGTCAGGCCCACCAGTTGCTTACGATATGGCGATAAGGATGAGCGACGCGTCAGCGCTCGCCGCCCAAGGAAATCGCTCTGCTTTTTGGCGATGGCTCCGCCAAAACCGATATCACCGGGCTGGGTCTCGCTGTCGGTATCAGTTCCAACATGAATGTAGCCCTTTTCGATACGCAAGATTTCGAGTGCCTCTATCCCATAGGGCACCAATCCATAGGGCTTGCCAGCCGCCATCAGCGCATCGCCCATCTGCACCGCCTGCCCCGCTGGCACCTGGATCTCGTAGCTCAACTCACCAGAAAAGCTCACGCGCTGAATACGTACTTCCGATCCGTCGAGTTGTCCCTCTCGGACGGACAAGTGTGGAAAACGCTCACTTGAGAGATCAAAACTGGGCTGCAATGCCTCGAGCACATTTCGTGCGTTCGGGCCCGCAACAGTCCAGACAGCATATTGCTCAGTCACGTCTTGAACGACAACATCCATCGGCCATTCGCATTGAAGCAGATCCTCCAGCAGGCGGACCATCCGGTCAGCGAAGGCACTGGACGGGCTGAGCAGGAAACTCCCGTCTTGGAGACGAGCATAGACCCCGTCATCCAGGATCGTACCGTTCTCGTTGAGGACAAGCCCGTACCGGATCCGCCCGGGCTTGAGCGTCGAGGGGGTGCCAACATAGACCCGGTCGAGGAACGCTGCAGCTTCGGGGCCGGCCACGAGAATTTTGCCAAGCGGCGAACCGTCGAGAAGACCAACGCCACTTCGGACCGCTGCGGCTTCACGCTCAGCTGCCGCCTGGATGTCTTCCCCGCCAACCGGATATGCCGCCGGCCTTTCCCATCCAATATCCTCGAACACAGCACCTTCGCGTACATGCCATTCGTGTGCGGGCAGATACCGACGAGGTCGGAAGCGTTCACCGCGTAGATCAGCACCGATCAGACCAAAGGCTGTAGGAACGAAGGGCGGACGAACCTTGCTTGCGGACAGCGTTCCGGGTTCCGCGCCGATGGTCTCCGCGAGGATCATGGCGCCGGGGACCGAGCTCAGCTTTCCCTGGTCGACGCCCATTCCCAACACAGTGTAGCGCTTGAGATGCTCAACGCTTCGATAGTTTTCGCGGGCCGCCAGCTTGATGTCTGCCACGGTCACATCGGTCTGAAAATCGACGAACATGGTCTTTTCATCCCCGCCGTGGACAGTCCAGATGGGCTCCGCCTCAATCGGTTCGGGGCCTGCCCATTCGACATTGGCGACCAACCCATCCGGCTGGAAACTCTGGCTGCGCTCGTTGAACTTCGTCTGACCGCCAGCCATGGTCCACAGTTGGGAAGCAGGGTTCCAGCCTCCCGAGACCCCGACAAAGTCGCACGCGAGACGACTCAGGCCATCCGGCTTCTCTATGGTGACGCCGGTGACGCGTCCGCGCCCATGGGCCGACCGGACTAATGACGAAAAGAATAGATCGATTCCGTGCGCACGGGCGCGATCGGCAAGTTCGGGCAGCACCTGCGGCCTTGCATCGACAATGGCGCGCACCCCTACACCACACTGCGCAGCTTCAATAGCGGACCGCCAGCCCAGATCGTTGTTGACGAAGAAAATGCCGGATCGACCCGGCGCCACCGCATAATCCGCGACATATCTGCCGATCGCACCGGCGAGCATGATGCCGGGCAAGTCGTTGTTCGCAAATGCGATGCCGCGCTCTTGCTTGCCCGTCGCGAGAATGATCTGCTCGGCCCGGATGCGGTGGAGTACCCGACCTTCCGATGCGGCCAGCACAAAACCATGATCCCAGACTCCAAGAGCTGCAGTCTTTTCAAAGGTCCGAACACCTTCAAGGCTTGGAAGACCCTGATCCAGATCGACAAGCAATACCGATTTGCCGTCTCGCGCTGCCTGTGCCGCAGCGGCCAACCCCCTTCTGCCTCCACCTATCACTAGCAGATCACATTCCACATGACGCGCTTCGTAGCGCTGCGGATCGGGCACGACCGGCACCTTGCCAAGTCCGGCGGCGCGCCGAATCAGCCATTCGAACCAGTGCCAGTCCGGCCACATGAATGTCTTGTAGTAGAATCCGGCAGAGAACAGTCCGCGGAGACGATCATTCACGCCAGCAATGTCCCAGGTCAGTGAAGGCCAGGCATTGATGCTCTGGGCAACCAGCCCTTCCTCCAGAGCGATCATGGTGGCCTGCACGTTGGGAATGGAGGATAGGCCGTGCTCAAGTTGAACCAGTGCGTTGGTTTCCTCGCAGCCGACTCCCATAATACCGCGTGGTCGATGGAGCTTGAAGCTCCGTCCGACAAGCTGCACGCCGTTGGCGAGCAAGGCCGACGCCAGTGTATCGCCCGCAAGGCCTGCATAGCGCTTGCCATTGAACGAAAAGTCGATGGACTGGCCGCGATCGATCCTGCCGCCGCCATGGGAAAGTCGGTAACCGGTCACGGCCGCGCAACTCCCATTACGTAAACCGCTACGACCTCGTGTGTTTCAGTATGCCGGATCAGATTGAACCAGACCCCGCAACCGTGCACATGGACCCATCGCTCGGCATGCTCGCCCTTGGGGTTGGCGCGCAGGAAGAGATACTCCTCCCAAGCCTGGTCGTCGCAGTCCAGCTCTGGTCGGTCGATATGGGCTTCGCCGCCATAGGCAAATTCGCGCTCGTCGCGCAGGCCACAGTTCGGGCAGGCAATCCGCATCATGTCAGTGTTCAATCCCGGCTGCCGCAGCTTCGTCGATGAGCGCGCCATCCCTGAAACGCTGGAGTCCGAAGGCGGTGGTTAGCGGATGGGGCTCATCCTTCGCGATCAAGTGCGCAAAAGCCTCACCGCCGGCCGGGATCGCCTTGAACCCGCCTCCGCCCCAGCCGACGTTCAGATAAATCCCCGGTACCGGACTGCGGTCAATGATCGGCGAGCTATCGGCCGTGTAGTCGACGATTCCAGCCCATTGGCGCAGGAGGCGCAGACTACTGAAGGTCGGAACAAGCTGGACGATGCCGGCAAGCACTTTTTCCATTGTCGCTGCGCTTCCGCGCTGGGCAAAGGACGGATAGGGATCGATGCCGCCACCGCACACAATGCCGCCCTTGTCCGACTGGCTGCAATAGCTTCCGATCACGGCTGAACCGATCACGGTGTGCAAGACGGGCTTGACCGGTTCGGAGACAAAGGCTTGGAGCCCATAGCTGGCGACAGGCAATCGGAAACCGGCCATCTGCGCGACCACTGACGAATGACCGGCCGTGGCGATCCCCACCTTGGTCGCACCAATGAAGCCTTTACTTGTTTCGACGCCCTGCACACCGCCGCTGATGTCCCGGCGGAACCCGGTGACTTCGGTATTCTGAAGGATGTCGACACCCAGGGCATCGGCTGCCCGTGCATAGCCCCAGGCTACCGCGTCATGCCGGACAGTCCCTCCTCGTTTCTGGCGCATGGCCCCGTAAATGGGAAACCTTGCATTAGGATCGCCATTCAGGACAGGACAGAATTTGAGCACTTCCTCCCGTCCGAGCAGTTCGGCATCGATCCCGTTCAACTGCATCGCGTTCACAATTCGGCGCTGAAAATCGACCTCGTGCCGGCTGTGCGCGAGATTAAGGATTCCGCGGGCGGAATACATGATGTTGAAATTGAGCTCCTGCGAAAGGCTGGCATAGAGACGGAGCGAATGGTCGTAGAAGTCGGCACTTTCCTTGTAGAAATAGTCCGAGCGCACGATGGTCGTGTTGCGGCCGGTGTTACCGCCGCCGAGCCACCCCTTATCAATCACAGCAATGCGTCCAGGCCTGTAGTGCTTGGCCAGATGGTAGGCGGTCGCAAGGCCGTGGCCGCCAGCTCCGATGATAATCACATCGTAGCTGCTCGCCGGTTCGGGGGAGCGCCAAACCGGATCCCAATCCGTATTGCCACCAAGCCAGTTCCTGAGAAGCGCGAACGCCGAATATCGGCTCATCGGCGCAAATCCTTCAGAATGACTTGTGCTGAATTCCGGCCAGGAGCTCCCGTCACGCCCCCACCGGGGTGCGTGCCCGCGCCGCACAGATACAAACCGGCCACAGGCGTGCGGTAGCCCGACCAATCGGGGTGCGGGCGCATGAAGAACAACTGGGCGAGATTGAGATCCCCGTGGAAGATGTTGCCTTCGGTCAGTCCGTAGGTGCGCTCCAAATCCAGCGGTGTGATGACTTTACGTGCGACGATGCTGCCAGGGACGTTGGGCGCGACCCGGCCAATCTGTTGCACCACCTGATCGCCGAGCGCTTCACGTCGCGAGTCCCAGTCCCCCTCTCGCAGCCGAAAAGGAACATACTGGACAAAGCAAGTGAGCATGGTGCGGTCCGACGGGCAGAGCGTGGGATCGACCAAACTTGGAACCACGCAATCGACCCACAGCTCGTCTGCCACTTCGCCGAACTTTGAGGCATCATAGCAGCGCTGCATAGCCTCCATGCTGCCCATGACCGAAAAGACCGCGCGTTCCGCCGGAGTGGCGTCGAGCGACATGCCCCTGATCGAAGGTGGCTCGCTCAGGACCATGTTCACCTTGGCCGAAGGACCGGCCATTTTGATGGCGGCGATGTCCGATCGAAATGTCGGGTCGAGATGTTCCGCGTCGACCAACCCAAGGAACGTTCGCTTTGGGTCCGCATTCGACACGACCGCCTTGGCGTGAAACACTCGGCCATCGACCAGCTCGACGCCGGATGCCCGCCCGCCCTTTACGTAGATCCGCGCAACCTCTGCATTCGTGATGATTTCGGCGCCAAAGCCCCGGGCAGCGTTGGCCAGCGCATCGCTGACTGATCCCATCCCCCCGATAACATGGCCGCTGAAGCCCTGGATGCTATTATCACCACCGCCCAACAGGTGGAACAACAAGCCTAGGGTCGAGCCCGGATCATATGGCCCCCCATGCTTGCCGTAAACGTTGTTGGCCAGAAAGAGCCGGTGCGTCTCCTCGCTTTCGAAGTGTCGCTCGAGAAATTCGGCGAGGGAGCCGGTCAGAAACCGCGTCATCGATGCAATTTCATCTCGCGAGATTCCCCAGAATTGGCGGGCCATTGATGCCAATTCCCCGAGCCGGTCGACCAAGCTCCCGCTCAGAGCCGGCGGAGGCTTGAGAAAGAACGGCTGCAGGTAGCGAGCGAGCGCCTTGAGTTGATGCTCGACCGCTACGAAGTTGTCGGCATCCTTCCGACTGTAGGTCCGAAGGCTTGCCGCAGTCCGCAACGGATCGGACCAAAGCGTCACGAGGCCCTCATCGGATGTCGGCACATTAAGCGCCGGGTCGCATGCGACCATTTTCAGCCCATGATCAGCGAGCCCCAGTTCCTTGACCACGGCGGGGGTAAGCATGCTGGCGATATACGAGCAAAATGACACACGGCACCCCGGCATCACTTCCTCGGTCACGGCAGCCCCGCCCACAATTTGGCGACGCTCGAGGACCAGAACTCTTGCACCCGAACGGGCAAGATATGCGGCCGCAGTCAGACCGTTGTGACCACCGCCTACCACAATTGCATCGAAAAAATCGGTCACGTGACTCGCCTGCCCTCTGGACTCTTGAAACAACCTCTCTACCATACACTAGTGTTTGGAGTTCGGAAGGTCAAAATTTGCTTGGACGCTTCGCCTCGATTTCGGGAATGCTTGCGGGATCGCTGATTGCCGAGATTGGCGGTTATACGATGCCTTTTGTGGTTGGCGGCATAGTCAAGGCCTACGCGATTCCTGAAGGTTGGATCGGCTTCATCATTGCGGGGCAGATCGCCTGTGCATCGCTGGTATCGATTGGACTGGCGCCCTACCTGTTGCGTCTTGACCGAAGAAAGCTAGCTTTCGCAGGTGCGTTGCTGGTTTTGGCTGGCTATGCTGGCTCAGCATTGAGCCATGGCGCGGAGTTCCTCGTTGTGTCACGCTTGATAGGCGGGATCGGTGAGGGGCTGCTCTATGCTGCAATTGCCGCAACCGCTGCGGAAACCCCCAATGCGGATAGAACGTTTGCTCTCATATGGGCCGCCGTCGTGGGATTGGCAGTAATGCTCTTTGTGACTTTGCCACTCTTGCCTGACTGGGCTGGTCCGCGCGGAATCTTCGTAGCCTTGGGCATTGTTGTGTTGGCCCTCGTCCCATTGCTCCGAAACATCCCTCCACGAGCCCAGGTGGTCGACACGACGGCGAAGCAACATCTTGCCACTATCGACGCCCGCGCGGTTACGCTGGGCCTTGTCGCTGCACTCCTCGCGATTTTGGCAAACGGATATTACTACTTCATTGAAGGTATCGCCCAATCTATCGGTGTGACCGAAGCTCAAGCCGGCTATGCAATGGCTATCTCTGCTACTTGCTCTCTAGCCGGACCTGCCTTGGCGCATCGGCTTGGCACCCGGTTCGGAAGGACACCACCGTTGGTCCTTGGGTACCTGATAACCGGCTTAGGCGCCTATGCGGTTACCCATTCGGGCGACCAGACGATGCTTACAATTGCCATGTGCGTGTCCGGCACTGCCTATGTCTTCACTCTGCCATATCTTCTCGGCCTTGCTGCCGCCTCGGGTGGAGCGCCGCTCGCCGCGGTTGCGCGTGGAGGTCAGGGAATCGGAAGCGCATCAGCACCCGCGATTTCAGGGCTGATCCTGCTGAACGGAGGAACGTATCAGCAAATCGGAGCCTTGGCGCTTGGCTGTGCTGTATTGGCTCTGCTCCCCCTACTTCTCTTCAGCAGGTCAATTGCCTCCAATTCCATTGCAGCTGGAGGCGACAGATAAGCCCAGGCTTTTTGGCTAAGCCGATCCATCAATCTGCAACAGGCTTCGGGCCGACTGTGTCGGCAAATCCGAGAGTGAGACGGAATTGCAGAACATGTCCGAAGGAACTGGGCGCAGGGTCCCTGACGGAATGGCGGAAGGCATTGCGGCAATGCGTATTTTGAGAATCAGAAGAACTTGCTGTCGGCTTACCAAAGTGATTTCACCAAGTGCACTCGGACACGAGGACATCGCGAAACGCTCCCGTTCTGAACACTCTGCTTACTGACATGCAAGATACGGGGGGCAGGCTTGCGCAGGTCAATCACAATGCTGGTATTGGGCAGCGCAGGTACCACGCTGTTTCTGTTCCCGTTTCTGCATGAAATCTATTACGATCCCCTGCGTCTCGCTCTCGGCCAAACGAATGTGCAGATCGGCAGTCTTTCGTCGGCATATGGCCTGGCATCACTAATCGGCTACGTCCCGGGAGGCTGGCTTGCTGACAGGTTCAAGCCTCGCACTCTGCTTCCGATCGGGTTGATCGGAACCGGCATAGGTGGAGCGTTTTTCGCTTCGTTTCCGTCCTATCCATTCACCCTTCTCCTCTACGTGCTTTGGGGCGCCATGACCGTTGTGTGCTGGAGCACAATGATCCGCGCAACACGCGAATGGGCGGTCGCCGGGAGCCAGGGCCGCGCCTTTGGCCTGCTCGAAAGTGTCCGCGGCGTTACAGAAGGCGCTATTGGAGCGGCCGGAGTCGCGGTGTTTGCTTGGGCGGGAAGCACAAGCGGCGCGCTCGGCACGGTCATCATCGGCTTTGCCGTTTTGAACATCGCACTTGGGATCATCGCGTTTTTCACGCTCGACCGCGCAGCACCGAGCGGCGCGAAATTGCAGGCAGCATCTTACAGCGGATGGCGGGAATTGCTCCCAAATCCAGACCTATGGCTGATCTCGCTGATCGTCTTGAGCAGCTACACTGCCTACACGGCGCTCTATTATTTCACGCCCTATAGTTCGAGCATGCTGGAACTGTCGGTTGCGGCGGCAAGTGCCATTGCGGTTGGGAAGATTTGGCTCAAGCCAGTTGCAGCCATGGCGGCCGGCTTTGCAGCCGACCGTTGGGGAGTTTGGCAGACGGTGGTGTTCGCCTTCGCCATCCTCGTTGCAAGCATGATGACCTTTGCGATATCTCCGGGAACCGCAAAAAATGCCCCCATCATGATCGCAAACCTTGCATGCGCATCGCTGGCTGTCTTCGCGATCCGAGGGGTCTATTTCGCGCTGATCGAGGAGTGCCGGATTCCCGAATCGAGCACTGGCTCAGCAACCGGTCTGATTTCGTTGGTCGGCTTTACGCCCGACATCTTCGTGCCCCCAGTTGCAGGTTTTCTCCTGGACAGTTTCCCAGGCGAGAGCGGCTACCGGATGCTCTTTGGAATCGTCGCATTGGCATGCGCGATGGGCTTGGCGACAACCGCTATGATCGGTCGGCGAGTTCGCTCGCGTACCCAGCAGGCGTAGCATGCGATGGGAAACCACACATAATGGGTATAGGCTTCAGGAGCGGCGGACCGACACTAGGCCTGATGACCGCTGGCCTCTCCGCAAATGAAATCCCGGACCTGTCTGACGGCCTGCTTCTCCAGATTTTCCTTGGGGTAGACCAAGTAGTAGCTGCGGTCCTCGCCCAACGGGACGTCGAAAGGAACAACCAGACTGCCAGATTGAAGCTCGGCCTCGATCAAGAAAGTTGGCAACAAGGCCGCGCCGGCTCCCGCAGCAACAGCCTGGGCTAACATCAAAAAGTGGGCCACACTGGTGGTGCTGGGAGGCTCCTCGTAAGGGACGGAAACAATTTCGAACCAGCGCTTCCAAGCATCCTTACGTCGCGACTGGACGAGCAGAGGGATGTTTCGGAGGTCACTCGGCGAGCGGATTGCGCGATCACGGACGAGCGCTGGAGCCACCACAGGTACGACACGTTCGCTGAAAAGGAGGTCATGTTGGGCATTCGGCCAGTCTGCTTGCCCGACATGGACAGCCAGATCGAAAGGCTCGACAGCAAAGTCGAATTCTTCAGATCGCGCGGAGATGTTTACCGTGAGGTCAGGGTGGAGAGCAGATAGCCGGCTCCAGCGCGGCGCGAGCCAACGCATGCCAAAACTGGGCAAGGTTGCAATTTCGACGATCCGCCCCCCAGGCGTGCTCATCAACTTGCCCGTTGCCCGTGCGATACGCCGGAGGGCAGGTTCGATTTCGCCCAGATAGGTCGTTCCCGCAGCATTCAGCACAACATTGCGTCCAACCCTGTCGAACAACTCACAACCGACCCAGCCCTCGAGCGAGGCAATCTGCCGGCTTACCGCGCCCTGTGTGAGGCCAGTTTCCCTTGCCGCTTGAGAAATCGTGCCGTGCCTCGCGGCAACAACGAACCCCAGTAGCATGGATAGAGGTGGAAGATGCTTGCGAGTCGATTCCATTCACAAACCTCATATATCAGCGAAACGAAGTCGCTTGTGTTCTGGCTCCTGATTGCCGATCTCAATCAAAGGTTCAATCGCGGATCCATAGCCCTTGATTTGACATCCATGCTTGGGCCTGAAGTGCGACTCACTGAGCGGCGTTACCTGACTAATCATGTGGGGGCCGCATAAGGGAGGAAAAGCATTGCGGGCGCCATGTTGCAACAAAGCCGCCCCATAAAGGCAAAGGCAAGTTGGAGATTGATTGTGGAGCAATGGCCATCCTGCACTCGACGGTTCCAGATCAGCGATGCCGATCAAGCAGTCCTGGATGCCGTCGCGAAGACAGGGCCGAACTTGGTTGCTCGTGCGATCGAGTGGTCGGAGATAAACAGCGGGAGTTCCAACCTGCTGGGGCTGGCCACAATGGCTGATTGCCTATTCGAAGTCCTAAGTGCCTTTGATGGTGATCTTGAAGCCATTTCGCTTGACGAAGCACTGCAGATAAACACGCGAGGCGAGGCTTGCGCTACACCGGCAGGGCAATCCCTCCTACTCCGATTGCGCCCCGAAGCACCCGTTCAGGTCGCGTTGACCGGACATTACGACACGGTCTTTCCCGCTGACAGTCCGTTTCAGGCAGTTCGACCGCTTGCCGATGGCAGCATCAACGGCCCCGGAATCGCCGACATGAAAGGCGGCATCAGTGTCATGCTGGGTGCGCTCGCCGCATTCGAGCGCCACCCGCTAGCTTCGCAGCTGGGCTTCCAGGTGCTTCTGTCCCCTGACGAAGAGACGGGCTCGATGGGCTCAGCCGCCTTGCTAGCCGAACTTGGTCGGAACTGCCACATAGGGCTTACCTACGAGCCTACACTTGTCGATGGTTCGCTCGTATCAGCACGAAAGGGGTCGGGGAATTACCACATCGCAATTTTTGGGCGGGCCGCGCACGCCGGTCGTGATTTCGCCAGCGGTCGAAACGCGCTGGTCGCAGCTGCGCGTATCGCTACGAAGCTCGCAGATCTCAACGGAGTCCGGGACGGCGTCACCATCAATGTAGGTCGCATCGATGGGGGTGGTGCGCTGAATTCGGTTCCTGACCGTGCCGTGCTGCGACTCGACGTGCGAGTCCCTGACCAAGCGGGTGCGATCTGGATCGACGAGCAGGTGCGCATTGCGACCGCCACAATGGAAGGAGGCGGCATATCCGTCCAGGTCCATGGCGGGGTACATCGTCCGGCGAAGCCATTCTTCAACGCCCAACAGGTCCTGTTTGGCCAGGTTCGCGAGTTGGGCGCACTACTTGACCTGTCAATCGGCTGGAAGCCATCCGGTGGCGTCTGCGAAGGCAACAATCTGCTTGCGCAGGGGCTCCCGGGAATCGACACACTAGGCGTTCGGGGTGGCGACATTCATAGTGAACAGGAGTTCGCCTGGCCTGAAAGTTTCGCAGAGCAGGCCCGGCTTTCAGCCCTGATACTCTGCAAGCTCGCAAGCGCCGAGATCGATGCGCTCGCATTGCGGGCGCAACTGATCGCCGAGCAGGAAAATGACAGATTGTCAGCCGACTGACTGAAGGACTGCACCTTCTCGTCGTGCGCCAAGGCAGGATAATGCCGCTGATGACCTGCTTGCTCACCGAGCCGCGGCAGTATCACAACGTCAGCAGGTGTACCAGCTCCGAAAGACGGCCCAAACATTCCTTCTGGTAATTAATGCTAGCCTCTTTTTCGCTATTATCCGGCGAATGTTGGCATATTCTCATTACCTCAACTCGGTAAGGGGCTGCGAATATGATCTCTTCGGTGATGCCGGTCTATGCACCCGCGCCTATTGCACCCGTAAGGGGTTTCGGAAGCTGGTTGTTCGATGAGAATGGTTTAGAATGGCTCGACTGCATCGGGGGGGTCGCCGTCAACGCCTTGGGTCATTGCCATCCTGCACTTGTGGATGCATTGCAACGCCAGTCGGAACGCCTTTGGCATGTTGGCAACGGCTTGCAAATTCCCGGACAATCCCAGCTGGCAGAGCGCCTGATCGCCGCCACATTTGCAGATACGGCCTTTTTCGCCAACACTGGTACCGAGGCGATCGAATGCGCGATCAAGACTGCGCGCCGCCATTTTTCGGTCAAGGGCAATCATGAACGCGTCGACATCGTCGGCTTCCAAGGTTCGTTTCACGGCCGCACTTTCGCCGCGTTGAACGCTGCCGGCAATGCGGCCTATCTCGACGGCTTCGGCCCGCCAATGCAGGGCTTTTGTCATGCCGCCTTCGACGAAGTCGCTGCCTGGGAGAAACTGGTAGCATCGCCCAGCACAGCGGCCGTGATCGTCGAACCCGTGCAGGGCGAAGGAGGCGCGCGAGCGCTCGATCCCAAGAAGTTGCGACACCTTCGCCGAGTCTGCTCGCGCAATGGCGTACTGCTTATCTTTGACGAAGTGCAGTGTGGAATGGGGCGCACCGGTCGTCTTTTTGCTCATCAGTGGATCAAGGACTGCGAGCCAGACATCATGGCTATTGCCAAGGCCCTTGGCGCAGGCTTTCCAGTCTCTGCCTGCCTCGCAACTGCGCAGGCCGCGATCGGTATGACTATTGGATCACATGGTTCGACATTTGGCGGTAATCCGCTTGCGATGGCCGTCGCGATCGCGGCCTTCGATGAGATAAGCAACGCAGAAACTCTCGATACCGTGAACCAGCGCGCTAAAGAATTCCGTGCCGGCCTTGAATCCATAACCGCTCGCTATCCGCACATAGTGCGCGAGATCCGTGGGCTCGGCCTCCTGATTGGTGTGCAGCTAGCAGTCGTCAATCGGGAGTTCATCAATCTTGCGCGCCAACAGAGACTCTTGATCACGGGTGGCGGAGACAATGTCGTGCGCCTCTTGCCGGCTCTCACCATTTCAGCACAGGAAGTGCGCGAGGTCCTCATTCGGTTCGAGCAGACCTGTGAGAAGGCAAGCGAACTACTTGCTGTTGACGCATTGCAGGTCGCAGTATGACTAATTTCCGATCAGTGTGCCCGGCGACGGGAGAAACAGTTTGGGAAGGAAGGTCGGCGGGCCCGAAGGAAGTCGCTCTGGCCGTCGAACGTGCGAGGCGATCCTTCGATGGCTGGTCCGCTACGCCACTTTTCGAGCGAATTCGGCTCGTCGAGCGATACCGGCAGATGATATCGGATCACGCAGAACGGCTCGCTGCGGCAATCGGCCGTGAGACCGGAAAGCCTTTGTGGGAAGGCCGCCAAGAAGTCGCATCCATGGCCAACAAGGTCGCGATTTCGATCCAGTCCCAAAGCGAGCGCGCTGGCGAGTCCGAGCGGGAGGCCGCATTCGGCCGGTCGGTGCTGCGCCACAGGCCGTATGGTGTAATGGCCGTCTACGGCCCATACAACTTTCCTGGCCATCTTCCCAACGGGCACTTCGTTCCGGCGCTCCTTGCGGGAAACACAATCGTCTTCAAGCCGTCGGAGGAAGCGCCCCTCGTTGGCGAAATCATTGATGGTCTGTTGCAAGAGGCTGGCCTGCCGGATGGTGTTTTCAACATTGTGCAGGGCGGGCGCGACACCGGCATCGCCCTCGCCGAATCCCGGATCGATGGCCTACTCTTTACTGGTTCGGCCGCTACCGGCGCACACCTTCGGCGCCAGTTCGTTGATCGTCCAGAAGTCATTCTTGCGCTCGAGCTCGGCGGCAACAATCCCCTGATCGCTTGGGACGGGATGCCGGACGCGGCAGCCTCAATCGTCGTGAGCTCCGCTTTCATCTCGGCCGGGCAACGCTGCTCGTGTGCGCGTCGCCTCATTATCCCGAAGGGTAGCGTCGGTGACGCAACGCTTGCAGCTGTCGTCGACTACGCGCAGCGTTTGTCGATCGGCAGCTGGGACGAAGCTCCGGAGCCAGCAATGGGACCGCTGGTATCCGCTCACGCTGCCGATCGCGTGCGCGCCGCCTATGATGCGCTGGTGGCATCCGGGGCGCGCGTGGTTTTGCCCTTGCTATCCCCGCCGGATCGTTCGGGTGCATTTCTGACTCCCGCAATCGTCGACGTAACGGACATGGAAGTCCCTGACCGGGAAATCTTCGGCCCACTTCTCCAGGTCATGCGAGTGCCTGACTTCGACACCGCTATCCGCGTCGCCAACAATACCGCCTTCGGACTGGCGGGGGGGCTGATCTCTTCAGATCAATCCTTGTGGGATTGCTATGCGCTTCGCGCACGCGTCGGTGTGTGCAACTGGAACAGGCCCACGACCGGCGCCGCCGCGACGATGCCGTTCGGCGGGCTGGGTGCCTCGGGCAATCACCGGCCAAGCGCCTTTTACGCGGCTGATTATTGCGCCTATCCGGTCGCCAGCTTCGAAGCAGAAGCAGTGATCGACCAAACCAGCGACATTCGCGGCCTGCGATCAGCCCGAAGGGATCATTCCAATGGTGCGTGAAGTCAATTTTGACGGTCTGGTCGGCCCGAGCCACAATTATGCGGGCCTCTCGTTCGGAAATGTCGCCTCTGCGCGGAATGCCGGCGTGGTCTCAAGCCCTCGAAAAGCGGCCATCCAGGGGATTGGCAAGATGCGGCGAATGCTCGGGCTTGGCCTAACACAAGGCCTGCTGCTGCCGCATGACCGCCCTTTCGCTCCGTGGCTACGAGATCTTGGTTTCGCAGGCAGCGACGATGACGTCTACTCCGCCGCCTGGGCAAGCGATCCGGCATTGCTGACGAGTGTGTTCTCCGCATCCCCGATGTGGACCGCTAATGCAGCGACCGTCTCGCCCGCCCCCGACACGCGCGACGGGCGTTGCCACCTGACAGTCGCAAACCTTTCGTCGATGCTCCATCGCAGCATCGAGGCACAACAGACTGTGCGACAACTTCGGCTGGCATTTCCCGATAAGCGTCTGTTCGCCGTGCATGACCCGCTCCCCGCAAGACTAACAGACGAAGGAGCCGCCAATGCAATGCGGCTAACAGCCAGTCATGGCGAACACGGCCTCGAGATCTTCGTTTACGGTGTTTCAAGCGGCAGGTACCCCGCCCGGCAGAATCGGATCGCGGGGGAAGCCGTGGCTCGGCGCCATGGCCTGAGCGCCGAGGGGCAACTCCACGTCCAACAAAGTGCTGCGGCGATAGAAGCCGGTGCCTTCCACAATGACGTGGTGGCGGTCGCGAACGAGAATGTCTTGTTGACACACCAACAGGCCTTCGAGGATCGCGACCAAGTCCTCGAAACCATCCGCATGCGAGTACCTTCGGTCCAGATTATCGAGGCGCCTTCGGATCGAGTATCACTTGCAGATGCGGTGGGTTCCTATCTGTTCAACTCGCAACTGGTCACACTGCCTTGCGGCGGAATGGCCCTGGTCGTACCGGGCGAATGCCGAGAGAACTCTGCTGTGTGGAAATGGTTGAACGATAGCGTGGTGGGCCAAGGCGTCATCACACGATTGGAAATCGTCGAGGTTCGCGAATCCATGCGTAATGGAGGAGGCCCTGCTTGTTTGCGCCTACGGGTTGCCATGAGCGAGGGCGCGCTGGCAGCCGTCGACAAGAGGTTCCTCGTTGACGAAAGGATCTGTGACAGGCTCGAGAGAACCATAGAAGAACATTGGCCGGAGAGAATTGCCGAGTCCGACCTGGCGGACGCCGAACTCTGGGCAGAATGCCGTGCTGCACGCGGAGCACTGATGAAAATGCTCGGCTTTGGAATTGGGGAACTCTGATATGACGCACCAAGTGCGCATGGCATGCAAGAATGACGTGGATGCATTGCTGGAACTGGCGGCATTGACCGCGGGCGGCCTCACCAACTTTCCTCATGACCGGGGTGTACTGGCGGAACGAGTAGCGTGGAGCGAGCAATCCTGCGGCGTCATTATCGATTCACCGCAGGATGAATTCTATCTGTTCGTCCTTGAAGACACTGAGACGGGCCGAATTGTTGGAACCTCGAGCATTTACTCGAAGATCGGGGTCCGATGGCCATTCTACAGCTACAAGCTGAGCCGAATATCCCATGTTTCCAATGGCACTGGCCGACATTTCTCGACTCATATTCTAACACTGGTCAATGATTTCGATGGCGCTTCGGAAGTGGGCGGGCTCTTTTTGGCGCCACAAGCCCGATCCGCGGGGCTGGGACAACTTCTCTCGCGCAGCCGCTACCTCTTTATTTCTCAACACAGGGAGAGGTTTGGAAGCACTATAGTTGCTGAAATGCGCGGCTGGCTAGATGGCGCCATCTCACCATTCTGGGAGGCCGTTGGCCGAAAATTCTTTGACAGCGAATTTCATGCTGCCGACCTATACAATGCGACCCAAGGCAATCAGTTCATTGCCGATCTCATGCCTAAATTTCCCATATATACTGCGCTCTTGCCACTCGATGCGCAGTCTGCGATCGGGCGCCCCCACGTAGACGCAGTTCCGGCCAAGGCAATGCTTGAAGCCGAAGGATTTGTTTACGACGGCTATGTCGACATCTTCGATGCAGGTCCCACGCTTCATGCCCGCATTGACCAGTTGCGTACGATTACCGAATGCCGCCTCGTAGGCGACGGCCTGGAATTACCGCTACCTGGCCGCAATCAGCGCCTGCGTGCCAGAAATTCTGGTCTGGAATTCACGGTAAGCCTCGAAGCGCTGGAATCGTAGCGCAACTTTTCAACCCCTTGTGCAATGCACCAGGTGATCGCCTTCGAAGGGATTGGCAGAACGCGGCAAGGCGTCCGATACTCAATCCCTGCATTGTCCGATCTTAGGATGCTGGAGTCATCGTGTAATTGCGGCTGCTTCCCTCGGAGCTCGGTTGGGGCGCACACTTCTGGTTGTCGAATCCTGAAGGAAGGAAGCAGCCATGAAGCACTATGCCGGATTGGACTTGTCGATGGAATCCACGCAGGTCTGCATCGTTGATGACAATGGTCGGAAGGTCGTGTCGGAGAAAGTGGAAAGCTCTCCGGAGGCGATCGCCATGATGCTGGAGCGATACGGTCCAATCGAGCGGGCGGTGATCGAAACGGGCCGCATGTCGCCGGCGATCTGCCTTGGCCTGCGTGAACTGGGTGTCCCGGTAGTGTGCATTGATGCCCGCCAGGCCCACCAGAGCCTCAAGGCAATGAAGGCGAACAAGACCGACCCTCACGATGCCGCCGGCCTCGCACAGTTGGCACGCACCGGCTTCTACAAGGAGGTGCATGTCAAATCTCCGGCAGCGCATGGCGTTCGCAGCGTCATCACCGCACGCAGCCATCTGGTTGAAGCGCGTGTCCGGCTCGACAACACGATCCGTGGTCTCTGCGCGACGTTCGGCTATCGGCCCGGCGCAGGTCAAGGGAAGGCCTTCCTCGAACGGATCATGCAGGCCGCCCACATCCCGGGCCTTGGCGACGCCATCGCATCCTTGCTGTCTGTGCGCGCAGAACTGGTCGGGCAAATCAAGGAAATGGACCGCCGCCTGCGTATCATCGCCAGCCAGTCACAGGCTTGCGAAATCCTGATGACCATACCGGGCGTGGGCGTGCAGACATCTGCTGCCTTCGCCGCTGCAGTGGATGAAGCGGGGCGTTTCCGACAATCGCGCAATGCCGGCGCCTACTTCGGCCTTGTGCCCCGACGTCATCAGTCGGGCGAGCTAGATCGGACAGGCAGGATCACCAAACAGGGAGATGGGACCGTGCGCAAGCTGCTGTACGAAGCTGCCAACTCGATCCTCACCCGAAGCCGGGAAACCTTCGCGCTCAAGTCATGGGCCATGAAGATCGCCAAGCGTCACGGCCTAAAGAAGGCTCGCGTTGCCCTTGCCCGCCGCCTCGCTGTCATAATGCATGCCATGCTGCGCGACGGCACTTTGTTCCAAGCGTAAGGTAGAGTAGAACCTGTTTGCCAGCGGTGAAGCGTCGAAGCTGATCCGAGGGCGGTGTCCCGCGAGGGAACGCAGGGACGAACGATCTGCGAAGGTAGTCAGATGGGCTGCAAAGCCCGCTTCGAGTCAATGCAACGTTCGCCTCTGTGAGACCCGATACAGCACGACCAGGCTCCGGTCCGGCCAGTGCGGACAGATCCATGAAACCCTCAGGGGATCAACACCGCCTAGCTCTGCAATTACAGATCAGGACCTACGAATTTGGCGTCTGGTCTGCATCTGGACACCCTGATTTACCCGCTCACGGTGCTGGGCATAACCTGAAGGTGCGAGGCCGACCGTTTCGGGTTTCCATATCCGGGCATTTTCCGGTCACCGCGTAGGCGTTACGGGCCGTTTCGGGACCTTGGCCGCGTGATCATGCGGTGCTCGCCCGGTTTTCCCAGTAGAGGAAGCGTTTGAAGTTGAACGCGATGTTGGCGAGGCCGATCTTCACCTTGGCCCGCTCAATGCCGATCGTGCGGATGAACAGGCCCATGCGGTGCTTCTGTGTGGCAAAGACGTGCTCGACAGCAGAGCGCACTTTGGATCGGGCGGCATTGGCGCGTTGGCGCTGCGTGGGAAGCGGCTTTCCTGGTGCGCGGCGGAAGTGGATTTTCGATACCAGCCCCGCGCGCAGGATAGCCCGCTCGTTCTTTTGGCTGCGATAGGCGGTATCCGCCCAGATCGCGCTGCCGGTGTTGGCCGGATCGATCAGGTTCGGCAGTTCGCGGCCATCGTAGCGGGCGGCATCACTGGCGCCCCACGTGCGGATGAAGCCGTGCCGCTGGTCGATGCCGATGTGGGATTTGTAGCCGAACATGGGCGTGGCTATCTCGGCCATGAGTTTGCCATCTGGGCCTTTCTTGCGGCGCCCGCGCTTGAGCGTCCAGCGCGCGTCGCGATCCTTCTGCGCGAGCTTTGCCGGCTTGGCGGCCCAGTCTTCCGGAATGCCGCCGCCCTTGACCAGGGCGCGCTCCTCGTCGGTCATGCGCTGACGCGGAGCGGCGATGATGCTGGCATCGACGATCTGCCCGCCCATGGCCAGATAGCCCAGACCTCTGAGGTGGGCGTCGAAGCGGGCAAACAAGGCGTCGATGGCATTAGCGCGCACCAAGCCCTCGCGGAACCGCCAGATCGTCGTCTCGTCGGGCGTGTTGTCGCCATCGTTGAGGCCGAGGAAGCGCCCGAAGCTGCGCCGGTCGAGGATCTGGAACTCGGCTTGCGCATCAGACAGGCCGTAGAGCGTCTGCAGGATCAGCGTCTTGAACATCATCACCGCGTCCAGCGGCGGCCGCCCGCCCTTGCTGCCGTCAGATCGTTGCAGGGCCGCATCCAGCGCGGGGCGAAATATCTCAAAGTCGATCAGCGCCACGAGTTTCTCCAGCGGATCGCCCGCCGCCGACAGCGCCGCATACCGCTCATCCAGATCGAAAAAGCCACGCTGCACAGACACATACGCCTCCATCGCTCAAAACGATGGAATCACATTCACACCCTCACCGCCACCAGTAAATCAGGGTGTCCAACTGCTGCGAAGCCTTCACATCAAGCATCGTCTCATACCAGCGCGCTGGGATGGTGACGCATCACACGCTGGAAATTCTCAAGCGCCGCACGGGCTTAAGCAGAATGCGATGAGTCAGGCTCATCGCATTCTGGTATCAGCGGACCACATTATAGTCTTTGTGGTAGCTCTGCGCCCAATCTTTTTCAACAAGCTGCTTCCAGCCGACATGGCACTGGGCCAGAAGGTTAAAGTATGAAACCAATGGTCCACCCTCCCCCAGCTGATCATAAAATATCTTAGCCTCTATACGCTTCGGCTCTAAAACTTCATAAATGCGATTGTTCAGTAAATTGAAAAATTTGACATCTTGCATCTCTTTAGCCAACCAAAGAGCTGAAAAAATATCCTCTAGTTGAAAACCAAGAGGTGTTACGAAAGACTGTCCAGACTTCCCTTTCAACGCCCCTAAATCGATCCGCATCAATTCGTCAGAAAATGCGAACTTAAACTGCTCCCAAAGCGCCTCAGCTTCCTGCGGCCTGAAATAATGCATCAGGTTAAGTGCCAACGCATTGGATCTTGGTCGAATATTTCTAGAGATCCAAAATGACTCTCTATTCATTTCCTGCTTGTCGAAACCAAAACTTCCAGTTTGCAGTGATTCGAAGAACAGTCCTGATTTATCATCGCGTAACAGAACGCCTATACCGTCCAGAATTTTGTCATTATCGTCGGAATAAGTTGTCCCATGAATCTTATCATGAATTTCAAATGCAAGCATCGCCAGTAGATTTGGAAACATTTCGAACCTACCGGTCACAGTTTCAAGCGCGAAAATATTTTGCGCAGATTGGTAATTGTTAATGATCTTTCCTTTTATTTCTTCGATGAATGCGCGAGATTTTTCATCGAATTGCCCCCTTCCGCTGACCAATCGGTAGAATTCATACGACAGGGCGCTCAGGACGACGCGGACATTTTCAGAATCGTACATATTCAATGGGTTGGAAAGATTTGGATTACAGATATTTTTTGCGGTCAGGTTAAGATTATACTCAACCTCTCTGGTTCTGAACGGGTCAATATAGGCTACAGATGGCAAAGTCAGGGCCATGAAGCCCATGGCCTTGTAAAAAGCGACCCCCGAACCAGGAACGTGACAGACGTGGCAATTATTGTAGCAAGCCAGGTCCAGGTCGAACAGAAGCGTCCTGTAATGCGCCTCAACTTGATCTGTGAACCGCCCGTCTTCAACCATCGCCCAGATGTCTTGGCGCGAAGCCTCTGCACCGATCATGACAACACCGCCCGATGCCGGGCCCTCAGCGCGCTCCAATCATGCTGAAAGACCGCGTTCCAGGATTCGTGAAGGGCGCCCCATAGGATGTAGCTGTTGGCGTGATGCTCTTCCCCATTTGTCACTTCGACGAGGCGGACCCTTCCGTCGACATACGCAATACCAGACGTCTTACCCAGGTACTTCATAAAACCAGCCCAAAGGTCAGGGTCCTGATACTCCCTCGCCAAGCCGAGCGCATATAGAAGCCCGAAACTCTCCTCCAGCCCCATGGCGGGATCGGAGGCATGGACACATTCCTTGAGGTAGAGCGCGCCATCCGGTTGCTGCGCAACGAGCAGACGCTTGAAGTTCTCATAGCCGGTCTGCATGTCTGCCGGATTGGTATAATGCAATTGGGTCAGTCCCCAGGTGTTGCAAGCGCCGGACAGATAGGCTTCAGCCTGGTCATGGGAGGGATGATACTTGTACAGTATCATCTTGGTCACTGGATCACTGATCCTGTCTGCAATGAAATCAGCAACTCTTTTTCCATATTCATTGTAGTAATTCGTTCCAAAAATTAAGTCATGTATCGACATTCCGATGACTATCTGGGAATTACATACAGGAAAATATTGATCATCTTCACAAACTATACCTTCAAATCCCTCATTTTCGCTATTTTCATTCAACTCCTTTTTCATTATATCTGTTAGCTGAATGTACTCCCTCTCAAACTCCTGCGATCCGGTAATGAGCTGATACAAGCCGTACATGACGTGCAGATGCGCCTTGTACATGATATTCCGGCAGCATATCGGATCTGGCCCATGGCCGTACTTGACCCATTCGTCCCAGATCGGCGTATCTTTGAACAGTAGTATTGATTTCCTCAGACAGATTGAAGCTTCCGCGTACCGGGCTTCCTCAACCATGATCACCGAGGGGATCGAGTATGTCGCGAATGCCAGCGGGTATTTCCACCACCCATGCATGTTGCGGTCCCACGGAAATGCGGCATTGTCCCAACCACCCTCGAACGTGGCATCGATCCGGTCCCGGTGGAAGTTCCAGATCATCTCGGCGAAATGGCTGAGTTTTCCAGCCCGCTTTTGCAAAAAGATATCCGCAGCAATGCTGTCGAAATCTGTGATTTTCTCAGCCATATTAAATCACCAATCCAATAAGTTGGGAGGACTTGCAGGGACAACGAAAACCGTCCTCGACTGCGAATCCATGGAATGGAACAACATTGTGAAAAGGCCGACTATGACCACGCTGCTGTCGATCACCGAAGCGCTGGTTTGGGTCGCCACCTCAACAGCGCGTCCTTTCCGCCAACCAACCTTTCCAAACACTGGTGTATGGTAGCACCATGGCACAAAGAGTCCAGTAGGATCAGGATGCCTTCTTGCACTTTGGCATATCAGGATCAGGCGCAGACTGGTCATTCAGACCTACTTTGAAGAACGGCAATGATGCTCGAAACATTCCGCTTGAGGATTGCTGCCGCCTCTCAATACTGCTCACGTTCCGGCGACATCGAGCCTTGCCCGCTTTGCCCCGAGAACGGCACAGCTGCTCGGGTGAGAAGTCGGATCTATGGTCTTGTGGATCAAACGCGCAACCGTTCGATACCGTGTCGTTGCTCGAGCGAAAATGCCAAGCTCACGCGTCGACCCAACTTCGCATAAAGCCCAGCTTCTCCATGATGGGAGCATCCGAAAAGCGGAACAGATCGAAGCCTGTCTCGGCCTGCAACGACCAGGGGATCCACGACGGGACGACAAACATGTCCCCTTTTTCCACACTGTGCGTTTCGCCATCCATCACAACCGCGCCGTTGCCTTCGAAGACTTGGAAGACGGTCGAACCGACGTCACGTCTCATTTTTGTCTCGGTGCCCTCGAGCAAACGGTGAAATTCAAGGCGGATTGTGGGCATAACGTCTCCGCCCGTAGTTGGATTGATGTAACGAATTGCGGCATGGCCTGGGGCAACCGTGGCCGCATACCCCTCCGCCTCGAGCGCGAGTTGCTGCGTCAAGGCTGCGTCGGTATGCGCCCACCGGTAGGCACCGATAGGCGAGCTGACACTGTCCTTGAGCTGCGAAAGCGGGCGCAGTCCAGGATGACACCAGAGACGCTCGCCCCGGCTGAATTCTGGTGTTTCGAGGCGCGTAAGTTTGTCTGAACCAAATTCGAAAAAGCCAACGTCCATCTGCTGGCTGAACGGGATGTCGAGCCCATCGATCCAGGCCATAGACTTATCGGTGGCGTTCTGGTGGCCGTGAAAGTTGCCGCCGGGCGTTAACAGCAAGTCGCCTCTGCTCATTCGTACTGGATCGCCATTGACCACGGTCCAGACCCCTTCTCCTTCGACAACGAAGCGGAAGGCGTTCTGGCTGTGACGGTGCTCAGGTGCGACTTCACGTGGGCCTAGATACTGGATCGCTGCCCATAATGTAGGGCTGATATAGGCATGGGGAGCAAGGCCCGGATTACTCAGCCCGATCGCGCGGCGTTCGCCTCCCCGCCCAACGGGTACCAGTTCGCCCGAACGTTCAGCCAGTGGGAGCAGTTTTGACCATTTCCAGACGTGCGGCACCGCTCTGGACTTGGGATGAACCGGCATGAGGTCGCCAAGCTGGGTCCACAGGGGTAACAGGCTCTGCTTTTCGAACCCGCGATATAGCTCGCGCAGCTCGGGCGTGTCATCCGGCTGCATAGCATGGTCGACTGTGCTGTGATCGAGCGCTTCACTCATGATCTTGCTCCTGCAATTTTGGTCATTCGGCATCGGGCTGGTTGGGTGGCGCCGCATTGCGAAAGGCGGGGAGGCCGTCTAAGTCCGAAAAAATTCGTGCAATTGTCGGCCAGGTTTCAATTGGAATTGAAAAGCGCTGATTATTCCAGATTTGGCTGTAAAGGCAGATGTCAGCGAGCGTTGGAGCATCGCCATGGCAGAACTGGCCCGTCTCCCGACTGCCGGCCAGCATGGCTTCCAGCGGATCGAACGTCGCCGTTACCCAATGGACGAACCATTGCGCCACCGCATCGTCGTCAGCGTCGAACTGCGTGCCTAGCCGGTTCAGAACGCGCAGGTTGTTGAGCGGGTGGATCTCGAAAGCCACCATATAGGCCAATGACCGGACCCGCGCCCGCCCGAGCGGGTCGGTCGGGAGCAGGGGGGGGTCGGGGTAGGTTTCGTCGAGCCATTCGATGATGGCCAGCGACTGGGTCAGAACCGTGCCATCTTCCAATTCAAGCGCCGGCACGAGCCCTGCTGGATTTAGTGCCAGATATTCTGGGCTCCGGTGTTGATTCTTGCGCAGGACATAGGCCACATAATCATATTCCAGCCCCTTGAGGTTGAGAGCCACGCGCAAGCGGGTCGAGGTGGACGACCTGAAGAAGTTGTGCAGGCGAAGTGTCATTCGCGTGGGCCAATCTTGGTGATCAGGTCTCCAAGGCCCTCAATCGAGACGGTGCAAACATCTCCCGGGACAAGCGGGCCAACCCCCGCAGGCGTACCGGTCATGATCAAGTCGCCGGGCTTTATCGTCACCGAGTGCGACAGGATCGAGACGATTTCTGGCACCGACCATATGAGTTCGGCAAGGTTTGCATCCTGCTTGACCGCGCCATTCACCGTCAGCCGGATCGACCCGCTGTCCGGATGGCCCACTTCGTCAACCGGATGGATGGGACCAATGACGGCCGAATTGTCAAATGCCTTACCCCAATCCCAAGGACGCCCCTTCTCGCGCGCCTGGATCTGAAGGTCGCGACGCGTCAGGTCGTTGCCCACGGCATAGCCCCAGATATGTAGCGGGCTCGCCTCCACTGACAGGTTGCGCCCCTCTGTGCCAATCGCGACGACCAACTCAGCCTCATAGTGGAAATTCTCCGTCAACGGCGGATAGGCAATCGTGGCACCATCTTGGACGACTGCATCGGCCGGTTTGGTGAAGAAAAAGGGGGCCTCGCGGTTCGGATCGAAGCCCATCTCTCGCGCATGTTCGGCATAATTGCGTCCTACGCAAAAAATACGGCGGACGGGAAAAACCTGCCGCGATCCGGCGATGGGAACGAAGCTGGATGGTTGGGGCGGAAAGGAATAGTCGATCATGGAATTCCCCAAAATGGTTTGTCGGTGGTGGCAACGCGCGGCAAGAATAGTCACGCCGTTTCGGCACCGATCGGCACGGTGAGCGGATTGTAGTTGTAGAGCCACAAGCCACGGTCTCTTGCCGGATCCTTCCGCGCGAAGGCCTCGCGAAATTCGTCGTGGGTCTGAAAATGGAAAAGCCGCGCGTGTTCGGTGCTTTCATTGACTATCCGCGCGGTGCGCTCGATACGGGCCTTCTCATAGCCTCGCAGGGCCTCGGCCAGGTCGTCGAATTCGTTCAACGCGCGCATCAAAACGGCCGCGTCCTCGATCGCCATCACCGCTCCCTGCGCCATGTATGGTAGCGTAGGGTGCGCACTATCTCCAAGCAGGGTGACCCGTTCGGTGCTCCAGAATTCCAGGCGAGGCCTGTTGTTAAGCGCCCAGCAGAAGCAATTATCCTTGTCCGCTGCGTCGATCATTGTCTGCACATCTTGATGGAACCCGACAAAATCGGCCTTCAGGTCGTCCCAGGGCGCCTTGATTGCCCAGCCCTCCTGCGTCCATTCAGGCTTTTCGACACAACCGACGAAATTGAGCAGCTTGCCGCCATGGACCCAATAAACAACCATGTGCTTGTCTGGCCCCATCCAGTTTACAAAAATAGGTGGCTGGAAATCAGGCGGCAGCTTCTCGACGGGTACCATGACCCGCCACGCGACGTTACCGGTATAGCGGGCCGGTTCGAGGCCATGCATCTGTGCCCGCACAACCGACTTGATGCCATCCGCACCGATCAGCAAGTCGCCGCTCGCCATAGTGCCGTCAGCAAAGTAGAGGGTCACGTTGTCAGGGCCTTCCTCATAGCGTTCAAGCGCCTTGCCAAGATGGATTGCCGAGGGCGCCAGTTCACGGACTCTGGCTTCCAGGATGCCTAGGATATCGGGCCGGTAGACATGAAGATATGGAGCACCGAACCGCTCTTCGTGGCTGTCGCCCAGCAGGATCTGGCTGACAATCTCCGCCGTGTCGTGCAGGCGGAACTCCGTTCTGAGCGGTCGCACGGACACCGACGCAAGCCGCTCGAGTACGCCTAAGTGGCGCAGAACATGTGTGGCATTGGCACTAACCTGAATGCCGGCTCCGACTTCGCCAAGTTCGAGCGCCTGCTCGAAGACCTGGACGTCATGTCCAGCAAGGAGAAGCAGCCCAGCGGCCGTAAGTCCGCCGATGCCACCGCCCACAATAAGTACTCTGCGTCGCTCGCTCATCAGATGGTCCTCGGTAGAAATGTTGCCATGATAGCTCGTGACATTGCCGCCCGGTCGTCCGGCATGACCGACGCCACACTCAGTTCGCTGCCCCGGCCTTGTCCTCCCAGTAGATCGACGGCGCGTGAAAGCCTCCGTAGAGCTGCCACTGGAGAATCTCGTTGGGGTCGTCGAAACGCGTTTGGGAAAGCCGCGTCCCAGGCGAAGTGCGCGAGTATTCCTCGACCCGGCCGGCATACGGCACATCATCTACGAAGCGCTGCGTGAGATCATACTCGTTCTGATCGTTGAGCTTGTCAGTGATCGGCGGGCAGAAGCTGCGAATGACTAACATGTTGTTCGTGGTGGGCAGCCTGTGAGCATCGCCCATCGCCCAGTTTATGCAACTGTCTGGCTTCTGCTCCTTTTCCGAAGTCCAGAGTTCGGACACGGTCATCGCGCGGGGGTCGACCTTTATCTCGACTGCCCGGCTGTAGCTCTCGTGGAAGGGCACGATCCGTCGGCCGTCGAACGGCCGAGCCTGGAACATGCCGTTGTCAAAATAGACGATGGTTCCCCAAGGTGTGACGTGAGGGTGGTGTTGCGACCATGGAAAACGTGTGAGGCCAACGGGTTTGAGTATCCGTGATTGAAATCTCTCCGGCCAGCCCTGCGGGTCACTGAAAATCCATCGGATCTCCTTCGTCTTGCGGTCGATGGCGACCAGAGCATCCAGATGCTTGAAAGAGGCGATGACGAGATTGTTCTTTTCATCGAACGTGATCCCATTACCATGCGTCCAATCCGCATAGCCAGGGTAACCCCTTACGGCCCAATAGGGCTGGAACGTGTGATAGTGCAGCATCTTGGGATCGAGATGGTCGAACGTATCCCACTCCCAGACTATTTTCCCATCCGCATCGAATTCGACGATCTTGTCGCCCATAACCATGGTCGGCTTGCGCGGGGCCTGCGGATCGGTGACACTCGTAGGATAGTCCGCGATCTCGCGGCCATTCGCCGACATCGAGATATAGGTGCCCCACGGCGTGAGCGACGGTTCATGGTGCAGTGTCTGCAGTCCGGTAATCTGCGTTCCGCCCTGCACCGGACCAAGCCGGCGCATCTCGGGATACCATTGACGCAGGATGTTGCCGAGCATGTCGATCTTGACGACACGCTGGTCCTCGGTGGTGAAGATGAGTGTCCCATCGGGTGACGGCTTGATCCCCGCAACGCGCCGCTGGCTGATATAGTACCAGCGCACCTCCCCCCGGGCATCGAGTGCCAGGATCAGGCCCCAGCCCCGCGAGAATTGCTGCTGCGCCCTTGTCTGGAAGTCCTGCCGACCTGGCGCGCGCCGCCGCACACTGATGAACCGCAGGCCGGGTTCAAGCACTGCGCTGTCGGCGAGGGTCGTCGTCAGGGTCGGCCAGGAAAGCCCCGGTGCCGGGAGCTCCGGTGTGCGCAGGGACAATGATCCGGGCGCATCAACCGCGCCCGTCTTGTCGCTGATGCGAACGCGCAAGCGGATGTCCTTGCCCGCGCCGAGGTCGACCAGCGGTAGGCCTTTGGCGGGATCATGGCGCGGCCCGAACTGGACCTGCCACTGCCTAGATCCATCGTCGAGGCTGACCGTGGTGGTCACCGGACCGCTAGTTCTGAAGCTGAGCACCGCGGCCAGCGGCACGGCAGGATTGGGATTGGTCCTTACACTGGGCGCTTCGAGGAATGCCGGTTCCGCGAGCGCGGGCTGGCAGAAAAAGACGGCGAGAGGCAACAGGCGGCGGATCATGATCCTTCTCCAGGCTTGCGGGAGTCGCGGGAAATCTGCTTGTCGGCCGTAACCGGTCGAGTACGAGTATACGCAGACATCAATCCCCACCCGGCTTCTCGATCAGTTCGACGGTCAGACCATCAGGTCCGTAGACATAGGTCGCCCTTTGACCCTTGGCCGGCCCTCGTTGGACGCGATGGGGAGGAGCGCAGGAACCAAGCTGGGCCTGGACAGCATCGAGATCGTCGACATGCAATGCAAAATGGAAATAGCCTGTATCGCATGGTTGACGCAGGCCGATCGCGCGCTCAGGAGCTTCGTACTCGAGCAATTCGAAATGATAGGCGTCACGCGCAACATAGGCGATCTCGCGAACCTTGGCCCCATCCAGTCGAGTGATTCCAGCCACAGCACCCGGATCGAACGGCGTGAAGCGAGACTGCGTTACGAAGCCGAGAATCGTCAGAAAGTCGAGCGCCCGCTCCATGTCGGCGACTGTAACGCCGATGTGTTCGAGGCGTCCGGTATTGCTCACTGATCGACCTCGACCACGCATACCACATCCCCGACCTGCGCTTCCTCGCCTTCGGGAACGCAAATCTCGACCAACCTGCCATCGGCGCTAGCCTCGAACGCCTGGGTCACTTTTTCGGTCTCGAATTCGTATAGCGCCTCACCATTGGCGAAAGTTTCGCCGGGCAACTTATGCCAAGCAACAATCGTTGCTTCTTCCATGTTCATGCCGACGCGCGGAAGTTTGAGCTTAATCTTCATTGGTAGTCCCTGCAGTTCAACAGTTCGCGCACCACATCAGCAATGCGCTCCGCATTCGGATAGACGCTGCGCTCGAGCACAGGCGCATAGGGCATGCAGACATCCGGCACGGTGACGCGGCGCACCGGCCCCTTCAACATGGCAAACCCGCGATCTGCCGCGACGGCCGCGATCTGGCTCGCGGCACTGCAGCGATCACGCGCCTCGTCGACAACCACCAAGCGACCTGTCCTCGACAGCGAGGCGAGGATGCCGTCCTCGTCGAGCGGGACCAACGTGCGGGGGTCCAGGATTTCGGCTTCGATCCCGTCCTGAGCAAGCTGCTTCGCCGCCTGTTCGGCAAGCTTCACCATCGCTGATATCGCAACGATCGTGACATCGCTGCCTGAACGCCGCACTGATGCTCTGCCGAACGGAACCAGATGGTCACCGTCGGGCACTTCGCCCATTTCCCCACCGCGCCCGCCCGGCTCGAGGAAGATCACGGGATCGTCGCTGCGCACGGCTGACTTGAACAGTCCCTTGGCGTCGCCGGCATTGGATGGAACAGCCACATGGACTCCGCCCAAATTCATGAACAGCGGATATGGGCAATCCGAATGCTGTGCTGCGGTTGATCGACCCCCACCGAACCCAGCCATGATCGTGATGGGAAGCTTCATCTGCCCGCCAGTCATAAGGCGAAGCTTCGCCATCTGATTGGCGATGGCGTCAAAGCCCGTGTACATGAAATTGGCGAACATCATGTGCAGCACGGGTCGCCAGCCGGCCGCTGCCATGCCCACTGCCATTCCCGTCAGCAGCGCCTCGCAGATCGGCGTGTCCCGAACGCGATCAGGACCAAAGCGCTCGCGAAGCCCCTTGGTATCGCCGAACATGGAAATCTCGACGTCCTCGCCAAACAGGACGATCCGCGGATCGCGCTCCATTTCTTCGAACATCGCATCGTTGATCGCCTGGATCATCCGCCGCTTCGCCATGATCAGGCCTCCGCTGCCGAAAACATCATTGAACGAACCCGCGCAGGATCAGGATCAGCCGCAGATCTGGCCCTCTTGGCCATTTCCGCGATCGACGCCTTCACACGCGCACGGATTGCGGAAATCTCCTCTTCTGCGATACCTCCTTGGGCCAGAAGAGCGGCGCCGCGCTCTATTGGATCCTTTGCTACCCAGCTAGCGACCTCCTCCTCGCTGCGGTAGGGCTGCGACAGAAAATTGACTTCCGCCTCGACATGGCCGCGCGTGCGATAGGTGTAGGTCACCAGCAAAGCGGGGCCTTCGCCTGAGCGAACGCTCTCCAACGCACGGCCTGATACGCGCCATACGTCCGCTACGTCGTTGCCATCGGCTTCGAACCCCGGAATATTGAAGGGGCTTGCCCGGTCAATGATCCGGCCGCTCGTCGCCACTTCGGATCGAGTGAATTCGGACCAGCCATTGTGCTCACACACCAGCAGAAGCGGCAGCTTCCACAGCGAGGCTAAATTCATTGCTTCCATGAAGGTGCCCTGGTTGGCCGCACCGTCGCCGAAGAAGCAGACGGCTACCTTGCCATTTCCTTCCAGCTTGGCCGCAAAGGCAGCGCCTGTGGCAATGCCAAGCCCGCCACCAACAATGCCATTCGCTCCCAGAATTCCACGCGCCACATCGGCGACGTGCATGGTTCCGCCGAACCCCCCGCAGATGCCATCAGATTTGGCATGGATTTCGGCGATCATCGCATAAGGATCGCCGCCTTTTGCCAGGAAATGCCCGTGCCCGCGATGGGTGCTCGTAATCCAGTCTTCGTCTCCCAGGTGCGCACAGATACCTACGCCGGATGCTTCCTGCCCGATATAGAGATGCACCCCGGCAGGCAGTTCGCCCGCTCTAAACTGGGCCCCGAGATATTCCTCGGTCTCACGGATGACCAGCATCCGTTCGAACATGGCGACCAGCTTCTCGGGATCGGGATTATGATAGTCGTTCCTCACAAGCTCACCACCGTTGTTGTCACCTGGGAAAAGAAATCGAGAGACTCGCGTCCGCCCTGAGCACCGATCCCCGAACGACCAAGACCTTGCAGGGGGGTCAGAAAATCGCGGACCTGCCAGCAGTTCACCCAGTTGATCCCTGCCCGCAGCCGTGCAGACATACGGTGCCCTCGCGACAGGTCGCGGGTCCAGACCATGGATGCGAGGCCATATGGGGTGTCGTTCGCACGACTGACCGCCTCGTCCTCATGATCGAACGGGGAGACATGAATGACAGGGCCAAAGGTTTCCTCGCGCAACAAGGGCGAGTTATCGGAAAGGCCCGTTAGCACGGTGGCCGGATAGAAAGCGCCTTCACCAGGCGGAATGACTCCGCCAGCATGAAGCCGCGCCCCGCCTGCCATTGCTTGTTCGACAGCTGCATGGACCTTCGCGCGATGGGATTGCGAGATCAGCGGTCCCAGTTTCTGCCTTCCCGCCAGTTCGGCCAGTCTTGCAACGAACCCATCGAAAACAGGACGCTCGACAAAGAGCCGCTCGATAGACAGGCAGACCTGACCACTGTTGGCAAAGGCTGCGAGAGCGCTAGCTTCGACCGCCCGGTCGAGATCAGAATCGGCAAAAACCAACCCGGCATTCTTGCCGCCCAGTTCAAACAGCACGGGCCGAAGGCCCGCTGCAGCGGCAGTCATGATCTGGGTCGCGGCGCGCCCTTCGCCGGTGAAGGCGATGCCATCAACACCCGGATTTGATACAAGAGCGGCTCCCGTCGAATTGGCGCCGAAACCATGTACCAGGTTGAACACCCCCGGTGGCAGGCCGGCATCATGAAGGATTTCAGCCAGTAGTGCTGCAGAGCAAGGCGACTCCTCTGATGGCTTTGCGACAATGCAATTGCCTGCCGCCAGAGCCGGCACCAGGTTCAGTGCTAGAAGCAGGAGCGGGACGTTCCATGGAGCGATGACTGCCACCACCCCAAGCGCACGTCGGCTTGTATAGGCGATGGTCCTGGGAGCCGCTTCAGTCGCCATGTTCGGAGATGCAGCCCGGCCATGCCAAGCCTGTTCCGACCAGGTGCGCAAAAGGCTGGCATAAAGCCGAAATACCTCGATCGTGCGCCCAACATGTGCGCCCATCACCTGCGCGCGGGGCCGGCCAGTGTCAGCGGTCTCGGCGTCGGCAAGGTCATCCGCTCTGGCTGCCACCGCACCCGCCAGGCTTTCGAACAGGTCAGCGCGCTCAATTCGATCAAGGGCCTCCCAATCAGGTTGGGCCGCCCGCGCCGCGAGCACGGCGCAGTTTACAAGTTCCGCATCGGCTTCGTGTACCTTCGCAATCAATTGGCCGTCCACCGGCGACCGCTTTTCGAAACACCGCCATCCGTCCACCGGAGCACCAGCTATAAAGGATCGGATCTGCCTCACGCTTGCGCCTCTTCCCGCAAAGCAACATCAAGTTCTTCTGAATTGCGGATGCCGAGCTTGATGCCCCGCGTCACTTGCGTATCGGTGCGTCGCTCAATGCTGGCTGCACTCTCGGTCACCCGGCGCGGACGCAAGGCCCAATCGCGCAGGGCAGCTTCCAGTTCGGCGCGCACCTCCGCGCAACCCGGATCGCCCGCGCGATCGGTGAGTTCGTGGGGATCGTTTACAAGGTCGAACAACAACGGCTCAAAGCCAGGGCAGGCAATTAACTTCCATTGCGCGCCTACCACGGCAACGATACCGGTCTGATCAATCGCCTGCCCCAGTTCGCGCCGAAAACGCATTGTCGCATAATCAAATTCGCAGAAGCTGTATTCGCGAGTTCCCTCTTGTCCGTCGAGCAGCGGTATTAGGGAATGACCTTCCAGCCGGGGATGCCCTGGGTCGCCTCCGCCCGCTTCGACGAACGTGGGCAGCAAGTCGATCGCCTCGACCAGGGCGTCGCAAGCCAGTCCGCGCGTAGCGTCAGCTGGTTCGCGCGGATCGACGACGATCATCGGCACACGGATCGAAGGTTCGTGCAGGAACTCCTTCTCACCCAGCCAGTGGTCGCCCAGATAATCACCATGGTCTGAAGTGAAAACAATCAGAGTGTTTTCCATCAACCCGCGCTCTTTGAGCGCGCCGAACAGCACTCCCAACTGGTCATCCAGTTGCTTAACCAGGCCCATGTAGGCCGCCACAACTGGTGTGCGCACAGCATCATCTGAGAAGCTCTGGCTGACCCGTCGTCGCTGGAAGCCAGCAAAGACAGAGTGCGAGGTTACGCGCTCCTCCGGAGTACGGATTGCCGGGAGAACATCGTTTTCAGAGTAGGTCGCATGATAAGGGGCAGGCGCAACATAGGGCCAGTGTGGTTTGATGTAACTGAGATGCAGGCACCAGGGGTCGCTTTCCAACGCATCAATGCACTCAATGGCGCGCCGCGTGAGATAGGGCGTTTCACTGTCTTCTTCTTGGACGCGGGCAGGATAGGGAGCCGTCTCCAGCAACCATCCGGAGACCGGTACTCCATCGATCTCGACTGAGTTGACCCACTCGTGCCAAGGGTTCTCGCCGTCATAGCCCCGCTCGCGCAAGTATCTGTTGTAATCAGCCCCGAACCGCTTCTCTGCCGGCCAATGGTCGAGGTAAATCCCTTCTTCGCGCGAGTAGGTTTCGAAGCCGGCCTCAGAGATCAGAAGCCCCGAGGGAGATGCCGGATCGATCCCCCGCTTTTCCATGCCATCGACGTCAGCGCGCATATGGGTTTTGCCGACAAGCACGGTGCGATACCCGAGTGGTCGCAAGAAATCACCGATTGTCCATTCGTCCTGTCGCAATGGCGTATCGTTAAGGGTTGATCCATGCGAGAGCACGTATCGTCCAGTGTAGACGCTCATGCGCGCTGGACCGCATACAGCCGATTGCGCATATGCCCGATTGAAGCGCACGCCGCGTGACGCAAGCCAATCAAGATTTGGTGTTTCCAATGTCGGGTGTCCGTAACAGGACAGATAGTCCGCGCGAAGCTGATCCGCCATGATGAACAAGATATTCGGCCGTTTGGTCATAATCAGTGGCCGACAGCGGGAACAAAGCCCGCTTCCGAGAATATGTGCTTCGTCTCCATAAACACATCGAGGCCCATAAGGCCGTGTAGCCGTCCAATTCCGCTCTGCTTGTAACCGCCGGTCTCGGCCTCAGCGAACAGGCGGTTGTGGCTATTGATCCACACAGTACCAGACTTGATTGAGCGCGCGATCCGCTGCGCCCGGCTCCCGTCGCGCGTCCACACGCTTGCGGCGAGTCCAAAGTCGGTTGCATTGGCACTTTTTGTTGCATCTGCTTCGTCGCCAAAACGTTCAATTGTGACGATCGGCCCGAAGAGTTCATCGCGAACGAGTGTGCTGGTGCGATCATCCACCGCGATCAGGCTGGGCGAGAGATAACTTCCGCCGGCTGGTGCATCATCAGGATGTCCGCCAGCCACCAGCACATCGCTTGCACTCGCTACAATCGCTGCAAGCCGGTCGCGATTGGCCATGTCGATCACCGGCCCCATCTCCGATCGGGGATCATCGGCGGCGTTGACATTCAATGCACGGAAATGTTGGGCAAGCCGGTCGGCAACCTGCTCATACGCCGCAGATTCGACCAACACCCGGGTGACAGCCGTGCACATTTGCCCCGCCGCTGCCGTGGCCCCACGGACGATCTCAGGCAGAGCGCGGCCCAGGTCGGCGTCGGCGAAAACGACAGCGGGTGCTTTCCCGCCCAGTTCGAGGTTGAGGCGCTTGAGCGTCGCGGCCGAGGCTTCAAAGATGCGTCCCGCAGTATGGCGTGAGCCCGTAAAACTGATCGCATCGACCTCTCGATGCACCACCAGGGCCTGCCCCACCTCATGCCCGTTTTCGTTGACCGAGTTGAGCACACCAGGCGGCAAATCGGGAACCGCTGCCATCGCCTCGATCATCAAGGCATTGGTTAGCGAGGTTTGCGGCGCTGGCTTCACCACGACAGTACAGCCCGCTGCCAGCGCTGGCCCAAGACTGCGTGCCAACAGAGTCACCGGTGCGTTCCATGGTACGATGATCGCGGCCACCCCGATCGGCTCGCGGCTGAAGATTGAAAGCTGACCCTCGCCAACCTCCTGGACCCGGCCGAAGATCGTTCGCGCTACCCCGGCATAATAGCGAAGTTCAGATACGGCCGCGCCAACCTCCCCCTCCATCTCTGCAGTACGTTTGCCGCATTCCGATACCGATACCGCGACAAGCTGGCCGCGGATGCGTTCGATCGCATCGGCCATAGCCAGCAGGACGGCCGCCCGCTTTCGGGGATTGTTGGACCATCCTCCGCGTTCAAAAGCTCTCCGCGCTGCAGACACCGCTGCATCGGCGCAGTCCGTATCGCCTGGCGAAAACACGCTGGCTACTTCCCCTGTGGAAGGGTTGATCGTTTCCATGGTTCCAGAACCGGCATGCCAACTGCCGTCGATGTAGTTTCGAGCAAGTTTCATCGTCACGCGAACCTCACAAGATGCGCCATCCGCCATCGGCACCAATTGCCTCGCCGGTCAGGTACGACGACGCATCGGACGCCAGCCAAAGCGCAACCTCGGCAATCTCCCTAGGGGTGGCGGAACGCCCCATGGGAATGAACGGCTTCGGAAAATTCGGCAGGGCATCGTCAGTGACGATCGTTTCAGCCATGTTTGTTTCGACCAGTCCCGGGCAGATCGCATTGATACGAATGCCCTGGCTCGCATACTGCACTGCTGTCGCCTTGGTGAGCCCGAGAACGCCGTGCTTTGCGGCCGAATAGGCAGGGTTCCGCGGAGCTGCAAGAAAGCCCATGACCGAAGATAGGTTTATGATCGTTCCGCATCCTTGGACAGCCATCGCGCGCAGTTCGTGCTTCATGCACAGAAACACGCCCTTGAGGTTCACGTTCATCGCGCGATCCCATTCTGCTGCTTCGACATCGGCCAACATTTTGCCGAGCGGACCGAGAATGCCGGCGTTATTGACGGCGATATCCAGTTGGCCATGTCGACCGAGAACCCCAGAAACCATCGCTTCGACCTGCCTCTCGTCGGCAACGTCGCACGCAATATCGGCCTCGCTCGACAGATCGGCAGTCACGACTCTGGCGCCCATCGCAGAAAACAGGTCGGAAATTGCTCGTCCGATACCCGCAGCCCCGCCTGTGACTAGCGCAACCTTGCCGTTCAAATTTGCCATCAGATGTTCACCGAGCCGCCATCAACGAGGAGTGTCTGCCCAGTCATGAAGTCGCTGTCCGACGAGCAGAGGAAGATGAGCCCGCCGAGCAGATCTTCGGGATAGCCATCCCGCTTGAGAGCGCGGCTCGCGACTACGCGATCACGGTTCGTATCAAGATGTTCCTGGTTGGCGCTGATTGAATCCGACATGATCAGACCGGGCGCGAGCGTGTTGATGTTAAGGTTGTGAGCACCAAGCTCGCGGGCAAGAGCACGAGTGAAGCCTAACATCGCGCCCTTCGACGTGACGTAATGAGACATGAAGGGCAGGCCCTTATAGGCACTGCCCGACGAGATGTTGACGATCTTTCCTGCGCCCTTCCCGATCATCATCGGCGCAACATGCTTCACCATCAGAAATGGACCGCGCACATTGACGGCCATCACCTTATCCCACAAATCGACATCGAGTTCGGTCACTTTGACGTCGCCAAGGGTGGCAAACACCGCCGCATTGTTGACAAGGATGCCAACATCTCCAGCCCATGCTGCAACGCTCGCAATCCCGGCCCTGACAGCAGATTCGTCGCTGACATCCACTCGGAAAAAACGAGCGGCGTCGCGTCCTTCGACAGAGTTGATGTCGGCCGCTAGGTTTTCTCCGTCGGCCAGGTCGAAAATGGCCACGCGCGCGCCTTCCTGCGCGAGCGCGCGGCTGTAATGCACACCGATCCCGCGCGCTCCGCCAGTCAGGATCGCGACTTTACCTTCAAGCTTTCGACTGGTCATGTCTGCTCCGGAAAATGGGTGGTAATGAGGGAGAGTTCATGCGCCACCATCTGTGCGCGGGCCCGCTCGGAATCCCGAGCCTCGAAGGCGCTTACAATCTCGTGATGATACCAGCAGGCCCGCTCCATGGATTGGGCGAGCGTCGCATCGAGCCGACCCAGGACATTGAAGGGCGAGTTCAGAGCGGTCTCCAGGATGCGCTCGCCCCGCGGGCTGTCCGCCGCCCGCCAGATGGTCGCATGAAACTCGCGATTCAACTCGTCGAAAATCGGCCTTGCCTCGTCACCAAGCTCGCGTACGGCGCGTTCCATCCGGTTAGAAAGTTCTCGTAGCGAGGCGATTTCGGAACTATTGAGCCGCGATGCAGCACGGGCCGCAGCACGACCCTCAATCAACGCCTTCAACTCCATGATTTCGATCCGGTCAGCCTCGTTGAACTGGGCCACCACGTGCTTTCGGTAGCGCTCCTTGACAACAAGGCCTTCCGCACTGAGCCGACCAATCGCCTCACGCAAAGGGGTTCGGCTCACACCAATGCGAACTGCTAATTCTGCCTCAGGCAAACTCTGGCCAGCGACGAGCGACCCCTGTAGAATCCATTCCCGCAAGGCTCGATAAGCGACATCCACCGACTTGGGCAGATCAGAGCTTCCCGGGTTCGAATCGCCTCCATTTGTCATTGCATTGCTCATGGCAGCACCTCGCGACCGAATTCGGTCAGAGCCGTCATGCGGCAAGATGTCAGCTTCGAGCACCAACGAATGATCCCTTCCGGCCAGCGCGAATCTAAACCTCGTGACTCTTGGTATACCATACCTAGCTCTCCTTCAAGTTTTTGTGCCATTTTTCGTAATTCAAGTATACCCGCGTTGAGTGCGCGAGATCGCGAGAGGCAGTTTTGACCTTCCTCGAACTGTAAGTCATCCTCTTCGTAAAACCGGCGAGTTCCCGTCCATTAGGAGCCAGAAAGCAACAGACCAGAGAGCGATCTCACATCGGCAGACATTTGCACTGGACGGGCAAGCGCCGGATTGATGGTGTATGATCATCGCGGTCTGACGCGAGAAGTGCCGACGACATAGATCACGACAAGATCAGGTTTGCATTCGCGATACGGCGCGGATCCACTCGTCAATTTCCGCCTCAACCCATACGGCACATTTGGGCCCCAGCGATCGCGACCTTGGGAAGCGCCCCTCGCTCATACGCTGATAGATGGCGGAGCGGCGCAGTCCGACGCGGGCGATCACTTCCGGCAGGCGCAAAAGCCTCGCCGGCGGCGCTGCTTCGGGCGGTTGATGCGTGTGCATTTCATCTGGTATTGCATGCGGCATTGTTGATCTCATTTGCTCGGGTTCGGTCCCCTCCGAACTCTCAGGCTACCGCGACAGCGCCAGCGCGATGTCGCGGCCCACAAAATCATCGATGTGCTTGGCAAGCATTCGCGCCACCAGCTGTGAGGTGCCGTTGGCCCACCGAGGCCGCAGATCCTCAATCCGCCGCCCCAGGGTCCGCTGAAGATGGACTGGGAGGCTGGTGAAGAACTCTTCGAGAAATTCGCCCATCTCGCCATGCATCCACTCGCAAGCGAGCTCTTCTTGCCCGGCAAGAGCAAGGATCATGGTCGCGAGGGGGTGCGCTCCACAGGCGGCGAGCACTAGTGCCGCTTCGTCGAGCCCGATAGGCCGCTCGCCACGCGCTACGCGAAGCAGGGTCTCGCGGTGCATCCCGCATTCACTGG
>NZ_JABAIC010000012.1:0-120530 GCF_012641315.1 Novosphingobium sp. ERW19
ATAGCCGACAGCGCGGCCGTGGTGCGGCATGAAGCCTTCGGCCGGATCGATCGTGATCGTGGCGATCTTTTCCGGCGTCGAGTGAGCGACTTCTTCGATGTCCATGCCGCCTTCGGTCGAGACGATCATGGCAACGCGGCTCGAAGCGCGGTCCACCACCATCGACAGGTAGTATTCCTTCGCGATATCAACGCCATCGGTGATGTAGAGGCGGTTGACCTGCTTGCCCGCCTCGCCGGTCTGCACCGTCACGAGGGTGTTGCCGAGCATCTCCTTGGCAAAGGCTTCGACTTCCTCGACGCTCTTGGCCAGGCGCACGCCGCCCTTGGCATCAGCCGGCAGTTCCTTGAACTTGCCCTTGCCGCGACCGCCCGCATGGATCTGCGCTTTCACGACATAAAGCGGCCCGGGAAGCTGCTTGGCCGCAGCAACCGCTTCCTCAACCGTCAGCGCCGCGATCCCCGCCGGAATGCCGACACCAAACTTCGCAAGCAGTTCCTTCGCCTGGTACTCATGGACGTTCATTCAACATCTCCTTGGCGCCGAGCGCCATATCGACCACCAGCGTTCAGGGGACACGAAGACCGCTGCCCTTTCAGACTGGTGCAAAGTTCGTGAAGGTGCGCTCACCATCCTGCACTTGCAGCCATCTGGCTGGTCGGAACTCTCCGTTGGTACGGAATTTCCGACAGAACAGGTTAGCCGAGCGGCCTTCCGCGCAGCCTCCGTGCATTCCGGCGGATGGCCTGTCAAATGCAATTCCGCAAACTTGCGAATCTCCGATTTGCAACTATCCCGCACTGCGGCATTGGCCGCTTACGTTACGTTACCTGCACGAAAGACCATATCGCCTCTGGCCAGCGATTCGTGGTTTCTGGAAAGATCAGGGACGTATTTTCCTGCAGGACAAACTGCAGACCCTGCCCCTCCGATACGGGGATGCTTTCCATGATGAGCGATCGCAAGGCGGCGCTGGCAGCGCTCGGCCAATCCAATACGCTTACCGTCGAGACGATCCAGTCGGTCCGCCACTGGAATGCGCACCTCTTCAGCTTCACGATCACGCGGCCTGCATCGTTCCGCTTCCGCTCCGGCGAGTTCGTGATGGTCGGCCTGCCGATCGAGGGCAAGCCGCTGCTGCGCGCCTATTCGATCGCCAGCCCGGCCTGGGGCGAGGAGCTCGAGTTCCTGTCGATCAAGGTGCCCGATGGCCCTCTGACGTCACGCCTGCAGCATTGCGAGATCGGCGATCCGGTGCTGCTGGGGCGCAAGCCTACGGGCACGCTGGTTGCCGATGCGCTTACTCCGGGAAAGCGACTTTTCCTGTTCGCCACCGGTACCGGACTTGCACCATTCCTGTCGCTGGTTCGCGATCCCGAGATTTACGAGCGCTTCGGGCAGATCGTCGTAGTCCACTGCGTGCGCGACGTTTCCGACCTTGCCTATCGCGAAGAGCTTGAGGGCCATCTGGCAGGCGATCCGCTGGTCCAGGACCAGGCCCTGCTGCAATTGATCTATGTGCCGACGGTGACCCGCGAGGAGTTCCACACCAAGGGGCGCATTCCGCACCTGATCGAAAGCGGCCGGCTGTTCGACGGGCTGCAAGGCCCCGCGACGCTCGACCCGGCAACCGATCGCGTCATGCTTTGCGGCAGCATGGCAATGATCAAGGGGCTGACGGCGATGCTGGAAGAGCGCGGCTTCGCTGAAGGGTCCAATTCGCGGCCTGCGGACTTCGTGATCGAGAGGGCGTTCGTCGGTTAGGTATTCGCGCGGTATCTGCGCCGCGGCAAGAAGAATGAAAAATCGACGGTCTGCCTTGCGCGTAGGTTATGATGGTACTCAACCAATTGAAATGACTGGACCCTGCAGGGCGCGCTGACCGTTTGGAGCACAGACCCCCCTGCATGGAGAGCTCCAGATGGATTCGAGCAACCCCAACTACACCACCTCATCTGCCATGAACGGAACGACTGCGACCGGCGGCGATCCCGACGGCGATGTCACCGTTCTCAACACGTTGATTGCCACCTTGCTCGACAGTGTCGAGGGCTACCAGAAGTCGGCCGAGGACCTCGACAACGAGCAGTACCGGCGCATGTTTCTCGACCGTGCGCGCGAGCGTCAGTCGGTTGTCGCCAGGCTGCAGGCCGCGGTCGGCCAGCTTGGTGGCAAGCCCGAGGATGACAGCTCGACGATGGGTTCCATCCACCGCGCGTTCGTGGATCTCAAGGCAGCGGTGATGGGCCGCGATGACAAGGCAATCATCAACGAGGTCGAGCGCGGCGAGGACTATCTCAAGGAGAAGTTCGAAACCGCGATGAACAATGCCGACCTTTCAGCAATCGCAAGCCAGGCCGTCAACGAGGCCTGGGGTTCGGTCCGCGAGGGGCACGACCAGATGAGCGCCCTGAAGCATGGACTTGGTGGCTAAGCCGAAAGCCTTTCAACTCAGGCCATCAGCCTGAGTGCCTGCCGGACGATCTCGGGAGCTAGTTCGTCCGGCATTGGCTCCTCCGGGTGGCCGCGCAGCATCGCCCGGTTGGTCTGCAGAGCAAAGCCGAAAATGGCGCTCCAGATCGTGGCGATGCGCAGGCTGCGTTCACGCTCGGACAGGTGCCCCGTGGCGCGCGTGACCTCGCGGCGAAGCATCTGGAAGCCGACCTCCTGTTGGGGAGCGAGCTCAGGCGCAAGCTGCGGGCGAACCAGTTCGCTTTCATACATCAGCGCGAACATGTTCGGATTTGCGGCGGCAAACCGGATGAAATGCAGCAGATTGGCGAAAAGCACGTCCTCTGGCGCCTTTGCGACGGCTTGCTCGGTTTCGGCAAAAAGCCGACGATAGCCTTCGAGGGCAACCGCAACGAGCAGCGCCCGCCGATCCGGGAAATGGTGATACGGCGCGCCCGGGGAAACGCCGATCTCTTCGGCCAGCTTGCGAATCGACAACCCCTCATGGCCCTCCCGCGCCACGAACGAAAACGCGGCGGCGAGAAGCTCGCTGCGTAGATCATCGCGGTGCGAAGGCTTGCCCCGCCGTTCCCGTATCGCTGTGTTCCCCGTCATTTCTGCAGCTTTGCTTGGTTTGGCGGCAATGCGCAAGGCGCTTGCACATCCTCTTGCGCTTCTATTGATCATCGATTAATAGGTGCCTTAATAAGCGGTGATCAATAGCGTCAATCCGGACGCCGCCGCGGCAGGAGAGGTTAGCGTGAGCAGCTTCAAGTACGGCGTATCGCTGTACAGCTATACCGACGACTTCGGCACGGTGATGACGCTCGACGACGCGTTCGATCACGTGGCCGACACTGGTTCGACCGGCATCGAAATCCTCGGCGAGACGAGCGTGCCACTCTATCCGGAGCCCCCGGTTGCGTGGATCGACGACTGGTTTGCCAAGCTTGAGCGCTACCAGCTCGAGCCGACGAACTTCGCCTGCTGGGTCGACACCCGCATCCAGCTTGATCGTAACATGAGTGTCGAAGAGGGCGCGGCGCAGATCGCGCAGGATCTGCGTCTGGCGCACAAGCTTGGCTTCAAGTTTATCCGGCCCAAGTTCGGCGTTATTGATCATGACCTGACGCCCGACCCGATCTGGGAAGGCGCGGTCGAGCGCAATCTCGATCTGGCGCACCAGCTCGACCTGGTGATCCTGCCCGAGATCCATTCGCCGACGCCGATCCGCCATCCCGTCACCGATGCCTATGTGGAGTTCATCGAGCGTACTGGCACGAAGAACTTCGGTCTGATGATCGACACCGGCATCTTCCAGGATCGTCCGATCGATCACTGGGGCGGCGGCATCACCGACGAGATCAAGAAGGGCGCGCTGAGCTTCCTCAACGGCATCAACACGCCGGTCGAGCATCTGGCCGACGTGATCCAGTACGTGCCGTTCATCCAGGCGAAGTTCCACAACATCGACGAGAACCTGCACGACCACCAGATCCCGTGGGAGCGCATCGTGCCGATGCTCAAGAAGCTGGGCTACGCCGGTTATCTTTCGAGCGAATACGAAGGCAAGCGCGACCCGTGGGTGGCGATCGAGCAGGTGCGCCGCCAGCACGCGCTGATCCGCAAGCTCGAAGAAGAATACGACGCCGCCAACATGGAGACGGCCAATGCTTGAGCGCAGCCATATCCAGAGCACCGGCTTCCGCAACGTGGGGCCCGAGGGCGCCCGCACCGGCTTCGAGGTGCGCATCCGTCAGGCCAACTACCGCTCCTCGCGGTTGAGCCTGATCGAGGGCGTGGACATCACCGTCGACGGAGTGGTCTATCCGGCCGAGGGCAACCTGTTCCGCCTTGGCGAAAAGGCCTACACCCGCGAGGAGCTGAACGAAGCGACGCAGACGCGTCTCTACGTGGGCGACTACTTCACCGTGGTCGTCCCGAAGGAAGGCGGCCTGACGCGCGGGGTTCATCTCGTCGGCAGCGCGATCCGCTACCGCCACCCCTATTTCCCGCCTGAATTCCAGCCCGCCATCGTCCGCAACGAACGTCACGCGACGATCATCCTGCCCTGATCACCACCGTTCAGGGCAAGACGCCGGGCGCGCGGGCCGGCGGGGCATCAGTCTCATCCGCGTTGGTCAAATGAGTGGGAGGATAAGCTCATGAGCATTCACAGGAAGACCCGGCTGATCCAGTCGGCATCATTTGCAGCCATTGCGCTGTTCTCGTCGGTCCCGGCTTTCGCGCAGGCTGCAGACGATCAGGCGGCCGATGAGGCCTCGGCGCCAGGCGAGATCATTGTCACCGCACAGCGCCGCAGCGAGAATGTGCTGAAGGTTCCGGTCAGCGTGACCGTGGTCGGAGCAGAGCAGCTGATCCAGCGCGGCGCCAACGATCTCACTGCCGTGACCAAGCTTGCGCCGAGCCTTCAGGTGGCACAGGACAACACCTTCTCGGTCCGCGGCGTCGGCACGGCCACGTTCTCGAATACCGTCGAAGCCAGCGTGTCGCAGGTGATCGACGATGTGGTGCTCGGCAACCGTGAATATGCCGCCAATGCGTTCTACGACGTTGCTCGCGTCGAAGTGCTGAACGGGCCGCAGGGCCTGCTGTTCGGCAAGAATGCTTCGGCCGGTCTGGTCAACATCACCACCAACAAGCCCAAGCTGGGCGAATTTTCCTTCAGCGCCGACGGCGAACTCGTGCAGCGTGCGCGCCCGGGCGACGACGGCACCGGCTACCAGATCCGCTCGACCGTCAACGCTCCGCTGGGTGACAAGGCGGCGCTGCGTCTCAACGCCATCTACAGCGATCAGGATCCGATCACTGTCGGCAAGGTCAACCCGAGCGTTCGCAACGACCTCGGTCTCGAGAACCTCGGCCTGCGCGCCAAGCTGCTGTTCGAGCCGACCGACAACCTCTCGGTCTACGTGATTGGCGACTACAACCGTCAGCGCGGCATCACTGGCCGCTATGACATCACCTTCCGCCAGTTCGGCCCCGGCAGCCAGTACCCGGCACGTGGCCTTGTGGCAGGTACGGAGAACCTGAACTTCGCTGCAGAAGCGCCAAACTTCCGTGACAGCGATACCGGCGGTCTCCAGGCCAACATCAGCCTGCAGCTTGGTAACGGCATGGAGCTGAGCAGCATCACCGCGTGGAAGCAGGCCAAGGTCGACTTCCAGTTCGATTCCGACCAGACCCCGTTCAACTTCTTCAGCTTCAATGGTGCGAACCAGAAGTATGACCAGTACTCGCAGGAGCTGCGCCTTGCCCTGCCGAGCGGCAATGCCCTGACCGGCCAGTTCGGGCTTTATTACTACCGCTCCGTGGGCAACAACTCGGGCTTCCGCGGCGGCAACAACGGCGTTCCCGATTTCGTGGCCGTCGGCTTCCCGTTCTGCATCGGCGCAACCGTCACGGCGGGACCGCCGCCCGCGTGTGGCGTGAACAACCGCTCGTTCCTCGGTCAGGACTTCCAGTACCGCCTGCAGAACGACAGCTACGCTGCGTTCGGCCAGCTCGGCTACCAGCTGACTGACACGTTCAAGCTGACTGCAGGCGCGCGCCTGACCTACGAAAAGGCGCAGATCAACCTGCGGGAGAATTTCGGCAACTACTTCGTCACGCTCGGCGTGAAGAAGAATGTGGCCGACCAGAGCACCGACGCCACCGATCTCAGCTACAAGCTGGGCTTCGATTGGCAGGCGACGCCTGACCTGATGGTCTACGGCTTCTACGGCGAAGGCTTCAAGGGACCGGGCTTCTCGAATACCGCACCTGCTCCGAACGCAGACCTCGCGGTTCGTCCGGAAATTTCGCGCGGTGGTGAACTTGGCATCAAGGGCAAGGCTCTCGACGGCGCGGTGACCTTCAGCCTCTCGGGCTTCTACACGAAGTTCTATGACCTGCAGGTTCAGGCGTTCGTGCAGGCGCTGCGCACCTTCGTGCTCGGCAACGCGGCTACGGCAACGACCAAGGGCATCGACTTCTCGTTCCAGGCACGGCCGTTCGAAGGCCTGACCCTGTCGGGTTCGGCGTCCTATGCCGATGCGACGTTCGACGATTATCCGGGCGCGCAGTGCTACCCGACGCAGACGACCGGCGGTTGCAAGGCCGACATCAACTCGTCGCTCCCCGGCTTCGTCGGCACGTTCAACGCCAAGGGGTACCAGCTGCCGCTGTCCTCGAAGTTCACCGCGACGCTCGGCGCGGAATATGCTGCGCCGATCTCCGATGGCCTCGAAGCGCAGTTCGGGATCGGATACTATCACCGCTCACCGCAGTCGGCCGGCATCGGCGCACCGTTCATCATCCCCACCTGGGACACGATCGACCTGCGCGCCGGCGTGAAGGCGGACAACTGGACCATCAGCCTGTTCTGCAAGAACTGCACGAACGAGATCCGTCCGATCTCTGTCGGTTCGGACGGTGGCGATGCCAACCCGGTCGGCGTTGCTCCGCCGGTGCTGACGCTCAACCAGCGCTTCAGCTTTGAATCGGTCCGCACTATCGGCGTTCGTGCCGGCATCAGCTTCTGATGTGATAAGGGGTCGCTACTGCAGGGTGGCGGCCCCACTTTCTGCTGCATCCGGCCGAGACCGGAGCAGTTCCGGATAAGGATGGACCTGATGACCGTTCGCACAGTTCGGCGCTCGATGCTTTGCCTCAGTCTCGTGCTCACAGGGGCTTCGTCGGTCTACGCGCAGACAGGCATCTCAACCGAAACGGTTGCTGCGCCCACGCAACCCAACACCATCACACTGCAGACTGCCGAAAAGGCGGATCGCGAGGTCTGGCATCCCAGCGACAACGGCCGCTATGCCGTGCGCAACGTCACCCGGCCGACGCTGACCGTGTTCCAGCCCGTGGGCAAGCCATCCCCGGCATCCGTCATCATCGCTCCCGGTGGTGCGTTCCTCGGCCTCGAGATGGACAAGGAAGGCTGGGAAGTCGCGCGCTGGTTCGCCAACCATGGCGTGACGGCCTTCGTTCTCAAATACCGCACCTTGTCGACGCCGCCCGACCAGAAGGTCTTTGTGGCGGAACTCGACAAGATGATTTCCGGGCAGAAGGCCGCTTTCGCGCCGCCTGCCGAAACGCCTGCGGAGGCTCTGGCCGACGGCATAGCTGCGCTGCGACATGTGCGCGCGAACGCCGCGCAGTTCGGGATCGATCCGAAGAGGGTCGGGTTCATGGGCTTTTCCGCTGGTGGTTTCCTCACCCGCAGCGTGGTGGAGAAGGGCGGCGCCGACCGCCCGGACTTCGCCGCGCCGATCTATCCCAACATGGCTGCCATGACCGTGCCTGCCGATGCGCCGCCGATGTTCGTGGCGATTGCCGCCGACGACTTCCTGCTGGCGCGCGAGAAGGGACTGCTGCTGCTGGACAGCTATCGTGCGGCGGGCAAGTCCATCGAGTTCCACCTGTTTTCCTCAGGCGGCCATGGCTTCGGGGCTGGACCTGTCGGCTCGCCCGAGGAAGGCTGGCTTGACCTGATGTACCGGTGGATGCGCACGCAAGGCCTGCTGGCAACGGAGAAGAAGTAGGATGATCGATCGTCGCAGTGTGATGGCTTCGGCCGTGGCTCTGGGAGTTTCCGCTCTGGCCGGCGGCACCGCGCTGGCACGGGCTGCGAAGATCAGGCCAATGGATCCGAAGTTCCCCGACGGCTTCCTGTGGGGCGCGGCGACCGCTGCGCACCAGATCGAGGGCAACAACCTCAACGCCGACCTGTGGGTTATCGAGAACGTTCCCGGCACGATCTTCGCCGATCGCTCGGGCGATGCGGCCAATAGCTTTGAGCTGTGGCCGGTCGATCTCGATCTGGTAAAGGGGATGGGCCTGAATTCCTATCGCTTCAGCCTTGAATGGGCGCGGATCGAGCCGGACGAGGGTCATTTCTCCAACGCCATGCTCGATCACTACAAGGCGATGATCGAAGGATGTCGGGCGCGTGGCCTCAAGCCGGTCGTTACCTTCAACCACTTCACCACGCCGCGCTGGTTCGCGGCCAAGGGCGGATGGCACAGTCCGGAATCGCCAGCTTTGTTCGCCCGCTTCTGCGATCGCGCCGCGCGGCACCTGGCTGCCGGCATCGAGCTTGCGACCACGCTCAACGAACCCAACCTTGCTGGCGTGATCGGAGAGATCCTGCCGCCGCAGTTGCTGGCGGGTGACAAGGCGACGCAGGAAGCCGCCGCGAAGCAGCTTGGCGTCCCGCTCTATACGCCGGGCGTCTCGCTCTACATCAAGGACCCGAAGACCTACCGCGCCAACATGATGGAAGGCCATCGCCGGGGCCTCGCTGCGATCAAGGCGGTTCGGCCTGACCTTCCGGTTGGCGTGAGCCTTGCGATGCTTGACGATCAGGCCGTCGGCAAGAACTCGATGCGCGACCAGATCCGCGAGCGCTACTACAACGAGTGGCTGCGTCTGGCGCGCGAGACCTGCGATTTCATTGGCGTGCAGAATTACGAGCGCAAGGTGTGGAACGACAAGGGGCCGCTGCCTGCGCCTGCCGATGCACGTCGCAATGCGGGCGGGATCGAGGTCTGGCCGGGCTCACTGGCGGGCGCCGTGCGCTATGCCCACGAGGTGACGAAGCTTCCGGTCTATGTGACCGAACACGGCGTCAATTCCGAGGACGATGCCCTGCGGCAATGGCTTATCCCCGCCGCGCTTGCCGAATTGAAGCGGGCGATGGACGATGGCGTGCCGGTGCGCGGTTACTTCCACTGGTCGCTTATCGACAACTTCGAGTGGGGCTTCGGCTATCACCACCGCTTCGGGCTGCATTCGTTCGACCGCGAAACCTTCAAGCGCACGGCCAAGCCCAGCGCCGAAGTGCTGGGCTCGATCGCGCGAAAGAACTCGCTCTAGGCCAGCGCCGCTTTGACGTATTCCGGTCGAAGCGGCAGGCGGCGAACCGGCTTGCCGGTGGCGTCGAGCACGGCTGCTGCTATCGCCGGGCCTGCCAGCGCATTGGCGCTTTCCGAACCCTGACCGTAGTTGCCCGCAGCAAGGTTGGTTTCGAACACCACCTTGATTTCAGGCGCTTCGGCCATGGTCAGGATCGGGTAGCTTGCCCAGTCTGCGGCGGTGATCGCGCCGCGATCGAAGCTGACTTCCTCATGCAGCGCCTGGCTGACGCCCATCAGGCAGCCCGCCTGAATCTGGCGGCGTAACTGCAGCGGATTGATGACGATGCCGACGTCGGCAACCATGGTCATCCGCTCGACCTTGACCTCACCGGTCTCCGGTGTGACCGCAACGTGCGCGGCGCAGGCCCAGTAGCCGTTGTCGCGCAGCATGATCGACATGCCACGGCCCTTTACCACGCCCTTGCCGCTGGCGCGCGCGCCGGGCGCGGGTGAGGGACGGCTGTCCCAATCGGCTTCGGTCCGAAGCTTCTCGATGATCGCCTTGAAGCGCGGGTCGGTAACGTGGTCGAGCCGGAATTGCAGCGCATCCTTGCCGGCAAGCATGGCTGCCTCGCTCATCGCCAGTTCGCGCGGGAAGTTTTGCTGGAACTGGATCGGCGTGCGCATCGAATGGTCACGCAAGCCCACGGCGATCGGCGATTCCTTCTCGCCGATCTGCCAGGTGCTCATCGCCTTCTCGCGCACGGCGGGGACGTTGCCGTAGACCCAGATATCCTGCATCTCGTTGACGCCGTTCTGGAAAAGGTCCTTGGTGACGGGGGCAGGGGAATCGATCACCGGCAGTCCTGCAAGGATAGCACCGACAAGGCGGTCATCCTGCATCGGCGGCACGCGGTGTTCGGCTGCGTACCCCGCGATCCGCCCATCCTTGTCGAGCTTGATCGCGATATCGGCCAGTGCGCAGGAGGATTGCGTGGTCCACTGCATCTCGTCCGCGCGCATCCACTGCACCCGCACCGGCCGGCCCAGTTCGCGCGAAAGAAGCACGGCTTCGTCCTCGCTCCCTGCGCTGCCGCCATTGGAGCGGCCATAGTGGCCCGATCCGGGATAGGTGCGCACCACCACCTTGTCCTCGCCCACGCCCAGCATCTTGGCGATCATGTGGCGCAAGTGCTGAGGGTTCTGGCTGAGGGTGTGCAGCGTGACCGATCCGTCCGGGCGGTAATCGGCCAGCGTCACCATCGGGCTGATCGGGGCGTGCTTGTGATAGGGCAGGAAATACGATGCCTTGTGCTGGCGCACGGCAGACACCTTTTCCGGCTCGCCCTTGTTGGCCGCGCCATCGCGTGACGGGAATGTTGTCCAGTCAGCCTTCGAGCGCAGGTGGTCGGCCAGCCCTTCATGGCCGGGCAGGCCCTGCCAGTCGCTCCACTGCGTCTCGGCGGCAACGGCTTGTGCGGCTTGCACCGCCTCCCACTCGTCGGGCGAGACGACGGCGAGCAGGTTGCCGATCGTCACCAGTCGCGCGCCCGGGTACTGCGCGCCATCGAGCTTCCCGGCCTTGACCAGCTTCGAGCCGAGCGTCGCGGGGTGGATGGTGCGGGCGTGGAGCATGCCTGGCAGCTTGACGTCGCCGACCCAGACCGCTTCGCCCGAAACCTTGGGCCGGGTCATCGGATTGGCCGAAGGCTTGCCGATGATGGTGTATTCGGACACGGGCTTCAGCGGCGGCTCGCCCTTGACCGTGAGGCCCATCGGGCTGGTCAATTCGCCCTCGACCGGGATCGTCAGCTTGAGGTCCTGGCCCTTGACCAGATCGGCATAGCTGATCGCCTTGCCGCCGCCAGAGATGACGCCGTCCTTGACACTCAAGGCCTTGCGATCGACCCCAAGCTTGCCCGCTGCGAGTTCCAGCGCGGCCTCGCGCATGTAGGCGGCAACCTTGCGCAGGTTCTGGACATAGCCGAGCAGCCAGAACGTGCCGCCGCCGTCTGGCGTGCGGTCGGTGTCTCCGGTGATCACGGTCGTCATCGCCGAGAGCGGGACGCAGAGTTCCTCGGCGACGATCTGACGATAGGCCGTGTTAACGCTGCTCTGGCCGAAATCGCATTTGCCGGTGCGGATCGTGACCGTGCCGTCGGCCAACAGTTCGATCCAGTTGGCGGGTGCACTGGCATCGAGCGATGCGGGCGCGGCGGTGGCCGATGCCTTGACCGGCAGGCTTACCGCGACGGCAAGCGCCCCGCCGGTGCCGATGAACGCGCGGCGGGACAGCCTTGCGCCGTTGATGTCGAGGGCTGCGCTCATGCCGCGCCTCCTTCGGCCATCAGCTTGGCCGCGCGGTGCGCGCCTTCGAGGATCGCCGCATAACTGCCGCAGCGGCACAAGTGTGGCGAGGGGCCGGAGTTGGTCAGCGCTTCGCGGATATCCGCGTCGGTCGGCTTGGGGTTCGCCTCGAGCAGTTCCGTGACCTTGATCATCATGCCGAACTGGCAGATCCCGCATTGCGGCACCTGTTCGTCCACCCAGGCCTGTTGGACCGGGTGCAGTCTCTGCGGGTCGGGCGCGAGGCCCTTCTTCTCGGCCCAGCGCGCGGGCAGCCCGTCAACCGTGGTGACCGGCTTGCCCTCTACCGCCGCCACAGGCGTTACGCAGGCGCGCACTTCCTCGTCGCCGAGCAGGACTGAGCAAGCCCCGCATTGCGCGAGGCCGCAGCCGAACTTGACGCCCATCACGCCAAGCTCGTTGCGCAGCACATAGAGCAGCGGCGTGTCCGGCGAGGCCTTCACCTCGCGCTGCTGCCCGTTGACGACGATCCTGGTCACACCAAACTCCCCCACCGTGAATGGACTGTTCTATCGGCAAATTCCGCCTTTGAACAGCAAGGGAGGGCGCGGCCCTGTTCCTTTATTCAGGCCGTCGCCGGGTCCTTGTGCAGCCAGTCGGCGTGGCGGGGTGCGCGTCGGGTCCTGCTCCATTCCTCCAGCATGACCGGCGCGAGGTCGGCCAGTTTGGCATATTGCTCTGCCGTGCCGATGTTGCAGGCCAGTTCGAGCCGGTGGCCGTTGGGATCGAAGAAGTAGATCGAGCGGAAGATGCCGTGGTAGGTCGGCCCGAGCACGTCCACGCCTTCGGCTTCGAGATGAGCCTTGGCGGCCTGCAGGGCGTCCTCGTCCTCCACCTCGAAGGCGATATGCTGGATCCATGCAGGGGTATTTGGGTCCTTGCCCATCTCGGGCTGGTTCGGCAGCTCGAAAAAGGCCAGCACGTTGCCGCCCCCGCAGTCGAGGAAGACGTGCATGTAGGGATCGTCTTCGCCGGTGGAGGGCACCTTGTCCTCGGCAAAGGCGGTGGTGTAGCGCATGCCCATCACGCGCTCGTACCAGTCGACCGTTTCCTTGGCGTCGCGGCAGCGATAGGCGACATGGTGGATGCGCTTGATCTGCGGGATCATTCCGCCGTCTCCTCGACCTGCAGGACGCCCCGGCGCATCTGATCGCGCTCCATCGACTTGAAGAGCGCGGTGAAGTTGCCTTCGCCAAAGCCCTCGTCCTTCTTGCGCTGGATGAACTCGAAGAAAACCGGGCCGATCTGGGTTTCCGAAAAGATCTGCAGCAGCAGACGCGGATCGCCCTGTTCGGTCGAGCCATCGAGCAGGATGCCACGGCGCTGCAACTCGTCGACCGGCTCGCCGTGGCCAGGCAGGCGCTCATCCAGCATCTCGTAATACGTGTCCGGCGGAGGCGACATGAACGGCGTGCCGATGGCCTTCAGCTTGTCCCAACCGCCGAGAAGGTCATCACTGGCAAAGGCGATGTGCTGGATGCCCTCGCCGTTGTAGGCGCGCAGGAATTCCTCGATCTGCCCGCCGCCGGCCCCATTGGTTCCTTTGGCGCCTTCTTCGTTGAGCGGAATGCGGATCTTCCCGTCGGGCGCCGTCATGGCGCGACTGGTGAGGCCGGTATATTCGCCCTTGATGTCGAAATAGCGGATCTCGCGGAAGCCGAACACGCGCTCGTAGAACGCCGCCCAGTGCGCCATGCGCCCGCCATAGACGTTGTGGGTGAGGTGATCGATCGTGTGGAAACCGGCGCCAACGGGATGACGGTCCACCCCCGGCAGGTATTCGAAGTCAATGTCGTAGATCGAAAGGTCGCCGAACGCGCCGCCCTCGTAGCGGTCAATCAGGTAGATGATCGAACCGCCGATGCCACGGATGGCCGGCAGGCGCAGTTCCATCGGTCCGGTGCGCACTTCGACGGGTTCCGCGCCACGTTCGATCGCCGTGGCATAGGCCTTGGCCGCGTTGCGCACGCGCCAGCCCATGCCACAGGCCGAAGGTCCGTGTTCGGCCGCAAAGTAGGCCGCGGGACTGCGCGGCTCGTAGTTCGCAATCAGGTTGATGCCACCCTGCCGCCACAGTTGCACCGCCTTTGAGCGATGGTTGGCGATGCGGGTAAAGCCCATCCGCTGGAATACCGGTTCGAGCGTGCCGGCCTCGGGTGCGGAAAACTCGATGAATTCGAAGCCGTCGAGGCCAAGCGGGTTTTCGAACAGGTCTTTCGTGGGTTGGTGCTGGCTCAAGGAACTCTCCGATCGAAACTGCAGGCAGCGAAGGGCTGTAAAAGTAGTTTCAATTTATACCAGATTTGCGGAGCGTTGTCGCCATAAATCTTGTTGCTTCCGATCAGCTTCTTCGACCACGCGCCGTCCTCACGTCAGGACGTGGCATTGCTGAGGTCTGCTGCGTGCGTGGAATTATTCGCAATTTCGGGCGTTTATGGTATCAGGAACCATGCCTGGTAGCGCCTCGCCCAATTTGAGCGATCAACGGCTCGATGAAATTGCCGCACATCTGCGGCAGGCTTTTGCCGTCAACAGTGACGACAACGTGATGCTTTCGGATCTTGCAACGGCGCTGGACTCGCCGGAACTCGCGGAGATTTTCCAGGAAATCGCGACCCTGCGCAACGAGGAGCTGCAACGGCTCGAGCGCCTGCTCGGCCGGTTCGCACACAACGACCGCTGAAAAATGGTGCCGGCTACAGGATTCGAACCCGTGGCCCCCTGATTACAAATCAGGTGCTCTACCAACTGAGCTAAGCCGGCCCTGCGCGATGCGCATTGCGCTCCCTTGCCTCAGACCGCACCGAACGTCCAGCCCTCGGCGAGGGCAATTTCGTCGGAAAGTTCGCGCGGGCGCCACAGCCCGGGATCGTGGGCCGCCTCGCGCAGCCACGCAGCGGTCAGGATGGCGTCGCAGGTGTGATCATCAAGCGGGCCGGCAAGCCCGGATGGCGCGCAGCCGATGACCGCCAGGGCATCGTCCAGTTCGCCCGCCGATCGCATCTTCGAACGCGACGCAGTTCTCCCCGCGGCCATGGCGGCAATGGTGGTGTAGATCTCGCAGATCACCGGTCCCTTGGCGGGCAGGCCGTCCACCGGCCAGACGCTGGCCCGGTCTGCCAGCCGGTGCAGGAGGCGCATCCCCGACAGGCTTGACTTGCCGACCTGCGCTGCGCCGACCAGATTGAAGTTCGAATAGGGTTTGCAACCCATGCGCCGTTGCGCTGCCTCGGTCACCCGGAAGCGGCCCTGACCCCCGCCGAATTGCCCGCCTTCGCGGCCGCCATGGCGACGGAAGTAGGTGGAAAGATCAGGATGGTCGACCAGCGCCGAGACGCCAAGATGCGGTTCATCGGCGCATATCGCGTCGATCAGCGCCCAAAGCTCGCGCGCGCTGCCGGGACTGTCCGGCCAGCCGGGAAAGAATGCGCCCCGGTCTGCAAAGGGCAGGGCGATGCCGAGGTCCATGCCGACCAGCGTATCGTCCGGCAGCTCATCGCGCAGGTAGGCAAGGACTTCGCAGCGTGACCAGCGATGGCCCGGCCGGACGATGCGCGGCGTCGCCGTCCCGCGCGTGGCCAGCGCCACGGCAATGCCCTTGTGCCGCTCGCCTGCCGCCCCTGACCAGTCGATGGCGACGAAATGGCCGAATCGCCTCCCGAAACGGTCACCGAAACGGTCGCCAAAGCGGTCAAGCGTCATTCGCCCTGGCGCTCGCGGCGCTTGCGTTCCCACCAATCGAGGCGCTTGGCCACTTCACGTTCGAACCCGCGTTCGACCGGGGCATAGTAGGTCTGCGGTGCCATGCCTTCAGGCCAGTAATTGTCGCCGGAAAAGCCGTCCTCGGCATCGTGGTCGTATTGGTAGCCCTTGCCATAGCCGATGTCCTTCATCAGCTTGGTCGGCGCGTTGAGAATGTTCGCTGGTGGCATCAGCGATCCGGTATCGCGCGCGGATTTCCACGCAGCCTTGTGCGCCATGTAGGCGGCGTTCGATTTGGGCGCGGTGGCGATGTAGAGCAGGGCCTGCACTATGGCCAGTTCGCCCTCGGGGCTGCCGAGGAACTCGTAGGCATCCTTGGCGGCAAGGCACTGCACCAGTGCCTGCGGATCGGCCATGCCGATGTCTTCGACCGCCATGCGCACCAGCCGTCGCAGCACGTAAAGCGGCTCTTCGCCTGCCACCAGCATGCGTGCCATGTAATAGAGCGCTGCCTGCGGGTCTGAGCCGCGCACCGCCTTGTGCAGGGCGGAAATGAGGTTGTAGTGCCCCTCGCGGTCCTTGTCGTAGACCGCCACGCGCCGCATCAGGAACTTGCCCAGCCCCTCGGGATCAAGTGGTGCGGGCAGCGACACGTCAAACAGCATTTCCGCCTGGTTGAGCAGGAAGCGCCCGTCGCCATCGGCAGAAGCCACCAGTGCTTCGCGGGCAGGCGGGGTAAGGGGAAGGCGCAGGCCTGTGATGTCTTCAGCGCGGTCGAGCAGTGTGCCCAGCGCGGCGGCATCGAGGCGATGCAGGATCAACACCTGCGCACGGCTGAGCAGTGCGGCGTTGAGCGCGAAGCTGGGGTTCTCGGTCGTCGCGCCGACCAGCGTTACCGTGCCGTTCTCCACGAACGGCAGGAAACCGTCCTGCTGCGCGCGGTTGAAGCGGTGGATCTCGTCAACGAACAGCAGCGTGCGCCGTCCGGCCAGTGCCATGGCTTCCGCTTCGGCAAAGGCTTTCTTGAGATCGGCCACGCCGGAAAACACCGCGCTGATAGCGACATAGCGCATGCCCACGGCCTCGGCGAGCAGGCGCGCAATGCTGGTCTTGCCGGTGCCGGGCGGACCCCACAGGATCATCGATGTCAGTTTGCCCGCCGCAACCATCCGCCCGATCGCGCCTGCCTCGCCGGTCAGATGATCCTGCCCGATCACCTCGGTCAGGTCGCGCGGGCGCAGCCGATCCGCCAGCGGCGCTTCGGCGCTGGCTTCGGGCGGGGGGCGGTCCTGCGGAGGCGGGGCGAAGAGATCAGCCATCGGTCACCGAGATAGGACGGGCTGAGAAAAATTGCACCTGCCCACTTGCCAATGTCGCATTAAGATATATCTTAGACGCATCATGAAAGGATATGAACACATGAGAATCGAAAGAGGTCGGCACGGCAATGGTCGCGGCCATGGCCATGGCCGGCACGCCATCAAGATGATGGCCATGATGGGCGGACGCTTTGGCGGTCCGTTCGGGAAGGGCGGTGCCTTTGGCGAAGATGGCCCGTTCGGGGGCAGTCCGTTCGGGGGCGGCCGGGGTGGTCGCGGTGGTGGTGGTCGCCGGGGCGGACGGATGTTTGCCGGTGGCGAACTGCGCCTGCTGCTGCTTCACCTCGTCGCCGAGCAGCCGCGCCATGGCTATGATCTGATCCGCGCGATCGGTGAGCTTGCAGGCGGCGAATATGCGCCCAGTCCGGGCGTGGTCTACCCCACGCTAAACCTTCTGGTCGACGAGGGCCTGATCGCCGAGGAAGCCGGAGAGGGGCCACGCAAGGCCTTCGCCGTGACCGACGCAGGCCGTGCCGAGCTCCATGGCAAGGACGCCGAACTCGACGCGATCCTGGGTCGCCTCAAGGCGCTGGGCGAACAGCGCGACCGTGCGGACAGTCCGCCGGTGCGCCGTGCCATGGGCAATCTTCACGCAGCCGTGCGCAATCGCGTCATGGCGCAGGGCTTCGATACCGAGACCGCCCATGCCATCGCCGATATCCTCGACGAGGCCGCACGCAGGATCGAACGCCTCTGATGCTCCATGAATCCGCGCTTTCGCGCCGCTTTGAGGATGCATTGGGCCATGATATCCTCTCCCCGGGTAACAGGGGGAGAGGACCCATGGATAACCTGCAAGACGATCCCGTGAAGACTCCGGGCCATCTCTGGGCTGTCGGTGTGATCAGTCTGTTGTGGAACAGCTTTGGTTGCGTCGATTACGCGATGAGCAAGCTCGACCCGCTCGGCTACATGAACTCTGTCGGCATGACTCAAGCCGAGGTCGCCTACATGCTGGCCATGCCCGCCTGGCTCAGCGCGTTCTGGGCGCTTGGCGTCTGGGGCTCGCTGGCGGGTTCGCTCCTGCTGCTGTTGCGTTCGCGCCACGCGGTGACGGCGTTTGCGGTTTCGCTGGTTGGCCTTGCCGTAAGCCAGCTTTCGCACTTTCTCGACAGCACGATGCCCGCATCCATGAACTCGGGCGCCATGATGGCGATGAACTTCCTGATCTGGGGCTCGCTCGTTTTCTTCCTGTGGTATGCGAGCCGGATGAAGGCAGCGGGGGTCCTGCGCTAAATCAGCGCCGGCTTGCCTTGGCCTTCTGGCGCACCAACCTGAGGTAGGTATCGGCGACCGCCTGGTTGATCCGGTCCCAGGAGAAATCGAGGCTGCGTTCCTCGCCTGCCATGCCATGGCGCGCGCGAAGCCCGGCATCTTCCACATAGCAGCGTAGCGCCTCGGCAAACTGGCGCACCGCTCCGGGCGTGATCAGTCGGCCCGATACGTTGTCGTCGACGAGACTCTGGCTTCCGGTCGCCGCTGCGGCAACCACCGGCACGCGGCAGGCCATCGCTTCAAGCGTGACATTGCCGAACGTTTCGGTGACCGAAGGATTGAACAGCACGTCCATGCTCGCCACGGCGCGGCCAAGATCGTGCCCGCCCTGAAACCCTGCGAAGACAGCATCCGGCAGCCGGGCGGCAAACCATTCGTGCGCCGGGCCTTCGCCGACCACGAGCACGCGATGCTTGACGCCCTTGCGCACCAGTTGGTCGACCGAGTCTGAAAAGACGTCGAGACCTTTCTCCATGACCAGGCGGCCAAGGAAGCCGATCACCACTTCGTCATCGCCAATGCCGAACTTGCGCCGCCATTCGAGACTGCGAGCGCCGGGGTGGAAGATCTCGCGATCGACCCCGCGTGACCAGATGTCGATGTCGTAGTTCATGCGCTGGTCGCGCAGCACTTGCGCCATCGATTCCGATGGCGCGACCAGGGCATCGCAGCGGCGGTAGAAGCGGCGCATCAGGGCTTCGACCACGGGTTCGGCCCAGGCCATGTTGTAGTAGCGGAAATAGGTCTCGAACCGGGTGTGGACCGAGGCGAGGATGGGCAGCCTGCGGTGTCGCGCCCAAGAGACCGCGCGGTGCGCGACGACATCGGGCGAGGACACGTGCACGACATGGGGCGCAAACTCGGCCAGATCGCGGCGGATGCGCGGAGACAGGGCCAGCGGGAAGCGATATTCGGGACGGCCGGGAATGGCGAACGAGGGCACGCCGATCAGCGTGCCGGTCGCCTCGAAGGCAGGCTCTTCGACCTTGGGCGCATAGATGCGCACATCCGCGCCTTGGCGCAGGAGATAGCCGACGAGGCGGTTCAGCGCCTGGTTCGCGCCATCGCGGACGTAGTTGTAGTTCCCGCTGAACAACGCGACGCGCAGGTTTGAAAGATCGGTCGGGAAGGGGGAGTTTGCCTCGCTCATCGGCTGCGCCATAGCCCGGCCGAAGCTGAATGGCGAGTGACGGCGACGGATTTGCGCGACTTTTGCGCGATCTGAACAGAGCACGGCCGTGGGCCGCGCGGCAGGTTACTCCGCCGCTGATGGACCCCGGATGTCGCTCCGGTCCGATCCGGAGCGGTTTTGCGGAAACCTTTCATTGGCACCGGGGTTTGGGCTGCACGACAGGTCTCAGGCAATCCAGAGGGAAGATCAATGACTTCGAAGAACATTCTCACGTGGCCGCTGGCCGCGACGCTGGCGCTCGTCGCCGCTCCGGCCATGGCGCAGGACAGCATGGACGACAGCGCCACGACCACGTCCACCGCTACCACGGCAGATGGCTTCGATCGCGACAGCCACTTTGACGGCGTCTACATCCAGGGCTTTGGCGGCATCAGCCTGCTCGGCAACAATCGCGGCCAGTTCGAGTTCGATACCAACCGCGATGGCAACTATGGTGACACTGTCCAGACGACGGCCGGTGCCAATGCCTTCTCGCCGGGCTTTGCCAACTGCGGTGCCACCGGATCGACGCGCGGGGCGGGTTGCGTTGCTGACAAGCAGGGTGCGGAATACGGCGTTCGCGTTGGCTTCGATGCGCGGTCGGGCAACATGGTGTTCGGTGGCCTCCTCGAAGGTTCGCGCAACGAATCGATCTATCGTTCGACCGCGTTCAGCACCACGCCGGCGTCCTATCGCATCGACCGCCAGCTCGACTACGCCATCTCGGCCCGCGCGCGTCTTGGCTACACTCCGGGCGGCGGCGCGCTGTTCTACGTCACCGGTGGTGGCAGCTACGCCAAGATCAATCATGACTTCTCCACCACCAACACCGCCAATTCGTTTACCGAGCGTGACGACGGCAAGATGGTCTGGGGCTGGCAGGCAGGTGGCGGCACCGAAATCATGCTGTCGAACAACCTCTCGCTGGGCCTCGAGTACCTTTACAGCCGCTACCAGGACGACAAGTACGAAGTCGAAGTGGGCCAGGGCACCGCGCCTGCCACCAATCCGTTCCTGCTGAACGGCGGCGGCACGAACCTGCGCGTGACCGACAAGGTGTTCGACACGCATGCCCTGCGCGCCACTGTCGGCCTGCGTTTCTGACCATATGGCCTAACCCTGCCGCGTCAACGATCCGGAGCTTGCAGACCCGCAAGGCCGGTCAAGTGAAGCGCGGAAGGTGAACCCGGAGAAGCTGCGGCGACATCCATCGCCGCAGCTTTTTTGTGTGCTGCGCGGGCCCCAAATTCGCCGAGGGGTTTACGCGGTTTACACAGTTCAGGAGAGCTATCGTGTTCGATCGGATCGGCGCAATTGATCGGGTTTTGCGATTTGCGGTGAGCGGATTCGGAACGGCTCTCTGGGGAGCGATTCCGGGCGCTTGACGGTCGCCCACCCCCGACATCTCCTGCCTCCGCGAGAGGCGGAAATCGGCGCTTTTCCTGAGCGGGCGCGCTGACAGGCATGCTTGCGGTTGGGGCGGTAAACCAGCTGGGAGTGATGTGCGACATGGCCCGGAGGCTATGTCAGGTGAGAGGCTGTAGGAAAGCAGTTTTGTACCTGATATGTTCGTTAAAAATGGGCGATGGAGTGGCTAAATCTGACACATGCGTCAATAACGCTTTCCGGCTGTTCACGCGGGGGCGTGAAGTTTTGGCGGTTTGTCAAACTGACACCGCCACTCCGATCAAACCGGTAACTCCAGAAGCCTGGCAGGGTCCGCCCTCAGCCTTGGCGGACCCTGCCTCCGATCAGATCCTGATCTGGCTGCCCAGTTCGACCACGCGGTTTGCAGGAAGCCGGTAGTAGTCCATCGCCGATTCCGAGGCTTTGAGCATCCAGGCAAACAGCTGTTCCCGCCAAAGTGCCATGCCGGCGACTTCCCGGGCCGCTATGAGTTTCTGTCGGCCGAGGAACCAGCTGGTGCGCATGGGATCAAGGGTAATTCCTTGCCGGGCGAGTGGGGAAAGATCATTGGGAAGATCGATTTCCTCGGTAAAGCCGTATCGTGCCACGACCCTGTAAAAGCCGTCACCCCAATCGTGGCGCTCCAGTCGTTCGTGCGGTTCGAGGCGAGGAACGTCGGCAACCTCCACGGTAAGCAGCACCACATTCTCGTGCAGGATCTGGTTGTGCTTGAGATTGTGCAGCAGAGCAGCGGGAACGCCATCTTTCGAGGCGGACAAGAACACGGATGTTCCTTTTACCCGGTGCACGCTGGACGCGGTCGAGCGGATGAAGTCGTCGAGGCCCATGGCCTCGTCTTCGAGATGACGGCGCAGGATCGCCCGGCCCTTCGCCCAGGTGGTGAGCACGATGAAGATTGTGGATGCTATGACCAGCGGCACCCAGCCGCCATCGGCGATCTTGGCAATGTTCGACATGAAGAATGCGGTGTCGATGGTGGCAAAGAACGCAATGGTCGCGGCCGCCGCCAGCTTGTTCCAGTGCCAGACCTTGAACAGCAGGAAACCCAGCATGGCGGTGGTGATCAGCATCGTCCCGACCACCGATATGCCGTATGCCGAGGCCAAGCGGGTGGACTGCCCAAAGCCGATGACGAGAACGAGGACCATGGCCAGCAGGCCCCAGTTGACGGCAGGCATGTAGATCTGCCCGGCGGCTTTCTCGCTGGTGTGCAGGATCTTGAGACGCGGCAGGAAGCCGAGCTGAATGGCTTGATGTGTGACGGAGAAGGCGCCCGAGATCACGGCCTGGCTGGCGATGATGGTTGCGAAGGTGGCCAGAATGATCAGGGGGAGCCTGGCCCATTCGGGCGCCATCAGGAAAAAGGGATTTTCCACGGCGGCTGGATTCGACAACAGCAAGGCGCCCTGGCCCATGTAGTTCAGGAGTAGAGCCGGGAAAACGAGCGCGATCCAGCTGAGCCCGATGGCCTTGCGGCCGAAATGTCCCATGTCTGCATAGAGCGTTTCGGCCCCGGTGACCGCCAGGAAAACCGAGCCCATGGCAAGAAAGGCGAGACGGGAATCGTGAGTGAAGAATGCCGCCGCCCAGCGCGGGTCGACGATACCGAGAATGGACGGATTGTTGGCGATATTGGCGATGCCAAGCACGGCAAGAACGACAAAGTAGGCAATGACCACCGGACCGAAGAAGGCGCCGACACGGGCCGTGCCGCGCGATTGGATCAGGAACAGACCGACCAGGATCAAGACCGATAGAGGGAGGACCAGAGGTTCGGCACGTGCTTCGATGATGGTCAGACCTTCAACAGCCGAGAGCACGGACATTGCCGGTGTGAGCATGGCGTCGCCATAAAAGAGCGCTGTGGCCAGAACGCCCAGTACGACAAGCCAGCGCTTCTGCCGGCTGTCGAGGTGACCGGAGATCAATGCCAGCAATGCGAAGGAGCCACCTTCGCCGCGATTGTCGGCACGCATGGCAACCAGAACGTACTTGATAGTGACGACTATCATCAGCGTCCAGAAAATCAGGCTGAGGACGCCGAAGATATGCAGGGCATCAACCTTGAGGGGATGAGGCCCGATGAAGGATTCCTTCATGGCATAGAGTGGCGAGGTGCCGATATCGCCAAAGACGACACCGACGGCCCCGACCATGAGGACGGCCAGACTTTCTTTCTGCGGGGCTGGGCCGGGCGAAGCGCCGCCTGATGGCGGAGCGGATTCGGAATGTAGCATGGCTTTATTGTGGTGATTTGCAGCATAAAGATTCCATGTGGAATTCGCTTGTGGATGCCATATCCTGTCGACGTGGATCGCACGTTCCGGCAGTCAATCCGCCATGTTCACCGACACTCTTCTGCCGCTTGACCGGGTACGATCGGCAAAGGCATCGATCACCCACACATCAGCGGCTTTGCTGCTTGCGGGCATTTCCACGGCCATCGGAGTATTGACGGCCAGCCGCTGGGGCAATGCCCCGGTGGTCATGCTGTACCTGCCGCCCGTGCTTTATGCCGCGATTTACGCAGGGCTTCGTAGCGGCTTGCTGATCTCGTTCGCCTCGGCGCTTGCGTTCAACTATTTCTTCACCTCGCCCTATCATACGCTGGTCATCCACAGTCCCGCAGATGCGGTGACCATGGTCGTGCTGTTCATCGTGGCGGCCGTGTGCAGCCAGCTGGCCGCGTCGGTCCGCAGGCAGTCCCGGCTGGCCGCGGAACATGCCGGTCGCAATGCCGCCATTGCCGGCTTTGCCCGACGCCTGCTGTCCACGCGCGATGTCGGCGAAGTTGCCGAGGTCAGTGCGGCGCAACTGGCAGCGCTGTTCGGTTGCCAGGTGGCGGTTGCTGTCGATGCTGAGCCAGTGCGGATTCTGGCGAGCATACCGGCTGATGCATCGCCAAATCCTGATGATCTTGCCGCTGCCGCCTATGCCCTCCAGTTCGGCGAGAGTTCGGGGCGGGGTGAGAAGCGCGCCGCGCAGGCGGATTGGCAGTTTCATCCCATCGCATCGGACAGTGCAGTGCTGGCGGCGGTTGGCCTGGCCAGAGAAGATGGCGTGCCGCCAATACCACAAGAGCGGCAAGTCTTGTTCGAGAGCCTGCTGAACCAGATGGCATTGGCGCTTGAGCGCGCGAGACTGGAAGGCGAAGCGAGGGAAGCGGCAGAAATGCGCGCTCGCGACAAGTTGCGGTCAGCGTTGCTGGGGTCAATCGGCGACGACATCAAGCCACGCATCAGGGCAGTTCAGACCACATTGCGTGCCTTGCGTCGCGAGGGCAATCTATCGAGGGAGCCGGCCTCGCTATTGGAAGGGGAAGTTGCGGGGATCGAGCGTCATATCGACAATCTCGTCGACCTGCAGGGCACCGACGGAGACCTGAACATTACGGTCGGAGAAATCGTGATCGATCTGCATCACAGGTCGGTTCTGCGGCAGGGCGAGAATGTGCGTCTTACGCCCAAGGAGTTTGCGGTTCTGGCAGAATTGACCAAGAGTGGTGGAAGAACGTTGACCCACGGCCAGCTTCTGAACGCGGTATGGGGACCTGCGCAGCAAGAACACGTCGATTATCTGCGGGTCGCAATCATGGGGCTGCGCCGGAAGATTGAAACTGATCCGGCAAGTCCGCAGCTCGTTCTTAACGTCCCTGGCGTGGGGTATCGCCTGGCCATTAGTTGAGCTGGTTCGCTGATCGCGGGCCTTCCAGCAAAAAGGGCGGCTCACTCGAGCCGCCCTTTCGTTTTGCTTACGCCGCTTCCTTCTTGCGGCTGGCCTTCTTGCGCTCGTTCGGGTCGAGGATGGCCTTGCGGATGCGGATCGACTTGGGGGTGACTTCGACCATTTCGTCGTCGTCGATGTAGGCGATGGCTTGTTCCAGGGTCATGATCTTGGGCGGGGTCAGGCGGATGGCGTCGTCCTTGCCGCTCGAACGGAAGTTCGTCAGCTGCTTCGACTTCATCGGGTTGACCTCGAGGTCTTCCGGCTTGGCGTTCTCGCCGATGATCATGCCTTCGTAGAGCGGGGTGCCGACGCCGACGAAGAGGATGCCGCGCTCTTCAAGGGGCCCGAGGGCATAGGCCACGGCTTCGCCGGTGCCGTTGGAGATCAGCACGCCGTTCTTGCGGCCTTCGATCTTGCCCTTGTGCGGACCGTACTTTTCAAACAGGCGGTTCATGATGCCGGTGCCGCGGGTGTCCGAAAGGAATTCGCCGTGGTAGCCGATCAGCCCGCGCGAGGGGGCCGAGAAGGTGATGCGGGTCTTGCCGCCGCCCGAGGGGCGCATGTCGGTCAGCTCGGCCTTGCGGATGGCCATCTTGTCGACCACAGTGCCCGAGTGCTCGTCGTCCACGTCGATCATGACGGTTTCGTACGGTTCGAGCAGGTTGCCCTCCTCGTCCTTCTGGAACAGCACGCGCGGGCGGCTGATGCCGAGTTCGAAGCCTTCGCGGCGCATCGTCTCGATCAGCACGCCGAGCTGGAGTTCACCGCGCCCGGCGACTTCGAAGCTGTCCTTGTCGGCGCTCTCCGTGATGCGGATGGCGACGTTGGATTCCGCCTCGCGCTCCAGGCGGTCGCGGATCATGCGGCTGGTGACCTTGCTGCCTTCGCGACCGGCCATGGGCGAATCGTTCACGGCGAAGCGCATCGACAGGGTCGGCGGATCGATCGGCTGGGCCTTGATCGGCACGGTCACTTCCGGCGCGGCGATGGTGTTCGACACGGTGGCGACGGTGAGGCCGGCGAGCGAGATGATGTCGCCCGCCTTTGCTTCGTCAACCGGAACGCGATCGAGGCCGCGGAAGGTCATGATCTTGGATGCACGGCCGGTTTCGATGACCTTGCCGTCCATGTCGAGCGCACGGATCGGATCGTTGACGCGGATCACGCCCGACTGGACGCGGCCGGTGAGGACGCGGCCAAGGAAGTTGTCACGATCGAGCAGCGTGGCGAGGAAGGTGAACGGAGCGTCTTCATCGAGGTTCGGCGGCGGCACGTGATCGACGATGAGCTGGAACATCGGCTCCAGCGTGCCTTCGCGGCGATCGGGATCGGTGCTGGCATAGCCGTTGCGGCCCGAGGCGTAGAGCACCGGGAATTCGAGCTGTTCGTCGTTCGCGTCGAGCGTGACAAAGAGGTCGAACACTTCGTCGAGCACTTCCTGGATGCGCTCGTCCGGACGATCGACCTTGTTGACGACGACGATCGGGCGAAGGCCCAGGGCCAGCGCCTTGCCGGTGACGAACTTGGTCTGCGGCATCGCGCCTTCCGAGCTGTCAACCAGCAGGATCACGCCGTCGACCATCGAGAGGATGCGCTCGACCTCGCCCCCGAAGTCGGCGTGGCCCGGGGTGTCGACGATGTTGATGCGCACGCCGTTCCATTCGATCGAGGTCGGCTTGGCAAGGATGGTGATCCCGCGTTCCTTTTCGAGATCGTTGGAATCCATCGCGCGCTCTTCGACGCGCTGATTGTCACGGAAGGTGCCGGACTGGCGGAAGAGCTGGTCGACGAGCGTGGTCTTGCCGTGGTCGACGTGGGCGATGATCGCGATATTGCGCTGCTGGGCGGACATGAAAACTGGCTTTCGGTTGGAATCGGCTGGAGTCGGCACAAGCAGCGCTCGCTCCGGTTTCGGCGCGCGCTTACTCGGAATTGTGCGTTGCGGCAAGCACGCTTCTATAAAGCAGTGCGTTGCGGCAAGCTTGGTGTGGAGAAGCGGGGAAGCGGTTGCAGGTGTGACTATCATGCAACAGCGCATCAAAATGCATGAACTATGCGAAGGATTTCATCGAACTGGAATTGTTCGCATGTTTTCCGCGCCCTAGAAGGTCGGTTGGGAACCAGGATGACCTTCCGGCCTGACAAATGGCCACTGCCCGGCGAAGCCAGGCGGGTGAACAGAGGAACAGTTTTGCAGATGAAATCCGTAATTGCCGGTCGTGCCGGCCAGGCCGCGCTCCTTGCCGGAGCCTGCGGTCTTGCTCTTGCCTTCTCCACCGCCGCCCACGCGCAGGATGCTGCCGCGATGGCCGAGGAAGAGGCGCAGCCGGCACCGCCCGCGCCCGATCAGGTGGCAGAGGGCAACGAGATCATCGTCACCGCCACGAAGCGCGAACAGACCCTGCAGGACGTGCCCATCGCCGTTTCGGTGACGAGCGCGAAGACGCTGGAACAGGCGCAGATCCGTGATCTAAAGGACCTGACGAGCGTGGTGCCGTCGCTGCGCGTCACCCAGCTGCAATCGAGCGCGAACACCAACTTCATCATCCGCGGCTTTGGCAACGGCGCCAACAACGCCGGCATCGAGCCTTCGGTGGGCGTGTTCATCGACGGCGTCTATCGTTCGCGTTCGGCTGCGCAGATCGGCGACTTCCCGGACGTGCAGCGCATCGAAGTGCTGCGCGGGCCGCAGTCGACGCTGTTCGGCAAGAACGCCAGCGTCGGCGTGATCTCGATCGTGACGGCAGCGCCGAAGTTCGAGTTCGGCGGCAATGTCGAGGCGAGCTACGGCAATTACGATGCGGTGGTGCTCAAGGGCGTGGTCACCGGCCCGGTGACGGACGGGCTGGCGGTGAGCCTTGCCGGCGGCATCAACAAGCGCGACGGGTACAACAAGGACCTCGGCACCGGCAACGACACCAACGAGCGCAACCGCTGGTTCGTGCGCGGACAGGCGCTGTGGGAGCCCAATGCCCAGGCGCGGGTGCGCCTGATCGGCGACTATTCGAAGATCGACGAGAACTGCTGCGGGGTCGTGAACCTGCAGCCCAGCGCTTCGACGCAGGCGATCCGTGCACTGGGCGGGCGCGTGAACGGTCCGAACGAGATCTATGCCAACCGGGTCTATTCGAATATCGATTCGGTCAACGATATCGAGAACTGGGGCGCATCGGGCCAGGTCGATTACGACTTCGGTCCGCTGACCTTCACCTCGATCACGGCCTACCGGCGGCTGGACGCATTCACCAACCAGGATTCCGACTTTACCAGCGCGGACCTGATCGGGTTCAACGCGCAGGATCAGGGCATCAAGACCTTTACGCAGGAACTGCGCGCGGCCACCAACATGGATGGCCCGCTCAATTTCCTTGTTGGCGGATACTATTTCAACGAGAATATCCGCCAATCGAACCAGCTTGGCTGGGGTGAGGACGCGCGCGGCTATGCCGACGTGCTTATCCGGGGGCTGACGCAGAACACCCAGTCGCTGTCGAGCATCGAGGCGACGATCAGCGGGCTGACCGGCACCAACTACACCGGCCGGTTCTTCGTAGCAGGGCAAAAGCTCGACGAACGCTATCGCCTGCGGAACGAGGCTTTTTCGGTCTTCGGCCAGGCCGACTTCAAGATCGGTGACCGGGTGACCGTGACGGGCGGCATCAACTACACCAAGGACAAGAAGGACTTTGCCGCCTCGGCAACATCGTCCGACGTGTTCGCCAACCTTGATCTGGTGCAGATTGGCGGCACGGCCTTGAGCCGCGGCTTCATTTCGACCGCGCTGGGCACGACGGACCCGCTGGCCATCGCGGCTTTTGCGCAGGCCAATCCGGCGGTGTTTGCCAACCTGCAGGCGCAGGCCTCGGGCTTTGCGGCGCTGAACCGGAGCCTTTCGACCGAAGCTGCGGCGGCCGACGCCAATCCGCTGACCGTGGGTAATCCGCTGCTGGCGCTGCAGGATCTGCAGTATCTGCCGCCCTTCCTGGCCGTGCCGAACGCTGTGGAACCGGGCCGGACCCGCGACGACAAGTTCACGTATATCGTGCGCGTTGCCTTTGACCTGACCGACGACATCAATGTCTATGCAAGCTACGCGACCGGCTTCAAGGCAAGTTCGATCAACCTCTCGCGCGACAGCCGTCCGCTGCTGAGCGATCGCGATGCCCTGATCGCGCGGGGGTTGACGGTGGCCAACCAGACCTATGGCAGCCGGTTCGCCGGGCCGGAAAGCTCCACCGTCTATGAAATCGGGCTTAAGGCGGACTGGGGGCTGGTCACGGCAAACCTTGCTGCCTTCGACCAGCGGATCAATGGCTTCCAGTCGAACACGTTCACGGGTTCGGGCTTCGTCCTGGCCAATGCCGGCAAGCAGTCTGTTCGCGGTATCGAGTTCGAAGGCACGGTCAAGCCGGCCAAGGGCTGGCAGTTCAACGTGGCGATGACCTACCTCGATCCGAAGTACGACAGCTTCGTGCTTTCGGCGGTGGGCGACCTTTCGAAGACGCGACCGGCAGGCATCCCTGCGATCTCATCGACATTCGCGGCAAGCTATGACCATGAATTCGACAGCGGCCATCACCTGATCCTGCGCGGCGATTTCCATTATGAATCGCCGGTGCAGATTGCCGAGGGGCTGCCCGGCTTCCTTGATGGCGGCACGAGCATTGCGATTGCCGCAGCACGTCCGTTCCGCCGCGAGGTGAACGAAGCCAATGCCTCGATCACCTGGGCCATGCCCAGCGGCTTCGAGCTGACGGCGTGGGGACGTAACCTGACCGACAACCGCTATCTGCTGCAGATCTTCGATACGCCGGCCCAGCCGGGATCGATCTCCGGCTATACCAGCCAGCCGCGCACCTATGGCGTGGCGGCACGCTACCGGTTCTGAGGCCAAGGCCTTTGAAGGGGGAAGGGGAGCTTCGGCTCCCCTTTTTCGTTCGGGCGGAGTGTGAAGCGTCGGCAGCGTCGGGTTGTGCGCGTTGAGGGCGCGGGTGGGGGAAAGGTCATGGACCCCGGCCTTCGCCGGGGTGACAGGGGTTTGGAGGCTGATCGGGGGAGACTCGATCACTCATGTCTCCTCATCCCGGCGAAGGCCGGGATCTATTCGGCTTGTGGCTGGCGCGAGTTTCGAGACGGGAACTCGCTTGTCGCCGTTCAGCGGCTCGGCATCGCTTCCGAGGAGGGGGCGGCTGCGGCATTGAATGGCCGGGCGTGGAGCGGGGGGAAGGCGTCTTCCAGCGGCTTGGTATCGGGCAGGATGTAGACGTAGCCGCCCTTCTTGCCGAACATCGGGGCGATCTTGCCGTTGTAGAGCGCCTTGGGGACATTGATGCAGCCGAACGTGATGCGGTTGTCGTCAATGTCGGGCGAAAGCATGCGCCTGGTGCGGTTTTCCTTGGGATTGCCGCTGGGGATCGTGTGGATGGCGACGGAGGTTGCGTAATCGACCCACAGCACGCGGGTGTTTCCTGCAGCCTTGCCGAAGCGTGCGAGGAAGCGACCAGCCGGCGTCGTCTTTTCCGCCGGGCCGATTTCGGCGAGGCTCTTGTTGCCGATGCCGGGCGTGGCGTCGTCCCCCAAGGCACGGCCGATGAGCACGGGGCCAAAGCCGACCGGCTTGCCACTGGCATCGAACGCGAAAATCGTGGCGCTGGGCTTGTCGATCACGAGATAGGGCAGGCCGTTGTTGTCGCCGGTTTCGTTCACCCACGACGTCACGCGCTGCGTGGGGATTGTCAGGTCGGGCAGTTCGACCGGCTTCTGGACGGATTTGGCACTCTTGCGCTTCTGCGCCATGGACTTCGAAGCGGTAGCCGTTGCCGCTTGGGCAGGCGCGGTCATCGGGGAGGGGAGCGCCAGCGCCACACCGGCAATCGCCGCAAGAGCCTTCATCATTTCAAACGTCACTCGCACCAGAAACGAAAAACCGGACAGGTTTCCCTTGGTCGTCCGACCACAGGAGGCCTGTCCGGCATTTTAACGCAACAAGCGCTGATTAGTTGCGCGGACGCTTCTGCTGGGCCTGCATCATGCGCTGGTCCATGCTGTCGACGCGGCCAGTAAGCTGGTCGAGGCGCTGGGTGTTGGTCTGAGCCTGCGCGTTGGCGGCCTGGGCCTCGCTGCGGGCGGCCTGGGCAACGCCGTCAGTTGCCTGGAGGCGGCTTTCCACGCCGTCGATGCGCTGGTTTACCGTTGCGATCTGCTCGTTGACGTAGCCCTTGGTGGCGCAACCACCGAGGCCCAGCGATCCGGCGAGAATTGCGACGGCGGGAATGATCTTGAGGGACGGCGTCATGTAATGCTCCTTGATGAAACCTGTTGGTTTTTTGGCGAACCGCAGCGGCAACGCGCAGATGGGCCAAACAGATATGGGTGAATCGGCGGAGCGTTTGCTGGCGGGGGCGAGTTGCCGAACGCGCGACAGGACGTTTCGGGATGTCGACGGCCGGTGGTCGCGAAAGGCGTTTGAGCAGGCAGTTTGCGGGTGTCGCCTGCCCACCCCCGACCCCTCCCGCCTGCGGGAGGGGAGATTAGGCGTTCTGGCAGTTTCGCAAACGAAAAGGGCGCGCCTTGCGGCACGCCCCTTGCGGTTTGCAGTGTGAGATCCGGCGCTTACTTCGGCGCGAGGACCATCAGCATCTGGCGACCTTCCATGCGGGGGAAGGCTTCGATCTTGGCGATCTCGGCAACGTCGTCCTGCACCTTGCGCAGCAGGTTCATGCCGAGCTGCTGGTGCGAAAGCTCACGACCGCGGAAGCGCAGCGTGATCTTGACCTTGTCGCCTTCACCGATGAACTTCACGACGTTCCGCATCTTGGTGTCGTAATCGTGGTCATCGATGTTCGGACGCATCTTGATCTCCTTGATCTCCTGCGTCTTCTGGCTCTTGCGGGCGAGGTTCGCCTTCTTCTGCGCCTCGTAGCGGAACTTGCCCACGTCGAGGAACTTGCAGACCGGCGGGTCAGCGTTCGGGGAAACTTCAACGAGATCAAGGCCGACTTCGGCAGCCTGTTCGATCGCTTCGCGGGTGTACATCACACCCAGGTTCTCGCCGTTCTCGTCAATCACGCGCACCTTGGGCACGTTGATCATCTGGTTGTAGCGAGGCCCGCTCTTGACGGGGGGCGCCATCATGCGCCGCGGTGGGGGAGCTATAGTGCTTTCTCCTGCAGTTTTTGCCGAATATGGTTCCGGGCGCTCATATCACAATGTGCGTTCAGATAAAGGGCGGTTTTGCCCTTGGTTCCTGATCGTGCCGGATTGGTTTGGGCCTGTTGCTTTCAGGCTGCAGCGCGCCAGAGGTTGAAGCGGGCGAGCTTCTCTCCGGCGGGAACGATCGCGTCGATCGAGCGGGCCGGCTGAAGCGCCCTGAGGATCGCCGGGTCGCCAGCGTTCATTCCGCCGGTCAGCGATCCAAAAGCCGGGAGAATCAAGCGGTTCTCGCTGGCCACGGCGCAAGGGCGGGCGATCGTGCGGCCGCGGATCGAGACGCGCAGCTTGGGGTGGAAGTGGCCGGAAACTTCCGCACCGGCGGTGCCTTTGCGGGCAATATGGCGCAAGGTGAGGCCGCGCACGGTGAGTTCATCGACCAGGGTTCCGCCCGGTGCCGAGGCGTCTTCATCATGGTTGCCGGTGATCCAGACCCAGTCCGTGGCACGGGTGAGGGCATCGAGCATGCCGCCGGCGTGGGGCTCCATGCGGGCAACGGCGGCGGCATCGTGGAACGAGTCGCCAAGGCAGAAAACGCGGCGGGCGCCGGTCTCGCGCAGGGCCTGTGCGATGCGTTCGAGCGTGGCGCGGCTGTCATACGGCGGGAGCATCTGGCCGTGGCGGGCAAAGAAGCTGGCCTTTTCGAGGTGCAGGTCTGCCACCATCAGTGCGTTCTCCTCGGCCCAATAAAGCGCACGGGATGCACCGAGGCGGAATTCCTGTGAAGCGAACGAAAAGGGAACCATGGCTTTCCCTTGCCGGATCGCGATTCCCTTGGCAAGTCGGTCAGACTGATTTGGGGGAATGCATGACCGACTGGACGACCCACACCACCCGCGCCCGTGCCTGGTTCGAGAGCTTGCGTGACCGGATCTGCGCGGAGTTCGAGGCGATCGAACGCGAGGCGGGTTCGGATGCGTCGTTCACCTATACGCCGTGGAACCGCGAGCATGAGGGCGAGGCCGTCGAGAACGGCGGCGGCGGCGTGCAGGGCCTGATGAAGGGCAAGGTGTTCGAGAAGGTTGGTGTCAACGTCTCGACCGTGCAGGGGGAGTTCTCGAAGGACTTCGCCGGGTCGGTCAACGGGGCGAGCGCGGAGGCGCCGGGCTTTACTGCGACGGGGATCAGCCTGGTCGCGCACATGCGCAATCCGCATGTGCCGGCGGTCCACATGAACACGCGCTTCCTGACGACGAGCAAGTCGTGGTTCGGCGGTGGCGGCGATCTCAATCCGCCGATCCCCTATGAAGAGGACACGGCCGAGTTCCACGCCGAGTACAAGGCCGCCTGCGACAGGCACGATCCCGAGTACTACCCTAAGTTCAAGAAGTGGGCCGACGACTACTTCTGGATCCCGCATCGCAAGGTCCATCGCGGTGTCGGCGGCATCTTCTACGACCACCTGGAATGCGCGGACGATGCGGCGTTCGAGGCGAACTTTGCCTTTACGCGCGACGTGGGCGATGCGTTCATCAACGTGTTCCCGCGTCTGGTGCGCAAGCGGATGGGGATGGATTACTCGCCGGAGGAGAAGCTGACGCAGCTCGAGTATCGTGGCCGCTATGCCGAGTTCAACCTGGTGTGGGACCGCGGCACGCTGTTCGGGCTCAAGACTGGCGGAAACATCGACGCCATCCTGATGAGCCTGCCGCCGGAAGCCGTCTGGAGCTGACGTGATCGAGGCGGAAGGCCCGGCGCTGGGCCATGGCTTTCACAATGTGGCGCCGGGTGATCTGGCTTGCGTGGTCACGGCGCTCGAGATGCTGGCGCCGCCCGAAGGCTTGCGCCGGCTGGTGCCGGAGGGCGACGTGCCGGTGCAACTGGTACGCTGGAAGCATGCCGCACCCGAGAAGTACCGCCTGCTCTACAAGCGTATTGGTGGGCCGTGGCTGTGGTGGACGCGGCTGGGCAGGAGCGATGCGGAGATTGCGCAGATCATCCATGACCCGCGCGTGCAGCTTTTTGCCGTGGCCGACCGGGCGGGCGTCGAAGTCGGCATGCTGGAACTCGACTTCCGGGAAGAAGCGGCGTGCGAGATCGTGTTCTTCGGCTTCATCAAGGGTGCGACGGCCAAGGGGCTGGGCAAATGGCTGATGCGGCGGGCCTTGCAACTGGCGTGGGGGCCGGGGGTGAAGCGCGTATGGCTGCACACCTGCACCACGGATGACCCGCGTGCCTTGCCGTTTTACCAAAGCCAAGGCTTTGCGCCTTTTGCGCGCTTCGTGGAGATACTGCCAGACCCGCGCGTCGCCGGCCTTCTGCCGCAGGACATGGGCAGCGCTCCGATTATCCTCTGATAGAGCAAGTCGATTGCATTTAAGCGGTATTCCCCCTTGCAGGGAACGCCCGCTTGCCGCCATTTAGGGCACAGATGCTCCGCCAGTACGAACTTGTCGAACGTGTGCTTGCCTATGATCCCGATGCGGACGAGGCGATGCTCAACCGTGCCTACGTCTATACCGTGCAGAAGCACGGCACCCAGAAGCGGGCGAGCGGGGACCCGTACTTCTCGCACCCGGTGGAAGTGGCGGGCCTGATGACCGAGCTCAAGCTCGATCAGGACACGATCATCACCGCGCTGCTCCACGATACGGTGGAGGACACGCTCGCGACTGTCGACGAGATCGAGCGGCTGTTCGGGCCAGACGTGGCGCGGCTGGTCGATGGCGTGACCAAGCTCTCGAAGATCGAGACGATGAGCGAGAGCGAGCGCGCCGCGGAGAACCTCAGGAAGTTCCTGCTGGCGATGAGCGAGGACCTGCGCGTCCTGCTGGTGAAGCTGGCCGACCGCATGCACAACATGCGCACGCTCCACTATATCAAGAGCGAGGAAAAGCGCCGGCGCATCGCGCGCGAGACGATGGATATCTATGCCCCGCTGGCCGAGCGCGTGGGCATGTACGAATACATGCGCGAGATGCAGCTGCTGGCCTTCGAGCAGATCGAGCCGGAAGCCTATGCCACGATCACCGGCAGGCTGGCCGCGATCCGCAGCGAAGAGGGTGCGCAGGTCGATGCCATCGCGCTGGAAATCAAGAAGGCGCTGGCCGAGGCGGGCATGCGCGTTGAGGTTTCAGGGCGGGAAAAGCACCCCTATTCGATCTGGCGCAAGATGGCCGAACGCCACGTCTCGTTCGAGCAGATAACCGACATCATGGCCTTCCGCGTCCTGACCGACAGCGAGGACGATTGCTACAAGGCCTTGGGCATCCTCCATCGCGAGTGGCAGATGATTCCGGGCCGGTTCAAGGACTACATCTCGACCCCGAAGATGAACGGCTACCGTTCGCTGCACACCGCGCTGATCTATTCCAACGCGATGCGCGTGGAAGTGCAGATCAAGACGCACGAGATGCACGAGCGCAACGAGTTCGGCCTTGCGGCGCACTGGGCCTACAAGCAGGGTGGCACGCCCGATGGGCAGGTGGGCTGGCTGCGCGACCTGATCGAAATCCTCGAATCCAGCCACGACGCCGAGGAACTGCTCGAAAACACCAAGATGGCGATCTATCAGGATCGCATCTTCGCCTTCACGCCGAAGGGGGCGCTGTTCCAGCTGCCCAAGGGGGCGACGCCGATCGACTTTGCCTTCGCCGTCCATACCAAGCTTGGCGCGCAGGCGGTGGGTGCGAAGATCAATGGTCGGCATGTGCCGCTGCGCACGCCGCTCGGCAATGGCGACGTGGTGGAGATCATCAAGAGCCGCACGTCCGAGCCGCAGCTATCGTGGCTGGGTTTTGTCGTCACCGGCAAGGCGCGCGCCGCGATCCGTCGTTTCGTGCGCCAGAAGGAGCGCGCCGAAGTCGCCGCGATCGGGCGCAAGCTTTACGAGGAAATCGTCGAGCGGCTGCCGACCAAGATCGGCAAGAAGGCGCTGACCGATGCGCTGAAGCGGTTGAAGCTGGCGAGCGAAGAAGACTTCATGTTCGCCATCGGCTCGGCCAAGCTGGATGACCGGCAGGTGATGGAAGCGCTGGTGCCGGGTAGCGCGGCGAACATTCCGGAAGAGAACTGGCCGAGCCAGAAGCGCGCGATCGCGGTGCGCGGCCTGACGCCGGGCATGGCCTTCAAGCTGGCCGACTGCTGCCACCCGGTGCCCGGAGACCGCATCGTCGGCCTGCGTCGCCCCGGCAAGGGCGTGGAAGTCCACGCGATCGACTGCATGAAGCTGGCCGACGGCGTCGATGCCGACTGGATCGACCTGTCATGGGACGCCCGCACCGACGGCGCAATCGGGCGGCTGCGGGCAGAACTGTACAACCGCCCCGGCACATTGGCGGAAATGGCGGGGATTTTCGCCAAGAACCACGCCAACGTGGTCAACCTCGAGATGACGCAGCGGGAGAACCCGTTCCATACCTATGAGGTTGACCTTGAGGTGCGGGACCTGGCGCATCTGACGCGGATTATCTCGGCGCTGCGGGCGAGCGAGGCGGTGGCGCAGGCGGAGCGGATTTGAGGGGGTAGATAAGTGTATTTAGTAAAGTGGCGCCGTAATTACCATTTTGGATCAGTCTCAAGGGCATGGTTGGCGCGCTGCGCTTGTTGAGCAGCCGTGCCACCGATACCGAGGCGCGATGAAGAAATGGGTTCTGGCGTTCGCCGCTGTCCTGCTTGGATCGTGCGGCTCCGGGGATGGTGGATCATCGACGGTCGCAGTGCCTCCAGGCACAAGCGGACCGACGCCCACGGCATCGGCCACGCCCGCGACGATCAGCGGTGTCACGCAATCGGTGGCAGTCGCCACCTTCGACAAGCCGTGGGCCATGGCCATGCTCCCCGATGGCCGGATGCTGGTGAGCCAGCGCAGCGCATCGGGTGCGCTATGGCTTGTTGCCGCTGACGGTACGAAGAAGGCGGTGGGCGGACTTCCGGCATCGATCGGCGTGCTGGATGTAAAGCTTGCACCAGACTACGCCTCAACCCGGCAGATCTTCATCACCTACATGGTGGAAGATCGCGCCGCCTTGCGGGTGGGGCGGGCGAAGGATGAACCGACGTTGTTCCCGCAACGGATGGAAGCGGCCCATGCCGTACTCGGCAACGGAACGACCGGTCCGGAACTGTCGAATGTCGTCACGTTCTTTCGCCAGGACCCCACAATTGTTGCCTTTGATGGTTCGGGCGAACCGGGCGGGCGCATGGCGTTCTCGCCCGATGGCCGGTATCTGTTCCTGACTTCGGGCGATCGGCAGGAGCTGGTCGCGAGTTTCCTGTTCGACCTGTCGAATACGCTGGGCAAGATCCTCCGCTTCAACCGTGATGGCTCGATACCTGCAGATAATCCGTTCGCGGCCAGCGCAACGGCGAAGAAGGAAATCTGGACGATCGGCCACCGCAACCACTACGGTCTGGCGTTTACGCGCGATGGACGGCTGTGGTCATCCGAAATGGGGCCGAAGGGCGGTGACGAGCTAAACGTCATCAAACCCGGGCTCAATTACGGCTGGCCGGCTGTATCCAACGGGGACAATTATGTTGGACCTGCAATCCCCGATCACGCGCCGGGTGATGGGTACGAGGCGCCGGCTATTTCCTGGACACCGGTGATCGCGCCAGCCGGCATGATCGTATGCGGGGGCAAGCTTTTCGGTGACTGGAGCGGGGACATTCTTCTGACTGGCCTGCAATCTCACGGGATTGTCAGGGTAAGGCCTCAAGGAGCATCGGCGAGCGAGGTACAGCGGATCGATCTGGGGACGCGGGTTCGCGACATTGCTGAAGCGCCTGATGGCTCGCTCTGGATCCTGACCGATGGGGCAGCCGGCGAGTTGCGCCGTCTGTCACCTGTCTTCGGCTGATCGTGCGGTCGGGGCGCTGCCATCTATCGAAACGCTTACCACCTGCTCGTTCAGCGTTGCCGCGCCGAAGATCGTCAGGAAGGCTATGTCGGCTGCGTCGCGGCCTACGCCGATGATCGCGGTTGTCGCAGGGTCGGCCATGCCGGTGGCGTCGACGAGGTGCCAGTCTCCGGCCAGCCAGACTTGCGCTACGGCGTGGAAGTCTTGCGGGTTCACGTCGGGGCTGTAGGCGCTGACCATTCTTGCCGGGATGCCAAGGCTGCGGACGAGCGCGATCAGGAGGTGGGCGTAGTCGCGGCAGACGCCTTCGCGGGCGTGGAAGGTGTCGAGCGCGGTGGTGCCGCCCTGGCTGGCGCCGGGGACATAGGCGAGGTGGGTGGCGATCCAGTCGCGCACGGCCTCTACAGCCGCGCCGCCGGTGAGGTGGCCGAACATGTCGACGGCGGCGGCGTGCATCGTGTCGACCGGGCAGTAGCGCGAGGGGAAGAGGTATTCGAGGACTTCGCCGGGCAGGGCGGTGAGGTTGTCAGCGGCCAGATCGGCGAGGGGCAGGGGGTGGCGGTCGATCTCGACGGTGACGTTGTAGGATACCTCGAACCGCGCTTGCGGCTCGAGCCAGAGTCGCTCGCCCAGGCCGTCGTGCCCGGGGACGGTGCGGGCGATGCCGGGCGTGGTGATGCAACGGGTTTCGAGCAGGCGCTGTCCCGCCAAGTCCGCAACGCCGATCTGCATCAGCACCGGAGCGGGGCCAGCCATGGCATAGTCGAGCGATGCGGCGATGCGCAGGCGAGTGGTGATGGCGATATCCGACGCTGGAGGGACGGCCGCCCAGTCGGCGCCGTAACGCTTCGCTATCTAGCGGCCGCAGCCCTTTGCGCAAACAGCCATGCGACGACGGCCGTTATAAAGATCGACAGCAGGTTCTGGGAAAGCGATGCGCCGTCCTGCGCGATTTGATGGGTTACGGTGGAGACCAGTTCCAGCGCGATGAAGCCGCACGCCGCCAACATGCCGAGGCGGCTGTAGCGTGGCCGGACCAGTGCCAGCAGCAGCAGGAGCGTGAGCGCAAGCTCGGTGATGCCGATAATGCGTCCGAGCCATTCCGGCAGATGCACGGTCCATGCGGTGTGGCGCATCAGTTCCTCGCGCGAGGAGAAGACCTTGTGCCAGCCCACGAACCCGTGAAATGCCGCAAGCAGCAAGGTCAGCGGCACGAGCAGGGCCAGTCTTACGAGCGGCGGAAGACGCAGTGCGGCCATCGAATTCTCTCCCCCTATATTATTAGAACCTGTGGTCTAATATGGATCGGGGGTGGTGACAATCGGTAAGGTTGGAGGTCAGTCGTCGGTGTCGGACGTGGCATCGAGGGCAACCGGACCGCGCTTTGCCAGCCTGAGCTTGATCGCCGCGCGCGCATGCATCAGGCGCTGGTTGATGTGAGCTTCGGGCAGGCGGCCGAGCCATCCCGCGTCTATGCCCTGCCGCACGATGCGGGCGGGGTTGCCCGAGCCGATGCAGTCACCCGGAACGTCGCGCGTCACGACGTAGCCCACCGCGACGATATGGTGGGCAAGGGTCATTGCTTCGGCCGAGTGAAACTGCGCGCCGGGGGTTTTGACCTCGCGCTGCGATTGGGGTAAAGGTTGCTCCATATCCGAGCAGGACCGTGCCACGAACGGCGCGCAGTCCGCCTTTTGTGCTTGCGTAGCGGTTGACGTTGCAGTCGAAACCGCCTAATCGCGCCTTTCACTCATTTCCGGACGCAATCTGCAGGTGCAGGGTCAAGGCTCTGAAATATTGCAGAAATCCGGGATTTCCCGAGTGAGTTTTCGCGATGAGATAGGCGGCGTGAGTGATTCGCGCGGCCTGTGGAGCAAACGGAGAAGCAAGTGGCTCGTATTGCCGGGGTCAACATCCCCACCAACAAGCGCGTGATCATCGCGCTCACCTATATCCATGGCATTGGCGCTCACAAGGCCAAGCAGATCGCCGACAAGCTGGGTATCGAACACACCCGTCGCGTGGCTGATCTTTCGGACGCCGAGATCCTTCAGATCCGCGAAACGATCGATGCCGAGCACACCGTGGAAGGCGATCTTCGTCGCGAAGTGGCGATGAACATCAAGCGCCTCATGGACCTCGCGTGCTATCGTGGTCTGCGTCACCGCAAGGGCCTGCCGGTCCGCGGTCAGCGCACGCACACGAACGCCCGCACCCGCAAGGGCAAGGCCAAGCCGATCGCCGGCAAGAAGAAGTAAGACCTTTTCAGGTCCTTCTTCCGTCCCAGTTTCTCGAGGATAGTAAACAATGGCACGCGAACCTCAGCGCATTAAGCGCCGCGAGCGCAAGAACATCACCAGCGGTGTTGCGCACGTAAACGCCAGCTTCAACAACACCATGATCACCATCACCGATGCCCAGGGCAACGCCATTTCGTGGTCGTCGGCCGGCATGATGGGCTTCAAGGGCAGCCGCAAGTCGACGCCGTACGCTGCGCAGGTCGCAGCTGACGATGCCGGCAAGAAGGCTGCGGAACATGGCGTCCGCACCCTTGAAGTCGAAGTCAAGGGTCCGGGTTCGGGCCGCGAGAGTGCCCTGCGCGCACTCCAGGCGGTCGGCTTCACCATCACGGCGATCCGTGACGTGACTCCGATCCCGCACAACGGCGTTCGTCCGTCGAAGCGTCGTCGCGTCTGATCCTGCCTATGGTGGATGGGGCGCAGGTACCGGCGCCCCTTTCACCCAATATCTCGACCGGAGCCGGGAATTAAGCATCCCGGCAACCGGCAAAAGCCCGCACAAACCCCAGGGGAATTCCATGACTGTCAACATCAAGAACTGGCAGGAACTGAAGAAGCCCAACAATCTCGAGATCAAGCCGGGCAACGACGCCAAGCGCCGCGCGACTTTCGTCGCCGAACCGCTTGAGCGTGGCTTTGGTCTCACCCTCGGCAACGCGCTGCGTCGCGTGCTGCTCTCCTCGCTTCAGGGCGCGGCGGTTACCTCGATCAAGATCGAGAACGTCCTTCACGAATTCTCGTCGCTCGCTGGCGTCCGCGAAGACGTGACCGACATCGTGCTCAACGTGAAGCAGATTGCCCTCAAGATGCAGGGCGAAGGCCCCAAGCGTCTGCAGCTCTCGGCCACTGGCCCGGGCGAAGTGAAGGCAGGCGACATCGCCGTTACCGGCGACATCGAGGTCATGAACAAGGACCTCGTGATCTGCAATCTCGACGAAGGCGCGACCTTCAACATGGAACTGACCGTCGACACCGGCAAGGGCTATGTCCCCGCCGTGTCGAACCGTCCGGTTGACGCGCCGATCGGGCTTATCCCGGTCGACTCGCTCTACTCGCCGGTGCGCCAGGTTTCGTACAAGGTCGACAACGCCCGTATCGGTCAGGAGCTTGACTACGACAAGCTCAACCTGACGGTCGAAACCGACGGCACGATCACCCCGGAAGACGCCGTGGCCTATGCCGCGCGCATCCTCCAGGACCAGCTCGCGCTGTTCGTCCACTTCGACGACCAGGTGCCGGTCGGCCACGTTCCCTCGGTTGCCGGTGGCGTTGCTGCCCATGCGCCGGAAGAGAGCGATGCCAACCAGCTCAACCGTTACCTTCTCAAGAAGGTCGACGAGCTCGAGCTGTCGGTGCGTTCGGCCAACTGCCTCAAGAACGACAACATCATCTACATCGGCGACCTGGTCCAGAAGACCGAAGCCGAGATGCTGCGCACGCCGAACTTCGGCCGCAAGTCGCTCAACGAGATCAAGGAAGTCCTCTCGTCGATGGGCCTGCGCCTCGGCATGGACATCCCCGGCTGGCCGCCGGAGAACATCGAAGAGATGGCCAAGAAGCTCGAGCAGGAGCTGCTGGGCTGATCCATTCGGCCCATGCGGGGCTGCGAAGCGCGGTTTCTTGCGTTCAGGTGCTCATGTACTGAAAGTACGCTGCGCTCCGGCACTCGGAAACCACGCTTCTCGCTCCCACCTGGCCCAAATGGTTTTAGCCGAGCCTGGCTTGGCGAATTACGGGATTTGGTCAGCCCGCTAACTGACCTGGATCGGGGTACCTCGTACGGCCCCCCTACGAACGGAAGGGAAATACCATGCGTCATAAACTTGGCCAGCGTAAGCTGGGTCGTACTTCTGCCCACCGCATCGCGATGCTGCGCAACATGGCTGCTGCGCTGATCAAGCATGAGCAGATCACCACGACGACGCCGAAGGCGCGCGAACTGCGCCCCTACATCGAAAAGCTGATCACGCTTGGCAAGAAGGGCGGCCTTTCGAACCGTCGTCTCGCCCATGCCCGTCTGCTTGACGACGCCCAGTTGCAGAAGCTGTTCACCGTTCTGGCCGAGCGTTATGCCGACCGTAACGGCGGCTACACCCGCATCATCAAGGCTGGCATCCGCGCTTCGGACGCGGCGCCGATCGCCGTGATCGAACTGGTCGACCGTGATACCTCGGCCAAGGGCCAGGATTCGGGCCCGGTGATGACCGCCGATGAAGACGAATACGAAGCCGCGTAATTCGCGCTTCGGTTCGAGCGACGAGATTGACGGGCGGGGCCATTGGCTCCGCCCGTTTTTCTTGCGTGGGACTTGTGCGTGACAGGGAGGCGGCTAGTTTCGGCTGCAACCGAATGATTCACCGGAAAGCCTTCCCATGCCTTTGCGCCATATCCTGCTTGCCACCGCGGTGGCAGCTGTTTGCCTGACCTCGCCTGCCCACGCTGGAGATGCCGCATTGAACTACCCCAAGACCGAGCGAGGCCCGGTGGCCGAGACATTCTTCGGCGAAAAGGTGGCGGACCCCTATCGCTGGCTGGAAGCGGACGTACGTGTCGACCCCAAGGTCGCGGCCTGGGTCGATGAGCAGAGCAAGTTCACCGACGCATACCTGAAGGCGCTGCCCGAGCGTGCTGCGTTCGAGCAAAAGCTGATGAAGCTTTTCGATTTCGAACGCTATGGCCTGCCGGTCAAGGCGGGCAAGCACGTGTTCTTCCGGCACAACTCCGGCCTGCAGAATCAGTCCGTGCTCTACGTGCGCAACGCTGATGGCAATGGCGACAGCCGTGGGGGGCGGCGGGTGCTGATCGATCCGAACGGATGGGCCAAGGATGGTGCCACCGCGCTGGACGAATGGGTGCCCTCGCACGATGGCAGCAAGGTGGCCTATTCGGTGCAGGATGGCGGGACGGACTGGCGCTCGATCAAGGTCATCGACGTCGAGACCGGCGAGGTGCTTTCGGACACGATCGAGCACGTGAAGTTCTCGCGGCTGGCTTGGGCGGGCAATGATGGGATCATCTATTCGCGCTTTCCCGAACCGAAGGCGGGCGAGGCGTTTCAGGCGGTCAGTTCGAACCAGTCGGTCTGGTACCATAAACTGGGAACGGCACAGAGCGAGGACCGGCAGGTCCATGCGACGCCGGACAATCCCCGGCTCTATCACTCGGCCGAAGTGACGCACGATCAGCGCTGGCTGGTTGTTTCGACCAGCACCGGTAGCGAGAAGGGCAATGCCGTTGGCGTTGCCGCGATCGGCAAGGGCGACTGGAAGGTTCGCCCGCTGATCACTTCGCTGGCCGACGAATGGACCTTGGTCGAGGGTATCGGCGACCGGCTATGGTTCATGACCAGCAAGGATGCACCGCGCAAGGCGGTGGTGATGGTCGACCTTTCCGGCGCAGAGCCGACGTTCACGCCGGTCGTGAGTGAGGACGAGGCCGTACTGGACGGAGCCCGCATCGTCGGTGATCGGCTGGTGCTGAACTACTTGCGCGACGTCAAGGCCGAGATGCGCCTGGCGGGGCTGGATGGCCAAGGCGTGACAAAGGTGGCCTTGCCGGGGATCGGCAGTATTGCCGGCGTTGTGGGGGAGCCGGGTGAGCGACAGGGTTACTTCGCGTTCAGCGGCTTTACCCAGCCCGCGACAATCTATGCCTTCGACGCGACCAAGCCGACATCGGCCAGCGTGTGGGAAGCACCCAAGCTGGCGTTCGATCCGGCGCAGTTCGAAACGCAGCAGGTATTCTATCCTTCCAAAGACGGCACGAAAATCCCGATGTTCGTGGTGCGGCGCAAGGATCTGAAGGGGCCGGTGCCGACCATCCTCTATGGCTATGGCGGGTTCAACGTTTCGATCCTGCCGGGATATTCGCCCGCGCGAATGGCCTGGCTGCAGACAGGCGGGGCCTATGCCGTGGCAAATCTGCGCGGTGGCGGAGAGTACGGCGAGGCATGGCACCTCGCCGGCAAGGGCCCGACCAAGCAGAACGTTTTCGACGACTTCATTGCGGCCGGCGAATGGCTGAAGGCCAGTGGCGTGACCAGCAAGGAGGGCCTTGCGGTCGAGGGTGGTTCGAACGGCGGCCTGCTGGTCGGAGCAGTCGTCAACCAGCGGCCCGACCTGTTTGCGGCGGCGCATCCGGCGGTCGGCGTGATGGACATGCTGCGCTTCGACAAGTTCACGGCGGGGCGCGAATGGGTGTTCGACTATGGCTTTCCGGAGAAGGAGGCTGACTGGCGCTTGCTGCGCAGCTATTCGCCCTATCATAACGTGAAGGCTGGCACGCCATATCCGGCGGTGCTGGTGACGACGGCGGATACCGACGACCGCGTGGTGCCGGGGCACAGCTTCAAGTATGCCGCCGCGCTTCAGGCCGCCGGACTTGGGCCGAAGCCGCAACTGATCCGCATCGAAACCCGCGCGGGGCACGGATCCGGCAAGCCGATCTCGAAGCTGATCGAGGAAACGGCTGACGTCTATGCCTTTCTGGCGCATTGGACGGGGCTGAAAACCACGGACTGAGGGATAAGGGCATCTCCCGCAGTACGTTGCGTTGTGCTAGGCTTGTGCCAACGATGATGCGGGAGATGGCAAGGTCTGCGCGCGGCCTGTTGGGCGGCGCACTTCTGTTGGCGGCGCTGCTGTCAGCAGGCCGGGCAGTTGCGGACAGTTCCGAAGCGGCCTTTCCTGAGGCCACTGGCGGCTCCAGCCCCGGCAGCGGCAAGGCCATGCTTGTCCTGCCGAAGACAGCTTATCCAGCGACCCGGGCCGATGCGCTGGTCGAGCAGGTTTTCGGGCAGCGGGTTGCCGATCCCTTCCGCTGGCTTGAAGCCGATCCGCGCACCGATGGCGCGGTTGCTTCGTGGGTGGCAGAGCAGAACGCCTTGAGCGGGGAATATCTGGCAAGGCTCCCCGGCCGTGAGCGGTTTGCCAGTCGCATTCGCGCCCTGTTTGATTTTGAGCGCTATGGCCTGCCGCGTAAGGCGGGGCGCAGCTATTTCTACACACGCAATTCCGGGTTGCAGAACCAGTCGGCGTTGTGGGTCCGCAAGGGCGTGGAGGGCAGGCAGCGCCTGTTGATCGATCCGAATGGCTGGAGTGCCGATGGTTCACTGGCACTGGCGCAATGGGAGCCATCGCCCTCGGGAAGGTACGTTGCCTTTGCGGAGCAGGAGGCGGGCAGTGACTGGCGCACCTTGCGCGTGGTCGATGTCGCGACCGGACGCATCCTTGACGAGCGCATCGCCTGGGCCAACGACACTGAGATCGCCTGGGTGGGGGACGAGGGTTTCCTCTATTCCCGCTTTCCCGCGCCACGGCCGGGCGATGATCCGCGGGCGCCGCGCTTCAACAAGGCGGTGTGGTTCCATCGGGTAGGCACTGCGCAGGATCGGGACGAACTGGTTCACGCAACGCCGGAGCAGCCGGAGTTGAGCCACAAGGCGCTGGTGACGAGTGACGGGCGCTGGGCCGTGGTGGTCAGCGAGGTCAGCACCGACAAGCGCAACGCGGTGCATCTGATCCAGCTTGGTGGCAGGCGGGCAGGGCAGTGGATCGTCCAGCCGCTGGTTCCGGAGATCGCCGACCACTGGCGCCTGGTGGCAGGAATTGGCAACCGGCTTTGGTTCCTGACGGATCGTGGCGCGGCGAACTATCACCTGGTCAATATCGACCTTGCCCAACCCCGGAAGGGCTGGGCCGTGGTCGTGCCCGAGCGCGGCAATACGCTGGAAGGCGCGCGGATGATCGGCGACCGCTTCCTGCTGTCCTACCTGAAGGATGGCCAGACAATTGCGGTGATGACCGATCGCAGCGGCAGACCGGGCAAGGCGATCACGCTTAACGGCATCGGCACGGCAAGCGGTTTCGGCGGACGGCCGGGCGATGCGGAGACGTTCTACCAGTTCACCAGCTTCAACCTGCCGCCCGCGATCTACCGCATGGACCTGCAGAGCGGCGCGGTGACACCGTTTGCTGTGCCCAAGATGGCATTCGATCCGGCAGACTATCTGGTCGAGCAGCGCCAGTACCCTTCGAAGGACGGGACGATGGTGCCGCTTTACGTCGTGCGCAAGAAGGCGCTCGCGGCGGCAGGCAAGCCGCTGCCGACCCTGCTCTATGGCTATGGCGGTTTCGACATTGCCCTGACGCCGGGCTATTCGCCGGTGCGCATGGCCTGGCTCGAGGCGGGCGGAGCGTTCGCCTTGGCAAGCATCCGCGGCGGCGGCGAGCTGGGGCGCACCTGGTACGAAGCAGGGCGGCGCGAGAAGAAGCAGAACAGCTTCGACGACTTTATCGCGGCGGGCGAATACCTTGTGAAGGAAGGCATCGCGGCCAAGGGCGGCCTAGCGATCCAGGGCGCATCGAATGGCGGCCTGTTGGTGGGAGCAGTCGTGAACCAGCGGCCCGACCTGTTCGCCGCGGCCAATCCCGATGTCGGCGTGATGGACATGCTGCGGTTTGACCGTTTTACCTCGGGCCGGTTCTGGGTTGACGATTATGGCCGTCCTAATCGCGAGGGGGACTGGCACACGTTGCGCAGCTATTCGCCCTATCACAACATCATCGGGGGCAGGACCTATCCGGCCATCCTCGTGACCACTGCGGATAATGATGACCGCGTGGTCCCGGCGCACAGCTTCAAGTATGTGGCGGCGCTGCAGTCGGCTGACATCGGTGAGCGGCCGCGCCTGTTGCGGGTGGAGGCCCGCGCGGGGCACGGGGCGGGCAAGCCGGTGGACAAGGTGATCGGCGCAGGCGCGGATGTGCTTTCGTTTCTGGCCTACTGGACGGGGTTGCCGGCTGGCGCACAGGGCAAGTGATGTCGTTCAGGTTGGTGGGTATTTATCTGAACAAATCCTGTCGGCCCGGTTCAGCGTCTTATCACGGCGAATCAGGCAAACCTTCATGCATGGCGGGAAAGGCCCGCCGCTTTGAAGGATCTGAGCCATGAAGACTTTTTCCAAGGCCCTGGTCGGAACTGCTGCCGCCGCCGCGGTCGCGGTGTCTTCGGCCTCTCCCGCAGTTGCCCGCGATCATCGCGGCGGCATCGACGGAGGTGACATCATCGCTGGAGCGCTGGTGATCGGCGGCATTGCCGCCATCGCTGCTGCGGCAAGCAACAACAACGACCGCGACTATGACCGCTATGGCTATGGCGATGACTGGCCCAATAGGGACTGGAGGGGCCGGGACGGTTGGAACGACGGGCGCTATCGCGATGGCTACTATGGGCGCGGCAATCCGCGCCAGGCAATCGAACAATGCGTGCGCACGGCAGAGCGCAACGCTGCCCGGTACAGCTATGGCCGGGCCGACGTTACCGACATCCGCGACGTGAGGAACACCCGCTGGGGTTATGAAGTGCGCGGTCGTATCGCGGTGAACACGCGCGGGCGCGATTGGCGCAGTGGCGACCGCTACTACGGTAACGGTTGGGGCGGCGACTATCGCGGCTGGAACAACTCCCTGCGCGGTTACGACAGCGGCTCGTTCAAGTGCAAGGTGGAGCGGGGCCGGGTGGTCGACCTCGACTACAGCGGCATTCGCGGCCTCTGACGCATGAAAAGGCAGGCGGTTCAGGCATCGGAAAGCCTGGGCCGCCTAGCCCTGCAGGAATGACGGGCGCCGACGGCCAGCCCATGGATCGGGGCAGGCGGTCGGTTGTGGAGGGATGATGATGGCGGGACGTTTTTCCAGGATTGCAATGGCGCTGGCCGCGCTGGCGACAACGGCACTGCCGGTTGCTGCCGAAGCCCATGGACGCTGGGATCGCGGCGGCTGGGGCGGACGCGGATGGCACCGCGATCGCGGCGGCATTGACGGCGGGGATGTGCTGGCCGGGCTGCTGATCATCGGCGGCATCGCGGCGATCGCCACGGCTGCCAGCAAGGCCGAGAAGAAGCGCAATGCGCCCGAGGACGATGGCTATCGCTATCGCCCCGAGGTCGATCAGCGCAACGATCAGCGGGACGTTCAGCGCGACCGGCAGCCCGACGACTGGCGCGATGACAGCCGGGCAGGCATCGGCTCGCGCGGATTGAACGACGCGGTGGATTCCTGCGTCACCGAAGCCGAGCGGACGGGTGAGGTGGACGAGGTCTACGACGCTACTCGCAATGGCGATGGCTACCGGGTGTCCGGCACGCTGCGCAATGGCGACCGCTTCTCCTGTGATGTGAGCCGCGAAGGCGGGGTCCTGCTCGACATTCGCCGCGGGCGGATCTGAGCCGGCCTGCCAGCCTTTCACACTCCGGGCAGTGTTTCTTTTCGTGACGCCTTGCAGGGAACGCGCTCGCTGATTATCGGCTGGAGAAACCCTTTTACGAAGGATATCCGGCCGATGACCACGTTCGACGATCGCGAGAAGGCTTTTGAAGCCAAGTTCGCCCGTGACGAGGAAATGATGTTCCGCGTCCACGCCCGCCGTAACCGTCTGCTGGGCACCTGGGCCGCCGAGCGCATGGGCCTCGATGCAGCCGAGACCGAGGCTTATGCCAAGTCGGTCGTGCAGGCCGATTTCGAGGAAGCCGGCGACGAGGACGTCATCCGCAAGCTGCTGGGCGACCTGGTTTCGGCCGGGATCGAAACCGACGAAGCGGAAATCCGCGCGGCGATGGAAGCCAAGCAGGTCGACGCCCGCCGCCAGCTGATGGGCGAAGCCTGATGGCAATGCCTGCGGCCGAGATCGAGGCGATGATCCGTGCGGCCTTGCCGGACGCAGAGGTCGAGATCACGGACCTTGCGGGCGACGGCGATCACTATGCCGCCCGTGTCACCTCTGCCGCATTTGCTGGTCTGAGCCGCGTCAAGCAGCACAAGCTGGTCTATGATGCGCTGGGCGGGCGCATGGGCGGCGAGCTTCATGCCTTGCAACTGACCACTGCCGTTCCCAACTGAGGGCGGAAAGGAAACTCATCCACCATGTCGACCGAGCAGCGCATCTCCGAAATCGTCAACGGCAACGACGTCGTCCTGTTCATGAAGGGCACGCCGCTGTTTCCGCAGTGCGGCTTTTCCAGCAAGGCCATTGCCATCCTCGAGCATCTGGGCGTCGAATACGCCTCGGTTGACGTGCTGCAGGACATGGAAATCCGCAGCGGCATCAAAGCGTATTCCGACTGGCCGACGATCCCGCAGCTTTACGTCAAGGGCGAGTTCGTGGGCGGTTCGGACATCATGATGGAGATGTTCCAGGCCGGCGAACTGCAGCAGCTGATGGAAGATTCCGGCGTCAAGGCAGCCTGAGCTCCATAACGAGAGCGTTTTGAGAGGCGCGGTCGGCAATGCCGGTCGCGTCTTTTTTGTGTCTTGCTTGTTGTGGGAGGTCCCGGGAGAGGCGGAGCCATAGAGACCGGGGGGACTGGCTCCGCCTCGAGAAGAAGCTACTCTTCGGGACATCAAGACATAAGCATGTTGCGTGCCAGTTTGCGTAATGGCCCTGTTCTTCTGGTTTTTCCTATCGCGAGGTCATGAGGTCGATTGTGACGATGTAAAGCGATCCGACAGTTTCTCCAGGCTTGGCAAGCGCGCGTTGGCGGGACATGATTGCCAAGATGGAAACGCACGATATCGAGCCCGAAAACTGGCTGAGCAAGACCACTCCGGCGGCAACCGTGATCATCTTCCGGCATGCCCCTTCCGGTGGCGCGCCCCAAATTCTCATGGTGGAGCGCAATGCCAGTCTGAAGTTTGCCGGTGGCGCGACCGTCTTTCCGGGTGGCAAGATCGATGCATCGGACTTTGCGCTGGCGGAAAGCCTGGCACGGGGCGGTGGGGATGACCTGGATGACCTGGCGGCGCGAGTGGCTGCTGTCCGCGAGACCCTGGAAGAGACCGGCCTGGTGGTTGGCATATCGGGCGAGGTTGATGGCAGGCTTGCGGCCGAAGCGCGCCGCATGCTGATTTCGGGCGGTGATCTTGCCCCGGTACTGGCCGAGTTTGGCTGGCAGCTTGAGGCAGATCGCCTGGTGCCGTTCGCCCGCTGGTGGCCTAAGCACCGGACTGAAAGAATTTTCGACACTCGCTTCTATCTCGCCAACCTTGGCACAGGTGCGGTTGATATCGAGGTTGATGCCACCGAGAACCGGCATCTCTTCTGGGCGAGCGCGCAGGAAGCGCTCGATCTTGCCGAGGCGGGCAAGATCAAGGTCATCTTTCCGACGCGACGCAATCTTGAGCGCCTGGCATTGTTCGGCAACTACGACGAAGCGCGCAATCATGCCGAGACGACACCGATCGGCACGATCAGCCCGTTTGTGGAAGAGCGGGAAGGGCGGCGCTGGCTGATGATCCCGGACGGGTTGGGATACCCGGTCCGTGGCGAACCGCTCGACATGGCGCAACGAGGCTAAGCGTAAATCCTTAGGCTGGCGGTCAGATGCTGTTGGTGACCTTTGTGGCACTGTGATGTCGAGGAGCCATCATGTCGGGATTGCCGGTACTGTCTGCCGAACGGCCATCAGAAGTTGCCGAGAGCATCGCGCTGACCACCGCGGCGCCGCGACCCGCCAGGCGGGAAGACGCGCCTGTTCGTTCGCCAGTCCATCAGTTGCAGGATGAGCTGTTGGCCGGGCGATTCGGGCAGGCGGAGGGTGATTCGCCACCGGAAAGTGCCTCGGGCTGGGTCCGCCTTGCGTTGCCACTTGGGCTGTCGGTTCTGCTTTGGACTGTAATTTTTGGATTTATTCGGATCGTTTCTGGACCTTTCGTGCCGTAACGAATTGTTGAGAGGCTTGGGCAATGATCCTGCGCATGCGTAGCCCACTCGATCTGCTGACACCTGGTCAGATTTCCCGCACCGCCCGCGTTGTTGCAGTTGCCAGCGCGGTTGCGCTCAGCTTCGGTTATGTGACAAACGAGCTGTCCGTGACGACAGCCGGGGTCGGGTCGTTCTTTCTGGCGTGCTCGCTGCTACTGGCCGCTCCCCGTCAGCGAGCGACCGAGCTGCTTGGCGCTGTGACGGTATGGCAGTGCTTCGCTGAGTTCCTTTCGACCGTGCAAAGCGGGCAATTCGCGATCTGGCGGCTGGGCGTATCCATTGCAACGCTCGGCTGCGTGATGGCGGTGATCCGCGTGCAACATCTGCGCGAACTCACCCGCCAAAGCCCTGACATGCAGCTTCAGCATCTTGATCGGCGCACTGTGAACGGCATGGGCATCCTGCCCCGGACCGACGCACAGCTTGCGGAACTGCGGCAAGAGGAAGCGGCCTGAATCCGCTTCAAGGGAAAAAGGACGGCACCGCTGGTTGCCGCTCCTTGTTGCGCAGGTATGATGGCGCCATTCGAAAGGATGGCGGATGCGGATTGTCACACAGGTTCTTGCTGCTGCCCTGACCCTGGCGTCGACGCTCACACTTGCGGCCCCGTCGTCTGCCGGCGATCGAACCGAGGCGCTGACCCTGTTGCGGCCGGACGCTGTGTTCGATGGCGAGACCGCAGTTCTGCGCAAGGGCTGGGCGGTTCTGGTCAAAGGCAACCGCATAGAAGCGGTCGGCCCTGACATCGTCGCGCCAGCCGAGGCTTCGGTCATAGCTCTGCCCGGCACGACCCTCATGCCGGGCATGATCGAGGGGCATTCGCACCTTTTCCTTCACCCCTACAACGAGACGGCCTGGGACGATCAGATCCTGCACGAGCCGATTGCGCTGCGCACCGCTCGCGCCACTGTCCATGCGCGGGTGACGCTGATGGCGGGGTTCACTACCGTGCGCGATCTTGGCACCGAAGGGGCGGGCTATGCCGATGTCGGGCTGAAGCGGGCAATCGAGCAGGGGATCGTGCCGGGGCCACGCATGCTGGTGGCGACACGCGCCATCGTCGCGCCGGGAGCTTATGGGCCGCGCGGCTTTGAGCCGGGCGTCGTTGTGCCTCTGGGAGCAGAGGAAGCGGGCGGGCCGGACCTGATCAATGCCGTGCGGCGGCAGATCGGCGCCGGGGCGGACCTTGTGAAGGTCTATGCCGACTATCGCTGGGGACCAGGCGAGCCGAGCCGACCTACATTTACCGAAGCGGAACTGAAGGCCGTGGTTGAGGCCGCGCACGGGGCCGGACGGCAGGTTGTTGCCCACGCCAGCACGGCAGAGGGCATGCGCCGCGCCGTGTCAGCCGGTGTCGATACGATCGAGCACGGCGACGAAGGGACGCAGGAGGTGTTCGCGGCGATGAAGGCCAAGGGCGTTGGCTTCTGTCCGACGCTTGCCGCAGGTGATGCGATTGCGCGCTATCGCGGATGGAATGGCGAGGCGCCGGTGCCCAAGGGCGTGCGGGAGGGTTTCGACGCGCTCGTCAAGGCGCGCAAGGCCGGGGTCGCCATCTGCGTGGGCGGAGACGTCGGCGTCTATGCCCATGGCGACAACGCGCGGGAGGCCGAATTGATGGTCAAAGGCGGGATGACGCCTGCCGAGGTGGCAATCGCGGCAACGTCGGGCAATGCGAAGATGTTTGGCATCGCTGACCGGCTCGGCAGCGTGAAGACGGGAATGCTGGCCGATCTGGTGGCGGTGGAGGGCAATCCGCTCACCGACATCAGCGTGATCCGCAAGGTCTCGCTGGTGATGAAGGACGGTGTGCTGTGGAAGGGGCCGGTCGGGCGCTAGGCCTTCTGGCTTGCTTTCGGCTCCTTGAGCATGGCGCCTGCCAACGCGGCATAGTCCGGGCAATCCGACGTACCCGCAAGGCGTTCTTGCAGCGCGCGATAGTGTTGCAGAACGGCAGTTCCCAGTGCGGTCAATCTCGCCCCGCCGCCTTTGGCGCTGCCGGGAGAGGTTTCGACCAAGGGTTCTCGCCAGCAGCGGTTCATGGCATCGACCAGCAGCCACGCGCGGCGGTAGCTCATGTCCATCGCGCGCGCTGCGCCGGAAATGGAGCCTGCGCGGTCGATCGCATCGAGCAGGTCGGCCTTGCCGGGGCCCATGGCAATCTCGTCGCCACAGTAGAGCTGGATCTTCAGTTTGAGGCGCTGCATCGGCGGCAGGTTATCGGCGCGGTCGGCAGGGTTGCAACTTGTTTCGGTGGCAACTAGCACGCTGCGATGATCGCCGAAGTCGAACCGTTTCACGCTATCGCCGTTTCCCGCATCGCGCACGATATGGAGGCGGCGGGGGCCAGTATCATCCATATGGAGTTCGGCCAGCCTTCGACCGGCGCTCCGGCCAAGGCGATTGCCCTGGCGCACGAGGTGCTCGACAGCGAGGCGATGGGCTACTGGGAAAGCGTGGCCCTGAAGGACCGCATCGCCCGCAGCTACGCCGAGAACTATGGCGTCACGGTGGAGCGCGAGCAGGTGATCCTGACGTGCGGCGCTTCGCCCGCTTTCGTGATGGCGTTGTCGTGCCTGTTCCGGCCGGGTGCGCGCATCGCTCTGGCGCGGCCGGGCTATGTTGCCTACCGCAACTCGCTGAAGGCCATGTACCTCGAGCCGGTCGAGATGGATTGCGGCCCGGCCGAGCGGTTTCAGGTCACAGCGGCGGCGGTCGATGCGCTTGACCCGGCGCCCGATGGACTGATCGTGGCGAGCCCGGCCAATCCGACAGGCACGATCATCGAGCCTGCAGAGCTTGCCGCAATTGCCGAGGTTTGTCGCCGGAAGGGGATCAGGGTGATCTCCGACGAAATCTACCATGGCCTGAGCTATGGGGCGAAGGCGGCGTCGATGCTCGAGCATCTGCCCGATGCGGTGATCGTCAATTCGTTCTCGAAATACTTCAGCATGGCGGGTTGGCGCCTCGGCTGGCTCGTGGTGCCGCCCTCGCTGATCGATGCAGCGCGGGCGCGCATGGGTAGCCTGTTCCTGACGCCGCCGGTGCTGGCGCAGAAGGCTGGTCTCATGGCGTTCGAGTGTCGTGACGAGCTGGACGGGCATGTCGAGACATATGCCCGGAACCGGTCGATCCTGCTGGAGGCGCTGCCCCTCATGGGCCTCGGACGCATCGCGCCGCCCGATGGCGCGTTCTACATCTATGCCGATGCGAGCGAGTTCACCGACAACAGCCTGGCGCTGTGCGAGGAGCTGCTGCGCGATACCGGCGTGGCGACTGCGCCGGGGATCGACTTCGACCCAGTCAACGGCAAACGCTTCATCCGCTTCAGCTTCGCGGTTTCCACGCTTTTGGTGGAAGAGGCGATGCGCCGGATCGGGCCGTGGTTTGCGGCACGGAGGAAGGGTTAGTCGGGGGCCAGCACCATTTTGAGCGCACCTGCCTCGCGCGCCTCGAAAAGGCGGTAGGCTTCTGCGCCCTGTGACAGGGGCAGGCGGTGGCTGATGTAGCGTTCGGGCTTGAGGCGGCCCGAGGCGACCAGCGGGAACAGCGCCGGCAGTTCCTCGGGCACGGAGCAGGTGCCGACGCGGAAGGTCAGGCCGCCGGCAAAGGCGCGTTCCAGCGGGAAGGGGAAGCGTCGCGACTGCTGGACGCCAATGACCGAGACGGTGCCGCGCACGCGCACCAGGCGCAGGGCCATGTCCACCGTGGCATCGGCGCCGACGACTTCGACGACGCAGTCCAGCCGCTTGCCGTGGGTGTCTTCCTTTATCCGCGCTCCAGCTTCGTCCGGGTGAAGAGCAATTGCACCGAGACTTTCGGCAATCGCGCGGCGCTCAGGCACCGGGTCGATAGCGTAGACGACATGCGCCCCCATGACGAAGGCGCTTTCCACCACCATCAGGCCAATCGGACCTAGGCCGATCACGCCAACCGACGCGCCGGGGCGGATGTCCGCCTGCCGCGCGCCGAACCATGCGGTTGCGAGGGCATCGGTCATCATCAGGGCCTGGTCGGTGCTGACGCCATCCGGGATCGCAACGGCGTTGGCATCCGCGGCGGGCACGCGCACCGCTTCGGCCTGCGAGCCCTGCAGCCTTGCCGAAAGGCCGTAGCAGCCCGATCCGTTGTTCTCGCAAGTGTTGACCACGCCTGCGAGGCAGGATCGGCAGGCGCCGCAGCCGACCGCCGCCGGGATCATCACCTTCTGGCCCACCTTCAGGCGATGGACGCCGCGGCCGACCTCGACCACTTCACCCACAGCTTCGTGGCCGACGCAAAAGCCGACGTCTTCGGAGAAGCCGTGGCCATGATAGATGTGCAAGTCGGAGCCACAGATCGAGCAGGCATCGACCTTGACGATGGCATCGCGATCCGAGTGGAGCGCGGGATCGTCCATGCTTTCGTGGCGGATGTCGCGAGCGCCGTAATAACGCAGAGCTTTCATGGCAGCGGGTCCTTCAGCGGGCGTGCGAGGCGACGTATTCGGCGATCTTGAGCTTGCCGAGCTGGCTCATGTGCACTTCCTCCGGGCCGTCGGTGAGGCGGACGTAGCGGTTGAGGGTGAAGAAGTAGGCCATCGGGCCGTCCTCGCTGACGCCCATCCCGCCGTGGACCTGGATCGCGCGGTCAGCGACCTGCTGTGCCATCGAGGGCGCGACCACCTTGATCGCGGCGATCAGGTCTCGCGCTTCCTTGTTGCCCTTGCGATCCATCGCATCGGCCGCCTTGAGCGTGAGCAGCCGGGCCATCTCTACCTCGCAGAAGGAGCGGGCAACGTCCTGTCGCACGCTCGACTGGTCAGCCAGCTTCTTGCCGAAAGCGACGCGGCTGTCGGCGCGGCGGGCCATCCATTCGAGCGCGCGCTGCGCCTGGCCGATCGAGCGCATGCAGTGGTGGATGCGGCCGGGCCCAAGGCGCCCTTGCGCGATCTCGAAGCCGCGTCCTTCGCCAAGAACCATGTTGGCGCGTGGCACGCGGACGTTGTCGAAGCGCAGTTCGACTTCGCCGCCCGGAGAATTGTGCGAGCCGAAGACCTTGAGGTGGCGAACCACGGTAACACCGGGCGTGTCGCGCGGGACGAGGATCTGCGAGTGCTGGCTGTGGCGCGGTCCGTCGAAGAAGGTCTTGCCCATGACGATCATCAGTTCGCAGCGGGGGTGCATGGCGTTGGAAATCCACCACTTGCGCCCGCTGATCACGTAGTCTTCGCCATCGGGGATGATCGAGAGTTCGAGGTTGGTGGCGTCGGACGAGGCGACCTGCGGTTCGGTCATCACGTAGGCCGAGCGGATCGTGCCTTCGAGGAGCGGGCGCAGCCAGCGCTCCTGCTGTTCGGGGCTGCCGAACTTGGCAAGAACTTCCATGTTGCCGGTATCGGGAGCGGAGCAATTGAATACCTGACTCGACCACGGCACGCGGCCCATGATTTCGGCCAGGGGCGCGTATTCCAAGTTGGTGAGGCCGGGTGACCATGCGCCATATTCATGGGGCAGGAACAGGTTCCACAGGCCGGCCGCGCGCGCCTTGTCCTTGAGCGGTTCCATCCCCGGCCATTCGGCCCAGAGGTTCTGCTGGTCATGGACGAAGTCATAATAGTCCTGTTCGGCCGGATAGATGTGCTCGTCCATGAAGGCTTCGAGGCGAGCGAGGAGGTCCTTGACCTTGTCGGTATGTTCGAAGTGCATCCCGGAATCTTTCAGAGCGAGAGGCCGCCGTCGACCACGAGAGTGTGGCCAGTGACGTAGGAAGCGAGCGGGGAGGCGAGGAAGATTGCGGCACCGGCCATGTCGGCAGGGGTCCCCATCCGGCGTTGCGGAATGCTGGCGAGCGCCCCTTCTAGGCGCTGCGGGTGGGCAGTGGTGACCTTGGTCAGCTTGGTGTCGACCAAGCCGGGGGCGAGGCCATTGACGCGGATACCCTCAGACGCGAGCGCTTGCCCCAGCGTCTTGGTCAGGCTGATCGCGCCGGCCTTGGAGGCAGCATAGGCGGGGTTGCCGATATTGGCCTTGAGACCGGAGATCGAGCTTACGACAATGATCGAGCCGCTGCTTTCGGCAAGCTGCGGGCGGAACTTCATCGAACAGTGCATCACGCTGTCGAGATTGACGGCCATGACCTTGTCCCAGCCTTCCCGCGCGAATTCTCCGCGCTTGTAGACGACGGTGCCTTGGCAAAGGACGAGCACATCGAGGCTGGAAGCGGGGAACGGGACGGCCGCGATGGCATCAGGATCGCCGACATCGACGCAGGTGTAAACGAGACCGGAGAGATCGGACCCTTCGGCAGGATCGTAGTCTTCCGCCCTTGGCCGGGTCCCCCAGACGTGGACCGTGGCACCGCGTTCGCGGAAGGCGTGGGCGATGCCGTTGCCAATGCCGCTGGAGCCGCCGACGACAAGGACATGCCTGCCGGTGAAGTCTGTATCGTCGATCATCATTCTCCCTTTCGGCCGCTGCATGCGACTCTGTGCAGTCAGCTTAATGGCCCATTCGCCACGCAAAAGACCCTCGCCATCTTTCGAAAGCGAGGGTCTTTGCATCCATTCCTGCGAGGTCAGAACGAAGCGCGGACGCGGATGCCGTAGGTGCGTGGCGAGCCCGGATAGGCGTTCTGGTCGCCGGTCTGGAGCGGCGTCGGGAAGGACTGGGTGAACCACGTCTTGTCGAACAGGTTCTGCACCCAGCCTTCGATCAGCAGGCCGGTCTTGGGCAGCTTGAACCCGAGGTTGGCGTTGACCAAGGTCACCGCGCCCTGTTCGGCCGAAGTGGCCGTGCTGATCAACTGGCGGCTCTGATACTGCGCCTGCACGCGGGCCAGCACGCTAAGGTTGTCGTTGACCGGCTGGTCCAGGTTCAGCGTGGCATTGCCGGAGAACTTCGGGCTGAAGCGGAAGCGCGAGCCCGACAGGACCGGGTCGATGTTGCTATCCTTGCCGTACTGGGCATGCGGGATCCACGTGCCATCGAGGCCGAGCGTCAGGCTGTCGGTGATCTGGAACAGGTTCTCGATTTCGAGGCCGTAGTCCTTTGCCGACTTGGCATTGAGCACGGTGAAGCGCAGCCCGATGAACTGCGCGATCTGGAGATCGGACAGGTCATAGTAGAAGAAGGCGATGTTGGTGCGGGCGCGTCCGTCGAGGTACTGGAACTTGCCGCCGACTTCGAATGCGTTGACCTTCTCCGGCTTGTAGCGCGGGTTGAGCGGGGCCTGTGCCGGCGCATTGCCGAAGAAGCCGATGCGGATGGCGGCGGGCAGGGCATTGTAGACAGCCGCGTTGTTGATCAGCGTGCCCGCCGCGTTGACGTCCATGTTGACGCCGCCCGCCTTGAAGCCGCGGTTGTACGTTGCATAGAGCATGATATCGTCGTTTGGACGATACTGAAGGCCAAGAGTGCCCGAAAGCGCCTTGTTGGTCGTCGTGGCGTCGTATGCCGGCGACGGGGCGATGCCGAGCAGGGTGAACACATCCGTCGGGTTCGGGCGATAGAAGGCGTTGTTGAAGAAGCCGCGCTTCTTCTCGATCGAGTAGCGCACGCCAGCGATGACGTTGAACGTGTCGTTCACCGCGAAATCGAGGTGGGCAAAGCCTGCATAGGACTTGGCCGTGCCGCCCATGCGCTCGGTGGTCCAGGTGCCGGGGGCGGCGTTAGCGGTGCCCGGCGCAACGCCGAGGCTGGCGAAGATCGCATCCCAGTAGAACTGCGCCTGGTTGGCCCAGGGCAGGCTGCGCCCCATCTTGAGCTTCTCGTCCGAGAAGAACAGGCCGAAGACCGCCTCGGCGTTGAGCGCCGGAATCTTGGTGTTGTAGGTCAGTTCCTGCGAGATGAAGCGGCTGGAGAAGCTTTCGTTGTAGCGGAAGATGTCAGCGCCCGAGAAATCAGGGTCGAGATCGCGCTGGTCGACGGTGAACTTGCGCACAGCCGTGACGGACTTCAGCGTCCCTTCGCCAACCTGAGCGTCGATCAGCATGGTGCCGCCGTAATCCTCGATCTCCTGCTGGCCGTTGCCATTCAGGGTCTGCTCGAACTTGGAAGGATCGCGCGCGGGCAGCTTGCGGCCGGTCGGCGTCATCGACGAGGCCGGGATCAGGCCGGCAAGCACGCCGAGGAACTGCTGGCTGCTGGCCGGCTGGTAGAGCGTCAGCAGGTCGATAATCGGCTGGGTCGGACCATCAATGAACGCCGAGGTGGCGTAGCAGCAGTTGCCCTGGCTGTGTGAGTAATCGCCGATCAGGCGGACGGTGAGTTTCTCGCTCGGTTCGAACAGCAACTGCGCCTTGACCGCGCGGGTCTTGTTGTCGTTGAGGCTCTGGCCGGTGGTGCTGTCGGTAAAGAAGCCATCGGCCGATGAGGCGAGTCCGGCGATGCGGAATGCCACCTTGTCGGAAAGCGGAGCGTTGATTGCGCCGCGGGCAATCAGCGTATCGTAATTGCCGTAGGTCACTTCAACGGCGCCATTGACGTCGTTGAGCGATGGCGATGCCGAGGCGAGCAACAGGGCACCGGCGGTGGTGTTCTTGCCGAACAGGGTGCCCTGCGGGCCGCGCAGCACCTGCAGGTTGTCAATGTCGAGGAAGTTCTGCAGCGCCGCTGCCGCGCGGGTGCGATAGACCCCGTCGATGAAGACGCCGACCGAACCTTCGAACGAGCGGCTGTTGCCGGTCGTGCCAAGGCCACGGATGATGAGGTTCGCGCTCGACGTTGCGATGTTGGTGACGCGGAAGCTGATCGAGGGGCTGATGGCCTGAATGTTGGCGACGTTTTCGACGCGCGCCTGCGCGAGGGTTTCGGCGTTGGCCGCCGTTATCGCGATCGGCACGTCCTGAAGGTTCTCGGTCCTGCGCTGCGCCGTCACGATGATTTCAGCGAGGCCGGTGGCAGACTGTTCTTCGGCCTGCTGGGCGTGCGCGAGGTTCGGCACGGCGGCCGAGGCGACGATTGCGGCCAGTGCTGCGTTACGCAAGTACAATGCTTTCAAGGCTGCCTCCCATGCGCCGCCTTGTGGCGGCTGTAATTGGTGTTCCAAACGCTGTCCCTGACTGGACAGAAGCTGGCTGCATCGGCATTGTGCGTTTAATCGCTTAATTGATCTTGACGGATCGCGGCACACTATTGTCAGATTGCATCATGATGGAATCGGAAACCGGTCTCGCACATTCCAGCGCCATGCGTCAGTTCGCCCACTTCGCGGAGGTATCCGGGCTCGACCTGAGAAGCCTTTGCCCTCCTGACGTGTTCGCCCACGTGGAACAGGCCAACGAGGCGGAATGGCTGCCGGCAAGCGCCCATGTCGACGTTCTGCAGGCAGCTGCGATCGCATCGGGCCGCGAGGACCTCGGCGTGGCGTTCTCGATGTGGTGCAACGTGCGCGGCTTTGGCCCGATCAGCCTGCTGTGGGATCATTGCACCACGCTTGACGAGGCGACCCGGATAACGCGACGCTACATGCACCTCGAAAGCGCGGCGATGCGGTCGAGCACTGACATCACCGGTCATGAGGCGGCCTTGCGCCATGTGCTCATGGTTCCGGCACGGTTCGGCGGTTCCCAATTCCTGCAGGCTACGCTGACGCTCCAGTTGCGCATCACGCGAATGCTGCTTGGCGAGGATTGGACGCCGATCAGGCTGGAGCTGGATCATCCGGCGCCGCAGAGTTCGCGATACCATCAGGCGGTGTTCCGCTGTCCGATCGAGTTTGGATCCGATCGCTGCGCGCTGGTCTTCCGCAAGTCTGACCTGCATCGGCCTTCGCAGCGAGCCAATCCCAACATGGTTCGCTACCTTGAGAGGCAGTTGGCCCAAGCTGACAGCCAGTGGCCCGGCGACCTGATGCAGCAGGTGCGCTACTTCATCGCCACCAATCTCACGGAGCGGCGCGCAAACCTGCCTCATGTCGCGGGGCTTGCCGGTCTTTCGCCGCAGAGCCTTCAGCGCCGCCTCGCGGAACGGGGCACGAGCTTTGCGGTCATTCTCGAACAGGTACGCAAGCACACTGCCGACGAGTACTTCCGCACTGCGCGAAGGCCCAACCTGACCGAACTGTCGCATCGCCTGGGCTATACCGATGCCAGCGCGGCAAGCCGCTTCCTGCGCCAGCATATGTCGACCGGAGCGCGGGCCCTGATGGCGCAAGCGCGCCCGCGCAAGGGCCCCGACGGTCAGTCGATAAATGCCTGAGGCACAAGCGATTCTGCAATTTTCCAGAGCTGCTCCTCGCTCGCCCCGCGCATGTGGCGAGAGCTGCGCAGAACCGCCAGCTCCGTGACGACGGAAAGGCCTGCGACGGGCCTGTAGACCACGTTCCCATGATCTCTGGGGCGAAATTGCGCGATGGAGATCGCCGGGATGCGATACTCGCGGCAGTATCGCTCCAGCGCAAAGGCGTGCGCTTCGGGCGGGAGGAAGCCTGTCGCCCCGGCAGCTGACAGCCACGTCGATATCGGTTGGTACAGGCTCTTGCCGTGCAGCGGCGCGAGCATGGCAATGACCGATCCGGACAAAGCAGCCTGCGGCACGACATCGAACCGGGCGAGAGGGTGCTCTTGCGGAATGGCCAGGCCGATCGGTTCGCGGCTCAGCGTCAGGCGGGGCAGGCCATCGGGAATTTCAAGTTCGCCGCATTGCTGGCGTGCCATGTCGGCCAGATACTTGTCATGAGGCACGACCGCGGCAACGACCAAGGCAAGGTCGACGGTGCCCTTGATCAGGCCTTCGCACAGGGAATAGGCAAAGTCGTTGTCCACCCGCAGCGATATGTCCGGAATCTCGCGCGCGATCGCCGATAGCAGCGCCCCATGCTGCGGCAGCTCGAACGTATAGATCGGCGCTCCGAGGACGATCCGGCGATCAGGGCGGTCCCGCCAGGCGGCGAGCTGCGCGGCGAAGGCGTCGGCCTGGGCGACGAAAGTGCCGGCCTGGTCGAGCAGCGCCCTGCCAACCGGTGAAAGTTGGACCGCGCGCGTCGTCCGGTCGAACAGACGCTGGCCGATCTGTTCTTCTAGCTTGCGGATCTGCGCAGACAGGCTGGGCTGCGTCAGGTTCATGCGCTTCGCCGCGCGGCCGAAGCTTAGTTCCTGCGCAAGTGCGAGGAAGCAACGGATCGCTTTCACATCAACATCGGACTGCATCGCGTCTATATATTCGGACTTACTATAAATCGAAAGATTAAATCGATTGGACGCTGCGACCGAGCGCTCCTAGCCTGTCGAAAAAGCAGGAAAGGATGCCATGCCCCTGTCGGAAAACACCCCGGTCATTGTCGGGGTTGGCCAGTTCGTCGAACGGATCGACGAGCCCGGATATGTCGGCCTGTCGTTTGTCGATCTTGCGGCTGCGGCAGCCCGCGCGGCTCTTGCCGATACGCAAGCAGGTCCGGCGGTCGCTGCGCTGGTGCAAGCGGTCGGTTCAATCCGGACGTTCGAGGAATCAGGCGCCATGCAGGTTCCGTTCGGCCGGGCCGACAAGCTGCCGCTGGCAGTTGCCCGGAGGCTTGGCATCAAGCCTGAGGTCGCGATCCTCGAGAAGGTGGGGGGGCAGTCTCCGCTGGCCCTGCTGGCCGATCTTGGGAATCGCATCGCGGCAGGTGCCGTGTCCGCAGGCTTGATGTTCGGCAGCGAGGCGATTTCGACGGTGCGCCATCTCGTGGCCAAGGGTGAGATGCGGGACTGGGCGGAGAGCGATGACCCCGATGCGATGGGTGTGCAGTGGATCGACAAAGGCCTGGGCTTTGAAGGTACGCTTTCGGCCACCAGCATAGCCCATGGCATTCGCGCACCGGTTACGGCCTATGCCTTGTGCGAGAATGCGCGCCGAGCGCGGCTGGGGCTGTCGCGCGAAGCCTATGGCCGCGAAATGGGGAACCTGTTCGCGCCGTTCACGAATGTTGCGGCAGGAAATCCCTACAGCGCAGGCGCGGTCAAGCCGATGAGCGCCGCGGAGATTGCCACCCCCGCCGAGCGCAACCGGATGATCTGCGATCCCTATCCGCTGAAGCTCGTCTCCCGCGATCAGGTGAACCAGGCAGCGGCGCTCGTTGTGATGTCGGCCAGGGCGGCGCGCGCGGCCGCGGTACCCGAAGACAGGTGGATCTATCTTCATGGGGCCGCCTTGGCCAACGAGCGGGAACTGCTGGAACGGCCGGATATCGGGGCCTATCCCGCTGCAAATGCTGCCATCGCCGCCGCGCTGTCGCAGGCGAACGCCACCGCGGACGCAATCGCAGCGTTCGACTTCTACTCCTGCTTCCCCGTTCCGGTGTTCAATGCCGCGATAGACGGGCTGGGCCTTGCGGCAGACGATCCGCGCGGTCTGACGGTTACCGGCGGCCTTCCCTACTTCGGCGGCGCTGGCAACAACTACTCCACCCATGCGCTGGCGAGCATGGTCGAGGTCTTGCGCGGCAAGCCTGGAGCCAAGGGTCTGGTTGGCCTGAACGGAGGCTTCCAGTCCAAGTATGGTGCAGCGGTACTGTCCAGCGAACCGCGTGAATGGCCGGGGTGCCAGAGTGCGGAACTGCAGGCGCAACTTGATGCCGTGCCGATGGCCACCATGGCGGTTGCAGCGCAAGGGCAGGGCCGCATCGGCACATTTACGGTGATTTTTGCCAAAGGCGTGCCCGAGCAGGCCATCGTGATCGGCGAACTCGACACAGGTGGGCGCTTCGTTGCCACCACGCGCGATGCCACCACCGTTGCCACGATGCTGGAGAGCGATCCGCTCGGCAGGCGCGTCGTGATTACGCCTGGTGACAAAAGAAACAGCTTTGCGTTTGACTGAAGGGACAGGGCAGGTGGCGGAAAATCCGGTTCTCCTTGAGGGCATCCGCGTTGTCGATCTGACAACCGTGGTCTTCGGCCCTTATGCCACCCAGATCATGGCGGATCTCGGCGCAGACGTGATCAAGGTCGAGGCGCCCGGCATTGGCGATGCGTTTCGCTGGTCGGCAAGAGCAGCGGTGACGCCGGGCATGGCACCGGCATGGATGGCGCTCAACCGTGGCAAGAAGTCCGTTGCCCTCGACCTGAAGGACGAGGCCGACCGCGCCATCATGCTCAAACTGCTGCGCGATGCAGACGTGTTCGTGGTGAACGTGCGGGGCAAGGCGCTCGAGCGGATCGGGCTGGATTACGAGGCGCTCAAGGCCGTCAATCCCGGATTGATCTACGTCCATTGCGTCGGCTTTGGTCAGGACGGTCCCTATGCCGACCTGCAGGCCTACGATGACGTGATCCAGGCGGCGACCGGCGCGGCGACGCTGTTGCCTCGTGTCGATGGCAACCCGCGCCCGCGCTATCTCCCGTCGCTGATCGCCGACAAGGTGGCAGGCCTGCATGCCGCCTATGCAGCAATGGCCGCTATCGTGCACAAGCAGCGGACAGGCGAAGGGCAAAGGGTGGAAGTGCCGATGTTCGAGGTGTTTTCAAGCTTCATGCTGCTTGAACACCTTGGCGGCAAGACGTTCGACCCACCCAACGGGCCTGCGGGCTATGCACGGCAGATCGATCCCGATCGCCAGCCTTTCCCGACAGCCGATGGCTGGATCAGCATCGTTGCCTATACCGACGATGCCTGGATACGCATCTTCGCGCTGCTCGGGCAGCCGGACTTCCTGAATCAGGAGCACCTCTCGACGCCGCAACTTCGGTTGAAGGCCCAGCCCGAACTGTATCAGGCGATAGCGCGGTTCACCCTGGCCTTGCCGACTGCGGAGATCTTGGCGCGGTGCCATGCAGCCCAGATCCCCGCGCAAGCGGTACGCGATCTGGCCGACGTGATGGATGATCCGCATCTGCAGGAGACAGGGTTTTTCCGCCGACGCGAGCACCCGGTGGAGGGCGCATACTTCGAGCAGGCCGCTCCGGTGCGTTTTGCGGTTTCCGGGAATGGTAAACCGGTGCTCTTCCCGCCGGTGGCCGGTGCCAACAGTGAGGAGGTCAGGGCTCACGGATGGCAGGCTTTTTCAGCCACAAAAGATGGTTAAAATATGTGTTTGTTTCTATTGATAAAACTACGGATTAAATACGACTAAAGCTCCTATGAATTCCCGATAAAGGTAAGGTTCTGGAAACCGTCTTGAGCCGCTTTAGCCAGTGTCAGCGATGGCAAGGGCAAAGCGGGACGGCATGGCGAGGTTCATCAGAAGGCTTTTTGCGAGCACTGGCGGCAGCGTTCTGCCGATCGCTGCTGCCAGCGTGCCGGTCATCGTCGCGCTGATCGGCGGCGGGCTTGATATCAACCGGGTCTACAAGGCGCGCAACCGGCTGCAGACGGCTTGTGATGCTGGCACACTCGCCGGACGACGCGCTGTTACGACCAACGGCTATGACACGGCCGCGCGGAATCAGGCAAACGCCTACTTCAATACCAACTTCGTGGAAGGGGAGCTTGGTGCGACCGGGACAACATTCGCCACGGCATCGGCCAACAACGGCAATCTGATCTCGGGCACGGCTTCGACGACGGTTCAGACGGCAGTGATGAACCTGCTGGGCGTGGAAACGATCCCGGTCAGTGTGGCCTGCAGCGCCACGATGGGCGTGGGCAACAGCGACATTACCATGGTGCTCGATACCACCGGCTCCATGGGCAACACGCTGTCCGGCACCAGCCAGACCCGCATCCAGGCGCTGCGCGTGGCAATGAAGAACTTCTACGATACGGTTGCCACGGCCACGCAAGGTTCGAACGCACGCATCCGCTATTCGTTTGTACCCTACAGCTCGTCGGTGAACGTGGGGCGGCTGATCTACAACCTGAATCCGGCATATTTGGCGGACACATGGCCGATCCAGACGCGCGAGCCGGTATTCAACACGATTACCGAGCGGGTGTTCACCGGCTGGGCCGCACCGGTCAACACCAGCGAGCAAACCTACTCGACCGAAACGATCGGCGGCACGACGCAATACAGTTCGACCAACTATAGCTCGCAGGCCGCCTGCAACAGCGCTCGCCCTGCCGATATTGACTGGGCCAACAGTGGCAGTGCGACGACCTCGTCGAGCACGACAACGAACGGGGCGGGGCAGCAGGTCGTGACCAGCACCACCGCTCAGCCCCAAAGCAAGACCACCTATATTTGCCAGCGCAGGAACAACAACCGCTGGCGTGTGGACTACTACAATACCACGCGCGACTTCATCACGCGGAACTACGCCACGTCCGATCCCATCTACGAAACGCGGACACGCCAGGAGTTCGCCAACTGGATCTATCGGGAGGTGAGCAATGTCGACACAAGCGTGTATAAGACATTCGCGGCGGTCAGCAAACCTAACGGCAGCAGCGGTGCGGCGGTCAGCTACACCTGGGGTGGCTGCATCGAGGAGCGCGAGACCGATGCCACGAGCAGCATCAGCTACTCCAGCGTCACGGGCATGTCCCCCTCGACTGCGCTGGATCTTGACGTTGATCTTGTTCCGGATGGTGACGCCGAAACCAAGTGGGGGCCGATGTGGCCTGAACTGGCCTACTATCGAACGACGACGTACTGGGGCAACACCTACCTGACCGATGCCGTGCAGACCTCGCAAGGGAGCAGGGCCTCGTCCTATTGCCCCTATCAGGCGCAACTGCTGTCAACCATGAACCAGTCGGCGTTCTATGGCTATGCCGACGCACTGGCCGCTGCCGGTTCGACCTACCACGATCTGGGCATGCTTTGGGGGCTGCGGTTGAGTTCCCCGCAGGGGCCATGGGCAGACACCGTGAATATCGCGCCGACCAACGGTGGCAAGGTTTCGCGCCACATCATCTTCATGACCGACGGGCAGATGGAGCCGAGTAACACGATCCAGTCGAGCTATGGCATAGAATGGCATGATCGCCGGATAACCGACGATGGCTCGAGCAATCAGGCCGCTCGCCACACGCTGCGCTTCCGCGCCCTTTGCGACAACGCCAAGGACAAGGGGTTTCGCGTGTGGGTGATCGCCTTCGCCTCGAGCCTCACTTCGGATCTGACGTACTGCGCATCGAGCAACAGCTCGTTTCTGGCGACAAATGCGACACAGCTGAACAGCGCCTTCCAGGAAATCGCGAAGAACGTGGGCGAATTGCGGGTGTATCAATGAAGAAACTTCTTACACTGCACGGCGAGAACGGCGGCGTCACCACCATCGAGTTCGCGTTTGTGGCTCCGGCGTTCCTGCTGGCGCTGGTGGGTTGCCTCGACCTTGGCCAAATGGTTTACGCCAAAGGTGTCCTGGATGGCGCGGTCGAGAAGGCTGCACGCGATTCCACGCTGGAGACCGGCGACACCTCCGTTGCCGACGCCAAGGTGATCAGCGCCATGCGCCCGATCGTGCCCGGTGCGCAGGTGACTTCCACCCGCAAGAGCTATTACGACTTTGCCCGCACCAACAAGGGCGAGCCGCTCGACGACAAGAACGGCGATGGGGCGTGCTCGCCGGGCGAGGGGTATACGGACGAAAACGGCAACGGATCGTGGGACGAGGACCTGGGCCGGACCGGCAATGGCGGCGCGAACGATGTGATCGTCTATACGGTGCGGGTGCAATACGATCCCGTGTTCGCCGTGCCCATCGTGCCGCTTGACTGGAGCCGGCGCGAGATCACCGCCATTGCTGTGAAGCGCAACCAGCCTTTCGCTCTGCAGGACGGCAGCTACGGATCGACTCCGCGCGTATGCTGAGGACAGTTTCCGCCAAACTAGGCCGTTGTGCCAAACGTCTCGCTCGGGATCGCTCGGGCGTTTCCGTCGTCGAGTTCGCGATCATCACGCCGTTCATCCTGTCGATCGCGCTCTATGGGCTCGAAGTGGCCTACATGAACTCTGTCGACATGAAGATCAGCGAGATCGCGCTCTCGCTGGCGGACAATGCTTCGCGCATCGGGCAGACTGACAACAGCGTGGTCACGCCGACAGTAAGCGAAGGCGACATCAACGAGGTCATGCGTGGCGCGCAGGAGCAGGCAGCAGGCCTTGATTTCGCGACCCGGGGCAGGATCATTCTCTCAAGCCTTGAACGCGATGCCGCAACGGGGAAGCAGTACATCCGCTGGCAGCGCTGCTACGGGCGGCTATCGCGGCAATCCGCTTATGGCAATGACAGCACGCGAAACGGGCTAAACGGTACGGCGCTGGCCGGAATGGGAAGCGGGCCGACCAAGATCACGGCGTCGGCCAACAGCGCGGTGATGTTTGTCGAAGTCTACTATCAGCATCAGGGGCTGATGGGTGATCTGTTCGTCGACAATCCCGTGATGCGCAAGGAGGGAGCATTCCTGATCCGCGACAACCGCAACCTCACGCCCGGGGTTACCGGAACAGGCGGGGCCTATCCCTGTGGCTGAGCGGAGCCAGAACTGACAGCTTGCGCGCAATCAATTTCCGCAAGTGCTAGGAGGGTGTAGTCTGGCGGAGTGGCCTGCAGTCAGGCGGAGTCGCTTGCGAACGGGCCGAAACAGGGAGAGATCGCGATGAAGCATGCAGACGTCGCAGCGATGACCGCTATGATTGCCTTGGCCGCAGGAGCGACCAGCCCGGCTGTGGCCAAGCCGGTAACACTTGTCGCCACGCTTGGCGGCGCTGCCGAGACGGCGGGCGGCGATCCCGATGGCATGGGCGGCTTCAAGGCCGACGCCGATGACGAGACTGGCGATTTCTGCTTTACCTTGTGGGCCGACAAGATCGCCAAGCCGACCATGGCCCACGTCCATGAAGGCACTGCCGGCAACGACGGCAAGCCAGTCGCCACGATCGACGTGACCGGCAAGGACAGCGATGATTGCATCGCGATGGAACCCGAACTTCTCAAGAAGATCGTCGCTGCGCCGGGAGGCTACTACGTCAATGTCCATACCGCCGATTTCCCGAAGGGTGCGGTGCGGGGGCAGCTTGAGGTGAAGTGACGCGCCTGCTCGCTTCACAGGTTGAAGGTCGCGCGGGGGGACAGCAAATGGGGGCCAGCATTGCTGCCGGCCCCCACTCTACGTCCGTTCCGGCTTGTCTGGTCGCGGCTGGCTTCGACCATTTCGCGCTGGGCTGTCATTGCTGACGGCCAAACGCTGCCTGGCGTTGCCTGACGGAGCGCGCTTTGCGCTTGGCGGTCGTCGAGGCGGATGCCGTCCGGGGCGCGTAGCCCCTGGGCTGCTGCCGATCCGTGCTTTCGCACAAGGTCGCGCCGCTATCCGTCCTTTCGTCCGCCTGCGCCGGTCGAGTGCAGGCACTCCTCCGTCGCTCCGCATTTCCGCGACTGTCCCGGTTGCTTCTGCAAGCGATCCGGTAAAGCCGTTCGTGGGCGTTTCCCCTTCGGCCAGTGGCCCACTTCCGTCCAGACCGATATCTGGCCGGTTGGTTGCCCCCGTTCGGCGGGGTGAAATGCTGTCCGTCACCTTTGTCTGCGCCGCATCGCGCCGGATGGAGACCGAAGCCTGACCGCGCGCTGCACCGTGGAAAACGATGCCGTTTTGCATTCCTTGTCCGATCACGAAAGCCGCAGTTTCGCGCATCCGCAGATCAGCCCGAAGGTGCCTGCCGGTTGGTTACGCTGCAAACTGTCCGTGTTCGTGCCGTTGTGCACTTAATCCTGAAAGTTCAGGTCTTTAAGTCCTGATTTCCAAGGCTTTGTGCACCCTCGACATGTAAAAGCTGCGCCTCATCCCTGAGTCGCGCAAGCAAAAAGTGCGGGAGTTATCCACAACCCCCGCACCTTTCGGTGGATAGCTATTGTGCAACGCCGAAGCGCAGCAATCAGCGGCCTTGCTGGGCCAGAAGGCGCAAGCGTTTACTGGTTTCTCTGCGCCAGAAGGCGCAACCGGAGCGCATTCAGCTTGATGAAGCCGGCTGCGTCCTTCTGGTCATAGGCACCGGCATCGTCCTCGAACGTCACGTGGCGTTCGGAGTAGAGGCTGTCGGGCGACTTGCGGCCAACGACCGAGGCATTGCCCTTGTACAGCTTGAGCCGGACCGTGCCATTGACCCGGGCCTGGCTGTGGTCGATCGCCGCCTGCAGCATCTCACGCTCGGGGCTGAACCAGAAGCCGTTGTAGATGAGTTCTGCGTACTTGGGCATGAGCTCGTCCTTGAGGTGCGCCGCACCGCGATCGAGCGTGATGCTTTCGATCCCGCGATGGGCGCGCGCATAGATCTCGCCGCCCGGCGTTTCATACATGCCGCGGCTCTTCATGCCGACGAAGCGGTTCTCGACGAGGTCGAGACGGCCGATGCCATGCTTGCGGCCAAGGTCGTTGAGCGCAGCCAGCAGGGTGGCCGGCGACATCGCCTGACCATTGAGCGCCACGCCGTCGCCCTTTTCGAAGTCGATGGTGATGTATTCCGGGGTATCCGGCGCGTCTTCGGGATTGACCGTGCGCGAATAGACGTAATCCGGGGTTTCTTCCCACGGATTTTCCAGCACCTTGCCCTCGGACGAGGTGTGGAGGAGGTTCGCGTCGGTCGAGAACGGGCTTTCGCCACGCTTGTCCTTGGGGACGGGGATCTGGTGCGCTTCGGCCCATGCGATCAGCGCGGTGCGGCTGGTGAGGTCCCATTCGCGCCACGGGGCGATGACCTTGATGCCAGGTTCGAGCGCATAGGCCGACAGCTCGAAGCGAACCTGGTCGTTGCCCTTGCCGGTCGCGCCGTGGGCGACGGCGTCGGCGCCGGTTTCCCGCGCGATCTCGATCAGGCGCTTGGAAATGAGCGGGCGGGCGATCGAAGTGCCGAGCAGATAGTCGCCCTCGTAACGGGCGTTGGCGCGCATCATCGGGAAGACGAAATCGCGCACGAATTCCTCGCGCAGATCATCGATGTAGATGTTCTCGTCGGGCACGCCCATCAGCTTGGCCTTGGCGCGCGCGGGCTCAAGCTCCTCGCCCTGGCCGAGGTCGGCGGTGAAGGTCACCACTTCGCAGTTGTAGGTGACCTGCAGCCACTTGAGGATGACGGAAGTGTCGAGGCCGCCGGAATAGGCGAGGACGACCTTCTTGATATCTGACTTGTCAGGACCGGACATGGGCGGAGCGACTCCCCTTGAATAACGCGCCGCGCGCCTAACAGGCGGGGGGCAGGGGTGCAACCAAAGCTTGAATACCCTGCCTCACCGAGACCTCCGGGCTCAGGGATCGAGTGATCTGAGAAGTTCGCATACGCTCGCGCTGAGGGCGTGCATCTTGAGTTCATCCGCCAGCATCAGCGACTGGTAGAGGTGGTGTCGAAGTACGTCGGTGGTGATCTCGGCGACGCCCTCTACCAGATTGGCAGCGCTTGCTGCGTGATAACTCAATGCCGACACGAGGCGCCTCCCAAGACGAAGGCGGCGGAATGGTGCGCCGCCGCCTTTGCACCGTTTGGTGCAGCAACCTCCGGAGTTGCGTCTGGTTCCGAGGCTTGGGGCCTGGCTCAGCTGTGCCGGTAGATCGCGCGCTCGTGGCTGAAGCACTTGAAGCCGAAGTATCCGTGATAGCTACCCATGCCGCTGGTGTTCACGCCGCCGAACGGCAGGTTGTTCTCAAGGTAGTGCGAGAACACGCCATTGACGGTTACGCCACCTGACGAGGTGCGGGCGAGGACCTTCTCGATGTTGTCCTCGTCCTTGCTGTAGACGTAGAGCGCCAGCGGCTTGTCGTGTGCCTCGATGTAGCCGATGGCCTGGTCGAGGGTGTCGTAGGTCATCACCGGGATGACCGGGGCGAAGATTTCGTCCTGCAGGATCGTCATCTGCGGTGTCACGTCGGTCAGCATCGTCGGGTGGACGGTAAGGTCAGCGGCTTCGAACGTGCCGCCAACGGCAACGGTCGCGCCCTTGGCAACGGCATCGTCGAACATTGCCTTCACCCGGTCGAAGTTCGCCTTGTTGACGACCTGTGCGATGCTGTCCTTCTTCAGCGCGCCGCTTTCGTCATAGAGGTTCTTTGCGACGTTGGCGCGAAAGCCTTCCACCAGCGCAGCCTTCTTGTCTTCCTTCACGAACACGTAGTCAGGGCTGATGCAAGCCTGCCCGCCATTGAACTGCTTGGCAGCGGCAAGCTGCGCGGCGATCTGGTCGATGTCGGCGCTGTCGTCGACGATGACCGGGGACTTGCCACCGAGTTCCAGAGTCACGCTGGTGAGGTGCTTGGCGGCGGCGGCCATGACGATCCTGCCAACGCGGGGGCTGCCGGTGAAGAAGATGTGGTGGAAGGGCAGGTCCAGCAGGGCAGTTGCCACCGAAACGTCGCCTTCGAACAGCGCTACGTCCCTTTCGTCGAAAGCTTCCTTGATGATGACCGAGGCGATCTTCGCCGTTGCCGGGCACAGGTCGGTCAGCTTGACGATGCAGGTGTTGCCGGCCGCAATGGCGGCGGCCACCGGGCCAAGTGCGAGGCCGAGAGGGAAGTTCCACGGCCCGAGGATCAGGCAGACGCCGCGCGCTTCATAGGCGATCTGCGCGCGGTCCGCGGGGTTCAGCGAGGTCTGGACTTCCGTCGGCTTCATCCACTCATCGAGATTATCGATGTTGCGCTGGATGTTGGCGGTAACGTTGAGCACTTCGGTCACGCGGATTTCGCCGACCGGCTTGCGGGTGTCTTCCAGCACGGCTGCGACGATATCGTCGGCGTGGGCTTCCACCGCAGCCTTCAGGCGCGCGAGCTTCTCCTTGCGGACTTCGGCGCTCGAGGCCTTGGCTTCCCACATATGGGCCTGCTGGAGCGCGAAGACACGCTGGATTTCGGCGGAGAGGTCGGCTGCGGTAGGAGCGGTCATCGAAAGGCACCCTGCTGAGATTTGTTCGTTAGTCTTGCTAACGAACAGTCTCTTCGATGGCAACGTCTCGGCGAGTTTCATTCCATTGCCAGTGCCGCAGATTTCACCTGATGGCTCAGGGCAGGGTCCGCCAGGCCAGATCGGCGAATTCGCAGAGCAGGGGACGGGTGTCTCGTGGATCGATGATGTCTTCCACACCGAAACGCTCGGCGGTGCGGAAGGGTGAGCGCACCCGGTTCAGCCGGTCGCGGATGCTTTCGAGGTGCGCTGTCGGGTCCTCGGCTGCCTCGATCTCTGACTTGTAAGCCACTTCGATACCGCCTTCGATGGGCAGGCTGCCCCAGTCCCCCGATGGCCAGGCAAAGCGGTACTGGAAGCTCTCGGCATTGCTCATCGCGCTGCCGGCGATGCCGTAGGCGCGGCGGACGATAACGGAGCAAAGCGGCACGGTAGCCTTGTAGATCGCATTCATCGCCTGCACGCCGTAACGGATCGTGCCGGTACTTTCGGCGGTGTGGCCGATCATGAAGCCGGGGTTGTCGACCAGGTGGACGATCGGCAGGCGGAACTGATCGGCGAGCTTGATGAAGCGTTCGGCCTTCTCGCTGCTGCGCGCATCCCATGATCCGCCGAGATAGCTGGGGTCGCTGGCGACGACCGCCACGGGCCAGCCGTCGAGCCGGGCGAAAGCTGTGATGACAGCGCGGCCCCACAGACGACCCATCTCGAACAATGAACCCCTGTCAACCACGGCGTCGAGCAGCCGGCGCATGGAGTAGACCTGCTTGGCCTCGCGCGGGACAAGATCGATCAGGAAGTCCTCGCGCCTTTCGGCCGGGTCTGTCGCGGCGGCGCGAGGGGCAGGGGCACCGACGTGGCTCGGCAGGTAGGAGAGGAACCGGCGGGCACGGGCGAACGCCTCGGCTTCGCTGGCAACTTCCTCATCGACCACGCCGTTACGGGTGTGGATGGCGCTGCCGCCAAGCTCTTCCTTGCTGCGGTCTTCACCGATGGCGGAAACGACTGCCGGGCCTGCAGCAAACAACTGGGAGAGGCCCTTGACCATGATCGAATAATGGCTGGCGACAACGCGCGCCGCACCAAGGCCAGCAGTCGGGCCGAGCGATAGAGCGACGACCGGCACGGTCTCGAGGTTCTTGACGACTTGGCCCCAGCCGGGCGTGGCCGGGACGTAAGTCGCGCCAATGTCTTCGAGAGTCCGCACCGATCCGCCGCCGCCGGTCCCGTCGATCATGCGGATCAGCGGAATCTTCAGGGTGTGCGCCATCTGCTCGCACTGGATGAACTTGCGCGCGATGGCGGCGTCGGCTGCCCCACCGCGCACGGTGAAGTCATCTGCCGAGGCGACGACCGGGCGCCCTTCGATGTTGGCGCGGCCGAAGATCAGGTTGGAGGGGGCGAGATCGAGCAGTTCGCCGTCAGGCCCGTAGGAGCCTTTGCCGGCGATCTTGCCGATCTCGCGAAACGATCCGGCATCGACCAGCCCGGCAATGCGCGCGCGGGCATCGAGCTTGCCGCGGCCGTGCTGGCGGGCGACCTTTTCGGCGCCGCCCATCTGCTCGGCCAGCGCCTCACGACGGCGCAGTTCCTCGACCTCGGGTTCCCAGCTCAAGCGATGTCCTCTCTGTTTATGAGAGGCAGTTCACTCGATTTGCCCCAACAGCGCAATCGCCATTGCTTGACGCTTTCGCGCCTACTCCGCCGCCTTGCGCTCCAGATGCCATTCCGGCGCTTCGTCCAGAGCGGACAGTCGCGCCCATTCCTGCTGCATGTAGTCGCGGGTCATCGGCAGCGCGCTGCGACGCTTCACGCTCTGGATGTGGAAGTTGACCATGCCGCCGTGGCGGAAGCTCTGTTCGGCTCCGGCAAGGTAGAATTGCCACATGCGGAACAGGCGCTCGTCATAAAGCGCGACGATCTCCTCACGGTGCATGGTGGCGCGGCGGTACCATTCGGCCAGCGTATAGGCATAGTGGTAGCGCAGGACCTCGATGTCGCCGACTTCCCAGCCGGTCTTCTCCAGTGCGGAAACCAGTTCGCTCATCGCCGGGATGTAGCCGCCCGGGAAGATGTACTTGCGCGTCCACTTGTCGGTCGTTCCCGGTGCGCCCTTGCGGCCGATCGTGTGGGTCAGCATGATCCCATCAGGATCGAGCAATTCGTTGGTCTTGGCGAAGTACTCGCCGAAGTTGGGCGCACCGACATGTTCGATCATGCCGACGCTGGTGATGCGATCGAACTGGCCCTGCACATCGCGGTAGTCTATCAGCTGGAACTTGACCTTGTCGGCCACGCCGGCCTCCTCGGCGCGCTCCTGCGCGAACCTGATCTGGTCAGGGGCGAGGCTGACGCCCAGCACTTCGCAGCCAAAGTGACGGTTGAGATAGAGCGCCAGGCCGCCCCAGCCGCAGCCGATGTCCAGCACGCGCATCCCTGAACTCTGCCCCGGCACCAGCCGCAGCTTGGAGGCGATCAGCGCCTTCTTGTCGACCTGAGCGCGCTCCAGCGTGTTTTCCGGATCGCGGAAGTAGGCCATCGTGTATTGCCGGTCCTCGTCGAGGAATAGCTCGTAGAACTGGCGGGTCAGGTCGTAGTGGTGAACGACGTTCTTCGAGGCCTGCGCCCGCTGGTTGATCTGGTCGATGCGCGAGACGACCTTGGAAAGCGCCTTGCGGACCGGGCCCTTGCGGTCAATCCCGCCGGCGTTGCTGGCATTGCCCATGACGAACAGGACGAAATCGCGCACATCGTGCGGCGGTTCGATGACCATGCGTCCGTCCATGTACGCCTCGCCCGCGCCGACTCGCGGGTCCTTGGCGACATGCATGGCCGCGCCCTTGTCCGTGAAACGGATCTTCAGGGGCGGGGCGGATGGCTCGCCATAGGCATACTCCTTGCCATCATGATCGATTACGACAAGCTTACCCTTGCGGATCAGCCTTTTGAGCATCTGGTCTAGCAGCCACATGCACACAGGTTATGCGAAGCCGATCCTGTCGCAAGACTTTATTGACGAACAGTGCATGTAACATTGTCACTTTAAAATCCGTTCATGTCGTGCAATGGTTAATGCGATTGCAATTGTAACTTTCAGGACCGGGTGCATGGCCAAGTTCCGTCTCGCTGCTTCCGCTGCGCTGCTGGCGTTGTCGTTCCATTCCTCGCAGGCGCTGGCCGATGAAGGCATGTGGACTTTCGATGCTTTCCCCACGGCCAGGATGCAGAAGGACTATGGCTGGGCACCAGATGCCAAGTGGCTTGGCCGCGTGCAGGCCGCTGCGGTGCGCCTGACCGGAGGGTGCTCGGCCAGCTTTGTTTCGCCCGAGGGGCTGATCTTGACGAACCACCATTGCGTCGTCGAATGCGCGCAGGACAACTCCACCGACAAGCGCGATCTCCTGAAGGACGGCTTCGTGCCCACCCGGCGCGAGGAGGAACTCAAATGCCCGGGCCAGCAGGCCGAGGTCGTAACCGCGATTTCCGACGTGACCGCGCGGGTCAAGGCGGCGATCGGCGCTTCGACTGGCGAAGCGCTGGTCAAGGCGCGCGATGCGGAAGTGGCGAGGATCGAGAAGGACGGGTGCAAGGATGGCAAGACCACGCGCTGCGAGGTGGTGACGCTGTTCGGAGGCGGGCAGTACAAGCTCTATACCTACCGCAAGTATTCGGACGTGCGGCTGGCCTGGGCGCCGCAGTTCCAGGCAGCCTTCTTCGGCGGCGATCCCGACAATTTCAATTACCCGCGCTATGCGCTCGACGCTGCGTTCCTGCGGGCTTACGAGAATGGCAAACCGGTTCCAACTCCTGCCCATCTCTCATGGAACTCTCGCGGGCCGAAGGTAGGCGAAGCGACGTTCGTGGTGGGCAATCCGGGTGCAACGCAGCGGCTATTCACCACCGACCAGATCGCCTTCCAGCGTGAGGTTGGACTTCCGCTGACCACCACGATCCTGTCCGAACTGCGCGGGCGCCTGATCGCGGCCATGGACAAGAGCCCGCAGCAGAAGCGTGAGGGCGCTGACGAACTGTTCGGCATCGAGAACAGCCTCAAGGTCTATATCGGGCGGCAGAAGGCGCTGAACGATCCGGCGTTCCTCAGGATGCTGGGCGATGCCGAGGCGGACCTGAAGGCGAAGACCATGGGCAAGCCGGGAATCGGCGATCCTTGGGCGGATACCGCCAAGGCAGTGCAGGCCTATCGCGACATCTATGTGCCGTGGCGTTTCATCGTGCCGCACTCGGCGCTGATGGATCAGGCCATGAAGCTGGTGCAGGGCGCGGCAGAGCGGGAGAAGCCCAACGCCGAGCGTCTGCCGGAATTTCGCGATTCCAGCCTCGAACTCACCGCCAAGACGCTGCTCGACGAGGCCCCGGTCTATCCGTGGATGGAGCAACTGGAGCTGGCATGGAGCCTGTCGAAGGCGCGCGAGTATCTCGGCGCCGATGATCCCGATACCCGGCTCCTGCTTGGCAAGGAATCGCCGGACGGGCTGGCCGAGCGGCTGGTTGGCGGCACGACGCTGGCCGATCCCGCCGCACGCAAGGCGCTGTGGGATGGCGGGCGCAAGGCTATCGAAGCATCGTCCGACCCGATGATCGTCTATGCCCGCAAGATCGACGCACGCGAGCGTGAACTGAAGAAGCTGGTGGACGAACGCTACGCCGGACCTCTGGCCGAGGCGGGAGCCCGGCTCGCCGATGCGCGGTTCATGGCCTATGGCAACAATGTCTATCCCGACGCCACGTTCACGCTGCGCATCAGCTATGGGAAGGTCGAAGGCTGGAAGGAGCGCGGGCAGGACGTTGCGCCGGTAACCACCATCGGCGGCGCATTCGACCGGGCGACAGGCGCCGAAACGTTCGATCTGGCCAGTGCATTTGCGGCGAACGAGGCGAAGATCGACAAGTCCTTGCCGTTCGATTTCGTCACGACCAACGACATCATTGGCGGCAACTCAGGCTCGCCGGTAATTGACCGCAACGGCAGCGTGATCGGCGCGGCGTTTGACGGCAATATCCATTCGATCGGCGGCAACTACGGCTATCAGGGCGCGTTAAACAGGACCGTTGTCGTGAGTACGGCAGCAATCCAGCATGCCTTGGAAGTGATCTACCCGGCGCCGGCGCTGGTCAAGGAAGTGGTCCACAAATAGCAAAAGGGGCGGCTCCGCAGAACCGCCCCAATATGTCTGGCTGCAATCCGCTCAGCGGCAGCGACCGCCGCTGCGTTCGATCTCGCGACCGAGCAGCGCACCACCGGCTGCGCCGAGGATCGTGCCGAGCGCACGATCGCCGCGCGTGTCGATGGCACGGCCCAGAAGCGCGCCGCCGGCGGCGCCGATGATCAGCCCGGTCGTGCCGTTGCTGCGCTTGCAATAATAGCGACCGTCGCGACCGCGCCAAACCGTATCGCGGCTGCTGATGCGGCGCGGCTCGAGATAGCGACCGCGGCTGTCATAGATGCGGTCATGCTTGGCCCGATGACCGTGAGCCGGAGCCCAGTGCGGGGGATCTGCCAGGGCCGGTGCAGCGGGAAGGGCGATGGCCGCCAGGGTTGCGGCCAGAATGGTCTTTCTCATGGGATGCTCCCGTAGTCGAAACTATGCTTGCAGTTCGGTTGAACCGATTTGCTGCGACAACGGCGATCCTTGCGGCACGATCCACAACGTCGGATGAACGGGCGAGGCTTGTGCGCAGCAAGCGACGACCCGCCTTTGGCCTGCGATAAACGGACGTCAGCGGGTAGCCATTCCTTCGGTGCCGGAGTGCCCGATACCCTCAGGAGCGAGAGTTCAGTAGTTCCACTGCACCTGCGCGCGGATCACGTCGCCCTTGGCCTGCCCGGTCCGTCGTTCGTCTGCTTCGGTACGGGAAACATTGGCGTAGTTGAGCGTCACTTCCAGCTCCTTCAGCGGGAGCCATTCGACGCCCACCTCATACTCGTCGGTTTCGAGGCGGGGTGCGTTGATCGCGCTCTTCCAGCCACCGCGATACTTCTGCCAGCGTGCGAACGGAATGAGCTGGCCGATCGGGGTTTCCGGCATCCGGTACATGGCCATGACATAGCCGCCGGACGCGCGCTGCGAACGGATTGCGCCAAGCGTGCGGTCCCACTGTGGTGCAGTCCCGAAAGTCCATTCGGCCTGAATGCCGAAAGGCTTGGGATAGATCATGCCGTGGAAGTTCACGTGGTTGTCGTCATAGGAGATCGTCGAAACGCCACCGGTGCGGACTTCCGGACGGAACTGGTTGCGCATCGCGGTCACGCCGAATTCCGCGACCTGCCCGTCAAGGCCAATGCCGTCGAGCCGGAACGGCATCGTAGCCATGGCAACCGTCATCAGCCCGCCGTTGCGTTCAACCTTGTTGATGCCCTGCCCGTTGTAGGCGGCAAGCGCGAAGGCGCCGTAATTGCCGAACAGCTTCTGGCCATCCTGGGTAAGCTCGTCCCAGATCTTCTGGATCTTCGGGGGGGTATAGTAGAGCACGACGCCCAGATCACGTTCGCCGGGAACAGGGGCGTTGATCGCATCAGTACGATCCAGCGGGACACGGTTCGACGAGCTCTGGAGGTTTTCCCAGCCGTAGGGCACTTTCGATTGGCCAAGGCGCACCTTCAGGGTCTTGGCCTTGTCGAGGAACACGTCGGCATAGGCATCGCGCATCTGGAAGAAATGCTGGCGCGATTCATTCGCCGACTGGTTGCTGACCGCGGCGGCCATATCGCCCTGCATGTAGAGCGAGACGCGGTCGGAGATGTCTCCCTGCACGACAAGGCGCGCACGGCGTAGCGTGAAGTTTCCGTTCTCGCTGATCCCGCTGTCCTGCACTGAACGCAGGCGCGATACGCCCGCAGGCGCGTTCTTCGGGCCGCCGACGATTTCGTTCATGCGCAACTGGGTGTAGCCGCGGATCATCAGCTTCTCGTGCCAGGCCTTCTTCTTGGGCGCAGGCTTGGCCTCGGGCGTCGCTGCAGCAAGCACTACCGGTTGAGCGGCGGCGGTGCCGGTTTGCGATGAGGCTGTCGTGGCTGGGGCCGAAGTTGCAGCAGGGGCAGAAGCAGCCATTTGCGGAGCAGCCTGGGCGGCCTGCATGGCCTTGACGATGGCCTTCAGCTCGTCGACCTGGCGCTGAAGATTGGCGATCTTTGCGTCCTGATCTTCCGCCGCTGCCGCGACTTGCGGTGCAGACAGGAAGACGGTTGCTGCCAACGCCGCCTTGAACGCCTTGCTTGCCGACACTTTGCTTCTCCGTTCACTGTGTTGCCGGAGCCGCTAGGCGCTGAAAATGACGGGTTTGTGACAGTCAGTTGACGCAATGGCGGATTTCGCTTCGAGAAGTTCGACTTATCTACCTGATTCTGCAGGGAAGGATAATATTTCGGCTTTGTGTCCGATGTCGAAAAACTGACGCGCATCTGCAAAGAATCGCGCTTTGGTGCTTTCGCCAATGCAGACTCGGGCCATCGTGACTCGCAGGTGCACACCTGCTAACGGCCCTCCGGTGCGCACCGCACCGCTTCATTCAAAGACCGACATGACCGACCTTTCGCTGATCCGCAATTTCTCCATCATCGCCCATATCGACCACGGCAAGTCGACGCTGGCGGATCGTCTGATCCAGTACACCGGCGGCCTTTCCGAGCGTGAAATGTCCGAGCAGGTGCTCGACAACATGGATATCGAGAAGGAGCGCGGCATCACCATCAAGGCGCAGACCGTGCGCCTTGACTACAAGGCCAAGGACGGCAAGACCTATCAGCTGAACCTGATGGACACGCCGGGCCACGTCGACTTCGCCTATGAAGTGAGCCGCAGCCTTGCCGCGTGCGAAGGCGCGTTGCTGGTGGTGGATGCGGCGCAGGGCGTGGAAGCGCAGACGCTCGCCAACGTCTACCAGTCGATCGAGCATGACCACGAGATCGTGCCGGTGATCAACAAGATCGACCTGCCCGCCGCCGAGCCCGAGAAGGTCAAGGCGGAGATCGAGGACGTGATCGGGCTTGATGCCAGCAACGCGGTGATGACCAGCGCCAAGTCCGGCATCGGCATCGAGGAAGTGCTTGATTCCGTGGTGGAGCGCATTCCGCCGCCGAAGGGCGACCGCACCGCGCCATTGAAGGCCATGCTGGTGGACTCGTGGTACGATCCGTACCTTGGCGTCGTCATTCTCGTTCGCGTCATCGACGGCGTGATCAGGAAGGGCTTGCAGGTCAAGTTCATGGCCGGCGGGACCGAGCACCTGATCGACCGTGTCGGCTGCATGCGGCCGAAGATCGAGACGCTCGACGAACTGGGCCCGGGCGAAATCGGCTTCATCACCGCGCAGATCAAGGAAGTGGCGCAGGCCCGCGTGGGTGACACGATCACCACCGTCAAGCAGGGTGCCAAGGAAGCGCTGCCGGGCTTCAAGGAAGTCCAGCCGGTGGTGTTCTGCGGCATCTTCCCGGTCGACGCAGCCGAGTTCGAAAAGCTGCGCGAGAGCATCGCCAAGCTTCGTCTGAACGACGCATCGTTCAGCTTCGAGATGGAATCGAGCGCAGCATTGGGCTTCGGTTTCCGCTGCGGCTTCCTCGGATTGCTGCACCTCGAAATCATTCAGGAACGCCTCAGCCGCGAGTACGATCTCGACCTGATTACCACTGCACCTTCAGTGGTTTACCGCATCCAGTTGCGCGCCAGCCGCAATGACGATGCGCGCGAGATCCTGCTGCACAATCCGGCCGACTACCCCGATCCCAGCCGTATCGAACAGATCGACGAACCGTGGATAAAGGGCACCATCTACACGCCCGACGAATACCTCGGCTCGGTGCTGAAGCTGTGTCAGGACCGTCGCGGCGTGCAGACCGGTCTGACCTATGTCGGTGGGCGCGCGCAGGTCACCTACGAACTGCCGCTCAACGAAGTGGTGTTCGACTTCTACGACCGTCTCAAGTCGATCAGCCGGGGCTATGCCTCATTCGACTACGAGCAGATCGGCCTGCGCGAGGGCGACCTTGTGAAGATGAGCATTCTCGTCAACAACGAGCCGGTCGATGCGCTGTCGATGATCGTGCACCGCAGCGCTGCCGAGGCGCGCGGGCGTCACATGTGCGAACGCCTCAAGGACCTGATCCCGCGCCACCTGTTCAAGATCCCGGTCCAGGCGGCAATCGGCGGCAAGGTCGTCGCGCGCGAGACGATCGCGGCAATGCGCAAGGACGTCACCGCCAAGTGCTATGGCGGCGACATTACCCGCAAGAAGAAGCTTCTGGAAAAGCAGAAGAAGGGCAAGGCCCGCATGCGCGAGTACGGCAACGTCTCGATCCCGCAGGAAGCCTTCATCGCCGCGCTGCGCATGGGCGAGGAATAAGTTTCCGCCTGAAGCTCGGCATGAAAAGGCCCGCAGGATCAGCTCCGGCGGGCCTTTTGATTCCTAGCGGGCGCCTTGCGGGCCCTTGCGGTGCGGCTTGCCTTGCGGGCGCTGGCCGGCGGGGTGAGGGCGGCGCGGACCGCGATGGTCTTCGCCGCGTGGGCCATCATTGCGGTGGAACTTGCGCGGGCCATCGTTGGCGCCGCGGCGGTTGTCGCGCGCCATTTCGCGCGGACCATCGGGCGCGGCCTCGATGTGGATGCCGTTCTCGTCCTCGCCCTTGGGATCGGCGGTGCGGCGCACGGCATCGGCGAAGCGGTCGGCAATGGCGCGCGGGACCTGGAACCAGGTGTCGTTGGGAGCAATGCGGATCGCGCCGATTTCCTGGCGCGAGACGTGGCCGCGGCGGCACAGCGTCGGCAGGATCCAGCGCGGATCGGCGTTCTGGCGGCGGCCCACGTCCATGCGGAACCACACCACATCGTCAAAGCCCGGACGGTGCGCCGCCTGCTTGCGGCCTTCGTCGCTGCCCGAAAGCAGCTCTTCCGGCTGGGGCAGGGCGGCGCGGTGGGCGCGGACCAGCGCTGCGGCCAGTTCCTCGGCGCTGCGCTGTTCGAGCAGGGTGCGGGCGATATCGAGATCCGCCTCGTCCGGCTCGACCGGCGCGAGGATCGTTTCGAGCAGGCGTTCGCGGTCCTGCGCGCGGATTGCTTCCGGCGTCGGCACTTCGGCCCACTCGGCGTTGATCTTGGCTCCGCGCAGCATCATCTCGACGCGGCGGCGGCGCGGGAACGGCACGATCAGCACGGCGGTGCCCTTCTTGCCGGCGCGGCCGGTGCGGCCGGAGCGGTGCTGCAGCGTTTCGGCATCGCGCGGGATTTCCACGTGGATGACAAGGCTGAGCGACGGCAGGTCGATGCCGCGCGCTGCGACGTCGGTAGCGACGCAGACGCGGGCACGGCGATCGCGCAGGGCCTGCAACGCGTTGTTGCGCTCCGACTGGCTATGCTCGCCCGAAAGCGCGACGGCGGTGAAGCCGCGTTCGACCAGCGTGGCGTGGAGGCGGCGGACGTTGTCGCGCGTGGCGCAGAACAGCATCGCGGTTTCCGCTTCGTGGAAGCGCAGCAGGTTGACCACTGCGGCTTCGATTTCTGCCGGGGCAACGGCAACGGCGCGGTAGGCAATATCGCCATGGCCGCGATTTTCGCCAACGGTGGAGATGCGCAGCGAGTTCTTCTGATAGCGCCTTGCCAGAGCCTCGATCGGCTTGGGCATCGTCGCCGAGAACAGCAGGGTGCGGCGGTTTTCGGGCGTTGCGTCGAGCAATTCCTCGAGGTCTTCACGGAAGCCCATGTCGAGCATCTCGTCAGCCTCGTCGAGAACGACGCACGCGAGCGCCGAGAGGTCGAGCGCACCGCGTTCGAGGTGGTCACGCAGGCGGCCGGGCGTGCCGACGACGATATGGGCGCCGCCCTGCAGCGTGCGGCGTTCGCGCGAAGGGTCCATGCCGCCGACGCAGGTGGCGATGCGCGCGTGTGTCGGTGCATAGAGCCACTGCAACTCGCGGCTGACCTGCAGTGCTAGTTCGCGGGTTGGCGCCACGACCAGTGCGAGGGGCGCGGTGGCAAAGGGCAGGGCGCTTTCATCGCCGATCAGTTCGGGCGCCATGGCAAGGCCGAAGGCCACGGTCTTGCCCGAGCCGGTCTGTGCCGACACGACAAGGTCGCGGCCAGCAGCTTCGGGTTCGGTAACGGCAGCCTGGACCGGGGTCAGCGCGGTGTAGCCATGCGCTTCGAGAGCCTGCGCGAGCGGGCTGGGGAGGTGTGCAAAAGTCATCGTCAAAATCGCCATTCCTGCCGCCGGAGCGACATTCGCATATGTGTTGGGCCAATATCGGCTGGGTGGCCGGGTGATTTACCCGGCACGAATCGCCTCAGCCCGTTCCCACACAGTGCACGGCGATACCTGTGCGGCGGCCCCTACACGCCTTTTGCGCGTTTGGCTTGCATTTCTTTTCAAGGCGCCACTTGATTAGGCAGCCTAACATATGGGAAGATCGCCGCAATCAGGAACGAGGCCTTGGGAGAGGCAGATGAACGAGACTGCGCAACTTGCACCGATCGAGGACTCTGTCCGCCGCGCGCCCGCGCTGATCCGCTATCTGGGCGAGGGGGACTACGTCACGCGGCGCTATGTCTCCCAAGGCGCGGAGATGAATACCGGGGACTATTTCGATTACCCCTGCGAAGTGCGCGACGGAATGACCATCCGCGATCACTTCACGCTCGACGTGCACGGCTTCGTGCTCGGCAATCATCGCTCGTCCATTGCCGACTTTCATGACAGGCCAGCGGTCGATGCGGCCTATCTTGCCGAAGTCGAGCAACTGGTGACGCGCCTTTCCGGGGCGAGCCGCACTGCTGCCCAAGGGTGGATGATCCGGACGTCAGCCGATCTTTCGGCAAGGGCAAAGCAAAAGGTGGAAGGGTACAAGCACTCCGGCGGCATCCAGCCCCCGGCTGGCGAAGCGCACGTTGATTACAACGAGATCACCGGGCGTCGCGCTGCCGCCCGGGTCTATGCCGACCGGTTTCCCGACGGGCCGGGGTACAAGCGCTACATCTGCTTTTCGCTGTGGCGCACGTTCTCCCCCGGCCCGCAGGACTGGCCGCTGGCAGTATGCGATGGGCGTACGGTGCGTGACGAGGAAACGGCATCGAACACGCTGTTCGTAGTCGACGAATTTCCCACGGGCGATGCCCTGACCGCGCCCGTCGAAGGCGAGGACCAGATGATCGCAGCCACGATCTTTCGCCATCGCGAACGGCATCGCTGGTGGTATTTCTCGAACATGCAGACCGATGACGTCCTGCTGTTCAAGTTCCAGGACAGCGACCATTCTGTGACTTGGCGCTGCCCGCACACGGCGTTTCACGATACCAGCCTGCCCGATGCGCAGACGCGCGAAAGCATCGAGGTGCGCTGCATCGCCTTTTTCGAATAGTCTCGCGTTATTCGGGGATGGTTGACGCGCGCGCGATTTGGCGACAGGCAGGCGCGCATGATCGATTCCCGCCATTTCCGTAACGTCCTCGGCACCTGGCCCACCGGTGTCTGCGTCATCACTTCGGTCGAGCCGGACGGAACCCGGCACGGTCTGGTCGTGGGCTCGTTCAGTTCGATTTCGCTCGATCCGCCGCTTGTAGGCTTCTTCCCCGACAAGCGATCGAGCACCTGGCCCAAGATCGCGGAAACGGGCCGGTTTTGCGTGAACGTTCTGGGCGCCAACCAGCTGGAGCTGTGCAAGCGCTTCGCGGCCAAGGCCGAAGACAAGTTCGCCGAATTGGCGCACGATCACACGCCGTCGGGGATGCCGCTGCTCGAGGATGCAATTGCCTGGATCGATTGCACGGTCGAGCGGGTCGAGGACATCGGCGATCACTTCCTCGTGGTCGGCGCAGTCGAGGCGCTGGACCGGCGCGAAGAAGGCACGCCGCTGCTGTTCTTCCGGGGCCAATATCACGACGTGACGCAGCTCCCCGCGCTCTGAATTCTGCAGCAATCCTAAAAATTGTTGGTGTTTTTGACTTCCGTCAACGCGGGCTCGGGCGCGCGCGGATAGTCATGACTTCGACGAAGCGGGGTGGATGCACCCCACCGGCCTCCGCCCCGCTTCGGCGATTTCTCCCCAACTCGGGCGGCCCGGCAGAAACGGACCGCCCAATTTTTTCGTGCTTCGGAGAGCCCGAAGACCGATCCTTTTCGCCAATTGCCCGAAATGGTTCGGAATGATAACGAAGCCCCATGTCTTCTTGTGACACCTGCGTCGTTCGTAATCGCGCCATCTGCGCCGGACTCGACAATCGCGAGATTGAATCGCTCAATCAGATGGGCAGGCGACGTACGGTCACGGCGGGTGAGCCGCTGATCTGGGAAGACGATGACTCGCTGCTCGTCGCCAACGTCATCGAGGGCGTGCTCAAGCTGACCACCAGCACTGAAGACGGGCGCGAGCAGATCGTCGGTGTTGCCTACCCTTCCGATTTCATCGGCCGTCCTTTCGGCCAGACCAGCAGCGCCAGCGTGGTCGCGCTGACAGACGCGCGGGTCTGCGTGTTCTCGCGCAACGATTTTGACCGCTTCGCCCGCGAACATCCCGAGCTTGAGCACAAGCTGCTGGAGCGCACCCTGGCCGAACTCGACCGTACGCGGTCGTGGATGATGCTGCTGGGGCGCAAGAACGCATCGGAAAAGATCGCGACCTTCCTGCTCGAGATGTCGGACAGACTGGCCGAGACCGGCTGCACCCCGGCGTTCGGCCCGGCCAAGCGCTTTTCCCTGCCGTTCTCGCGCCAGCAGGTGGCCGATGTGCTGGGCCTGACGATCGAGACGGTCAGCCGTCAGTTCACCAAGCTCAAGAACGACGGCGTGATCGAACTGCCTTCGCGTCGTGAGGTCGAGATTCTCAACCGGCAGGCGTTGGTCTCGCTGGCGGGCTGATCCCGGCCTCCAAGGCTTCGGATGCGAAAAAGGCCGGCCCCTTGCGGGACCGGCCTTTTTCTTGTCCGACCGAGAAGATCAGAACGATTTGCGCACGGTCATGCCGATCTTGCGCGGCGTGCCGACGTTGTAGCCGAGACGTGCACGGCCACCGCGTTCGCGGTCCAGCGAAAGCAACGGCGTTTCGTTGAACAGGTTGTTGGCATAGACGAGGACCGAAAGGCCGTTTTCCCAGTTCAGACCCGCCGAAATGTTGACGAGGTTGTAGCTGGGCAGCTGGTAGGATCCGAAGTTGTAGTTGCCACTGCCATAGGCGCCGGTTGCCGGATTGAAGAACAGCGAGTTGCTGAATACGCCCGCGCCGGCTTCCTGATCCGAGGGCTGGGTAAAGCGGTTGCCGACATGCTGGAAGCTGGCATTGGCCGAGAAGTCCATGCCATTCGAGACTTCGGTCGTATAGCCCGCAGTTGCCGACATCTGGAATTTCGGCACGGTCGGCAGGCGGTTGCCGTCACGGATTCCCGCAATGATCGCGCCGGTGCCATCCTTGACGCTGCTGTCGAACTGCGATTCGATCACCGAGCCGTTGACCGCGAGCGAGAAGCCCATGCCAAGCTCGGCAGCGAGTTCCATTTCAACGCCGGTGGTGTGGGCCTTCGGCACATTGAACACCACGCGCGACGAGCAGCTTCCGGCGTCGGCCGTGACCTGCAGGTTGCGGATGTCGTTGTAGAACGCAGCCGCATTGAAGGTGACGGGGCCGCTGGCGAGCTTCACGCCTGCCTCATAGTTCCACAGGCTTTCGTCCTTGTAGGTCTGGCTGTTGCCGAAGATGACCTTGTCGTTGGCCGAGCAGAGCGGCAGGTTCAGCGGGTCGTTCACGCCACCAAGACGGAAGCCCTTCGAAGCCTGCAGGTTGATCGAGAGATCCCGGCTCGGCTGATAGCTGACGATGAAGCGGGGGTTGAACCCGTCGCTCTTGGTCTTGTCGGCAATCCGGCGGTCACCGTTGGCGAAGACGCCGCCCGAGATGAAGTCGCGCGATTCCTTGAAGTCGTAGTAGCGGCCGCCGGCGGTCATCTTGAAATCGCCGATCTTGTAGCTGGCTTCACCGAAGATCGCGAACTGCTCGATGTCGTAAGGGATATCGGCGTTGTACGGCGAGTTCGCGGGGAACCCGTTGGCGATTGCCGCATCGGTCGACACGAACGGGGTCCGCAACGCCGGATTGGCGTTGGGAACGCGGCACGTATTTTCGGCCTGGCAGAGGGCGGCCAGGAACAGGTTGCCGAAGGCGTCGTAACCCGGGGTGGGCAGGCGCTGTGCGTATTTGCGGTCGATCTTGCTGTAGAACCCGCCAAGGACCCACTGGAGCGGACCCTTGCCTGACGAGGCAAGGCGCACTTCCTGCGTCCAGGTCTTCAGCTTGGTGCCATCGCGCAGGTTTGAAGGCAGGTTTGCGCCCGGTGCCACAAGCGGTTCCAGACCGGCGAACGACACCGATACCGAACCAGTCAGGGCCGAAGCATCGCGGCTGACCAGAATATCGCGGTTGATATAGGTCGTGACGCTGGTGACCTCGATCGAATCCGAAACGGGCGCCGAGATCGTGAGATCAGCCAAGGTGGTCTTGTCGCGGAAGCCTTCGCGCAGCTTCAGGTACTGCGTGTTTTCCGGCAGCGCGGGAGCGCCGGCCAGTGGGCTCTGGTAGAAGTGGTACACGTCCGCGCGGTTGAAGCCGTTGGTCTTGATGTCCTGGTAGACGATGCGCGGGGTAATCTTCACGCCGGCGACAGGCTCGAACAGAACTGCCGCACGCACGCCGTAGCGTTCGCCGTCGTTGATGTTCTTGCCGGCAGCCGGGCCGACTGCGTTGATGAAGCCGGCAAAGTGCTCGCCATAGCCGACGACGCGCAGCGCGGCGTTCTCGCCCAGCGGCACGTTGACCGCGCCCTTGGCCGAATAGCCGACATCGCCGCCATCGAGCACGTTGACGTCAGCAGCGATCTGGCCTTCGGTCTGGCCCAGCTTCGGCTGGTTGGTGATGTAGCGGACAGTGCCGCCGACCGAGCCGGAACCGAACAGCGTGCCTTGCGGGCCGCGCAGCGTCTCCACGCGATTGAGGTCGAACAGGTCGAAATCGGGCGTGAACAGCGAGAGCGAGGTGACGGATTCGTCGAGGTAGATGCCGACCTGTTCCTTCACGCCCGGCTGGTCGCGGACGATCTGGCCTGCGGAAACGCCGCGTACCGAAACCTGGCTCTGGCCGGGCCCGAGGTTCTGGACAGTGAGGCCAGCGACCGAGCGCGAAATGTCCTCGATCGAGGTGGCGCCGGTCTTCTCGATATCGGCTGCGGTCTGCGCGTTCACCGAGAACGGCACTTCCTGGATGGTCTGGGCGCGCTTGGTGGCGGTGACGACGATTTCGTTGCCGGTGCCGCCGTCTTCAGCCTGTGCTTCATCGGCGGACTGGGCAAGGGCGGGCGTCGCGATCACCAGCGAGGCGACGGACGAGAGCAGAATCCTGCGAATGCGGGCTGGGTTAGCCATTGTTGTATCCTCCCAAAATGGCGCAAATGTCGTTGCGATGGCAACTTGTTCGTTGACAAGCGCTGGAGTTCCCATGCGCCAGGGCAACGGGTCGGCGCAATCAGGCTTTGGGGAAGTTCCGCCTATTCAGCCACACCTGTGGCGGCGGCGCAACAGGCCTGAAACGCCCTGAAATGTTGGGATTCGTAAGTTCGACAAACAAAAAAGTGGCGGGCAGGAAACCAGCGAGGCGATCCCAGAACCTCGTGATCTCCTGCCCGCCGTCCCCAGATCCGACGCGCGTGGGGGGCGCCGGACGGGAAGGGGATTTCGTCAGAAGCGGTAGGCCAGCCCGGCGCTCACGACCCACGGGTCAAGCGAGTGCTTGGTGGTCAGGACTTCGGCATTGCCCGCGTAGAAATGCGCGGTCGTGTCCTGGAAGTACTTCTTGGCATCGATGCTGACGCCAAGGCCCTTGTCGTTGACGGGGATATCCACGCCGGCCTGAAGAGCAAAGCCGACTTCGTTGGACATCTTCACCTTGGTCACGCCGAGGCCGGTGATGCTCGAGCCGGGCTTCTCCCCGAAGATCAGGAACATCGACGGACCTGCACCGACATAGGGCTTGATTCCGCCGCCCAGCGGCAGGTGATACTTCAGCGTCAACGTGGCCGGCAGGACCAACACGTGATCAACGATGTTGGTTGCTGGCGCGAGGGCACCGACGCCGCTGACATGGTGCTGGGTGAAGCAGCAGATCGTCTCGGCCGAGATGTTCGGCGTCAGAAAATACTCGACCGCAAGCGTCGGCACGTAGTTGTCGTTGGCCTTGGTCTGTGCGCCGGTGGTCAGGCCCAGCGGGTCGTTCTTCACTTCCACGATCTTGCCGTCCGGAAGCACGCCGGTGCCGAGCACCTTGACCTGCAACTTGCCTTCGGCCGAGCCGGCAAGGGCCGGTGCCGGTGCAAGCGCGGCGGCTGCGAAGGCCAGGGGCAGGGCGGCGGTAATCAGCTTCTTCATTGCTCTTGTCCTGCGCCACGGATGGCCAGCCCCTCGCTGGCCCCAGATCGTCCATGGCTTGGACAGCCTGATGCACCGCACCGAATCATCAGACATTGACGAAGCGCAAAAATGCGAAATCGCGATCTTCGACCAAAGTATAAGACTGATTTTGCGTGATTTGACTCCGATCAATGTTCCTTCCCTCCCGTGGGTGCAGCGCGACATGCACATCACTCATGGAAGGGAAGGCTCCATGGAATCGGCACTATCGCGCACAGGGCTATGGCTCGTTGCGCTCCTTATCGCCGTCGCCGCCTGCGCTGCAGCCGTCGACACGGGTTTCGCGATCCACATGGGCATCGTCGCGCTCGCCTGCATCCTCGGGCTGATCGTCACGCTGCGCGGGGTGGATCTGTCCAAGGCCATCCTGGCCCCAGACCAGGGCCGCTATGACGACGACGTGATCCGCTGGGGCGTGATCGCGACAGTCTTCTGGGGCATGGCCGGGTTCCTGGCCGGACTCTACATAGCATTGCAACTGGCGCTGCCGGTGCTGAACCTCGGTCTGGAATGGACCGCTTTCGGCCGCCTGCGGCCCTTGCATACTTCTGCGGTCATCTTCGCTTTCGGAGGCAACGCGCTGATCGCCACGTCGTTCTACGTCGTGCAGCGCACTTGCCGGGCGAGGCTGGCCTTCCCCGGCCTCGCCCGTTTCGTGTTCTGGGGATACCAGCTGTTCATCGTGCTGGCGGCAACCGGCTACCTGCTCGGCATCACGCAGGGCAAGGAATACGCCGAGCCGGAATGGTACGTCGACCTGTGGTTGACCATCGTCTGGGTGGCCTACCTCGCGGTCTTCGTCGGCACGATCGTCAAGCGCACCGAACCGCACATCTACGTGGCGAACTGGTTCTACCTGTCGTTCATCGTCACCGTGGCGATGCTGCACATCGTCAACAACCTGAACTGGCCCGTCAGCTTCGTCGGCAGCCGCAGCTACCCGATTTTCGCAGGCGTGCAGGGCGCGCTGGTGCAATGGTGGTACGGCCACAACGCGGTCGGCTTCTTCCTCACCGCCGGCTTCCTGGCGATGATGTACTACTTCGTCCCGAAGCAGGCCGAACGCCCGGTCTATTCCTACCGCCTGTCGATCATCCACTTCTGGGCGCTGATCTTCCTCTACATCTGGGCAGGTCCGCACCACCTCCACTACACCGCGCTGCCCGACTGGGCGCAGACGCTGGGCATGGTCTTCTCGGTCATGCTGTGGATGCCGAGCTGGGGCGGCATGATCAACGGCCTGATGACGCTCAACGGCGCCTGGGACAAGGTCCGCACCGATCCGATCATTCGCATGATGGTCATGGCGCTCGCCTTCTACGGCATGAGCACCTTCGAAGGCCCGATGATGTCGATCAAGTCGGTCAACAGCCTGTCGCACTATACCGACTGGACCATCGGCCACGTTCACTCCGGCGCGCTGGGCTGGAACGGCATGATCACTTTCGCCGCGGTCTATTACCTCGTGCCGCGCCTGTGGAACCGTGAACGCCTCTACAGCTTGCGCATGGTCAACTGGCACTTCTGGCTCGCGACCGTGGGCATCGTGTTCTACGCCGCTTCGATGTGGGTGGCAGGCATCACCCAAGGCCTGATGTGGCGCGAATATGGCGCTGACGGCTACCTGGTGAACAGCTTTGCCGAAACCGTCCTTGCGCTCAAGCCGATGTTCTTCCTGCGCGCCTTCGGTGGCCTGCTGTACCTCGCAGGGGCCGTGGTCATGACGATCAACGTCTGGCGCACGATCCTCGGCCATCTGCGTGACGAAGCGCCGATGAGCGACGCCGCCTACGATCCCGAAAAGGACCGTCCGATCCTCGCCGCGCCTGCCGCAGCCTGATCAGACGCATCCGGAGAAAATCCCATGACGACAATCGTGGAAAAGCACAAGAAACTGGAGCGCAACGTGACGCTCCTCGGGCTCGCGGCCTTTGCCGCGGTGACCGTTGGCGGCATCGTCGAGATTGCCCCGCTGTTCTGGATCGACAACACGATCGAGAAGGTGGACGGCATGCGCCCCTACACGCCGCTCGAGCAGGCCGGACGCGACATCTATGTCCGTGAAGGCTGCTACGTTTGCCACAGCCAGATGATCCGTCCGTTCCGTGACGAGGTCGAGCGCTACGGCCACTACAGCCTCGCTGCGGAATCGATGTACGACCATCCGTTCCAGTGGGGCTCCAAGCGCACCGGGCCAGACCTGGCCCGCGTCGGCAATCGCTACTCCGACGAATGGCACGTGCAGCACCTGAAAGATCCGCGCGCCGTGGTGCCGGAATCAATCATGCCCACGTACGCGCATCTGGCCGACCATGACCTGAACCCGGGCGACATGACGGCAGAGCTGCGCACGCTCTACCAGATCGGCGTGCCCTACTCGAAGACCGACATCGACAAGGCCAACGAGGACCTCAAGACCCAGGCCGATCCCGACGCCGATGCCAGCGATCTGCTCAAGCGCTATCCCAAGGCTCAGGCGCGCGACTTTGATGGCGATCCGAAGCGCCTGACCGAGATGGATGCGCTTGTCGCCTATCTTCAGATGCTCGGCACGCTGGTCGACGTGAATGCCCCTGCCGCGCAGGAGAAGCTCGCGAAGGAGAAGGGTCGATGAGCACCCACTCCACCTACGACCTGCTGCGGCACCTCGCCGACAGCTGGGGGCTTGTGGTCATGACGGCGATTTTCCTGGGGCTGAGCGCATGGCCGTTCCGTCCCGGCGCCAAGCCGCTGAACCGCGAAGCCGCGAACTCGATCTTCAAGGACGAAACCGATGTCTAAGCAGCGCATCGACGACGCAACCGGCGTCGAAACCGTCGGCCACGAATGGGACGGCATCGAGGAACTGAACAATCCGCTGCCGCGCTGGTGGCTGTGGAGCTTCTACGCCTGCATCGCCTTTTCCATCGCCTACTGCGTGGTCTATCCGGCCTGGCCGATGATCGACAAGGCGACGGCAGGAACCTTCGGCTGGACCAGCCGCGGCCAGCTCGATCAGGAAATGAAGGCAGAAGCCGCCCGCAAGGCGGGCCTCATGGCAGAGCTCGACAAGGCCTCGATCGAACAGATCGCTTCCGATCCGCGCCTGCGCCGCGCCGCGATCGACGGCGGCCGCGCCGCGTTCAAGGTCAACTGCATCCAGTGCCATGGCAATGGCGCGGCTGGCAGTGCGGGTTATCCCAACCTCAACGACGACGACTGGCTGTGGGGCGGCGACGTTGCCACGATCCACCAGACGCTTGTGCATGGCGTGCGCCAGCCCGGCGACGACGCCACGCGCATGAGCCAGATGCCAGCCTTCGGGCGCGATGGCATACTGACTCCGGCGCAGGTGCAGGACGTGGTCAGCCATGTCCGCGTGATCAGCGGACAGGAAAAGCCGAGCGGCTCTTCGCAGCGCGGTGCCGAAATCTTCGCCGCCAACTGCGTCGCTTGCCACGGGACCAACGGGGAGGGCGGACGGGCCTTCGGCGCGCCGAAGCTTGACGATGCGATCTGGCTCTACGGTGGTGACCGCAAGGCGCTGACCCAGACGGTGACCAACGCCCGATACGGGGTGATGCCATCGTGGGGTGCGCGTCTCGATCCGGTGACGGTGAAGATGCTGGCCACTTACGTCCACTCGCTGGGTGGCGGCGAGGAAGCTCCGGCTCCTGCCGCTGATCCTGCCGCTCCCGACCCTGCTGCAGCCCCCGCTGCTGCCAAATAACCCGAACACAGGACAACACGGTCATGACTGCGCACGATCCCAAACTCCGCGCGGACCACTCGAATGAAATCGGCCTTTACGAAAAGCGCAAAGGCGTTTTCCCGAAGGCCATCAACGGACCATTCCGCCGTTTCAAGTGGCTGGTCATGATCGTGTGCCTGGGCATCTACTGGGGCACGCCGTGGATCCGCTGGGACCGCGGCCCCTACGCGCCCGACCAGGCGGTGCTGATCGATCTCGCACATCGCCGGTTCTTCATGTTCGACATCGAAATCTGGCCGCACGAATTCTATTTCGTGGCGGGCCTGTTGATCATGGCCGGCATCGGCCTGTTCCTCGTCACCTCGGCGGTGGGCCGCGCGTGGTGCGGCTATGCCTGCCCGCAGACGGTGTGGACCGACCTGTTCCAGCACGTCGATCGCTTCGTTGACGGTGACCGCAACGCGCAACTGCGCCTGCAGAAGGCTCCGTGGACCGCGGCGAAGATTGGCAAGCGCGCGCTCAAGTGGACGATCTATCTCGCGATCAGCTTTGCCACCGGCGGCGCGTGGATCTTCTACTTCGCCGACGCGCCGACGCTACAGTACGAGTTCTGGACCGGCACTGCCGCGCCCGTCGCCTATGCCACCACCTTCGTCCTGACGATGACCACGTTCATCTTCGGCGGTTTCATGCGCGAGCAGGTGTGCATCTATATGTGCCCCTGGCCGCGTATCCAGACGGCCATGCTCGACGAGAAGAGCCTGATCGTCACTTACAAGGACTGGCGCGGCGAACCGCGCGGTTCGGTCAAGAGCGCGGTCAAGGCGGCAACTCCGCTGGGCGATTGCATCGACTGCATGCAGTGCGTCGCGGTCTGCCCCACCGGCATCGACATTCGCGAAGGGCCGCAGATCGGCTGCATCACCTGCGCGCTGTGCATCGACGCCTGCGACAAGGCCATGGCCGACGTCGGCCGCCCGCGCGGCCTGATCGACTACTGCACACTGGTCGATGCCGAGAAGGAGAAGCGGGGAGAGGAACCGACGCCGGTCCTCAAGACCATGTTCCGTCCGCGAACGCTGATCTACCTCGGCGTGTGGTCGGCGATCGGCGCGGCCATGCTGTTCATGCTCGGCCAGCGCGCGCGGCTCGACATCTCCGTCGCCAAGGATCGCAACCCGGAGTTCGTGACGCTGTCTGACGGGACGATCCGCAACGCCTACACGATCAAGCTGCGCAACATGGAAGAGCGCCCGCGCAACTTCCGCGTCGCTCTGGAAGGCCTCGAAGGCGCGGCCATGTTCACCGACGAGATGGACGCTGCCGCCGCCAAGCGCGATCTAACGTTCCGCGTCCCCGCCGACACCACGCAACGCCTGCGCATCTACGTCGTCGACCAGCGCCGTGCTGAACACGGCGAGCACCATCGGGAACACCACGAAGGTCACCACGAACGGGGCCACGGCGAATTCGCCTTCGTACTGACCGCGCCCGACGATGAAGGCGGCACGGACCGCAGCGAAACCAGCTTCACAACTCCGGAAGGACACGGCGAATGACCCAGCGCAGCCGTACCGCTCGCCCGTTCACCGGCAAGCACATCACCCTGATCCTTGTCAGCTTTTTCGGAGTAGTCATCGCCGTCAACGTTCTCATGGCGCGTCTGGCGTCATCCACGTTCGGCGGCGTCGTGGTCGAGAATTCCTATGTCGCCAGCCAGCAGTTCAACGGCTGGCTCAAGGAAGCCAGTGCCGAGCAGGCGCTTGGCTGGAAGGCCGGCATCGCTCGCGACGAACAGGGCAGGGCAGCCATCACCCTGCGTGACAGCACCGGTCAAGCCATCACTGCCGCCCGGGTCACCGCCGTGGCCGAACACCCGCTTGGCCAGCGTCCCGAGACGGACCTGACCCTACGCGAGACCGCACTGGGCACTTACGCCGCTCCGCTGGAAGCCGGCCGCTGGCGCCTGCGCGTGATGGTCGAGGCCGAGGGCAAGGTCTGGCGCACGGTGGGAGAAGTCCTGTGACTGCGCCTTCCCGCCTTCGTGCCGTGCCTGACGATGCGATCCACACCGTCCTTGCGGTTCCGGGGATGCACTGCGCAGGCTGCATGGGCAAGGTCGAGCGCGCGCTAGCCTCGCTCGATGGGGTCGCCAGCGCCCGGACCAACCTCACTGCCCGAACGGTCGACGTGGTCCACGCCCGCCAGGTCGAAATGCCCACGCTGGTCGCCACGCTCGCCGCCACTGGCTTCGAGGCGCAACCGCGCGAGATCGAGGCCGAGCCTGTCTCGGCGGTCAAGCCGCTGCTTGCACCGCTCGGTGTCGCTGCCTTTGCCTGCATGAACGTCATGCTGATGTCGGTCAGCGTCTGGTCCGGCGCCGATGGCACCACGCGGTCGCTGTTCCACTGGGTCTCGGCGATGATCGGCGTGCCGGCCATCGTCTATGCCGGACGCCCGTTCTTCACCTCGGCGTGGAAAGTGCTGCGCCACGGCAGGACCAACATGGACGTGCCGATCTCCATCGGCGTGACCATCGCCACCGGCCTGTCGTTCTACGAAACGCTGACCGGCGGCACTGAGGCATGGTTCGATGGCGTGCTGATGCTGCTGATGTTCCTGCTGGCAGGCCGCGTGCTCGACGCCATGATGCGCGACCGCGCCCGCTCGGGCGTCGATGCACTCCTGCGGCAGGTGGCTACCGGCACTATGGTCGTCGAGGCAGACGGCGCAACCCGCTGGCTCGATACGAAATCGCTGCAGCCCGGCATGCTCATGCGCGTGGCAGCCGGCGAACGCCTCGCCGCCGATGGCGAAGTCCTGCGCGGCACCACCCGCTTCGACCAGTCGCTGCTGACCGGCGAAAGCGCCCCGGTCGAAGCGGCTCCGGGCACGCTGGTCCACGCCGGAACGCTCAACGTCGATGCCCCGGTCGACGTGCGCGTCACTGCCACCGGGCACGACACCGCCCTGTCCGAAATCGCCCGGCTGATGGAAGCGGCAGGCCAGTCGCGCTCGAAGTTCGTGCGCATCGCCGACCGCGCTTCGCGGCTCTACGCGCCCGCTGTCCACACCTTGGCTGCACTGACGTTCGCCGGATGGATGATCGCCGGGGCAGGGGTCTACCAGTCGCTCGTCATCGCCATCGCGGTGCTGATCATCACCTGCCCATGCGCACTCGGCCTCGCCGTGCCGGTGGCGCAAGTCGTCGCGGCAGGCGCGTTGATGAAGAAGGGCATTCTGGTCAAGGACGGTTCCGCGCTCGAACGCATGGCCGAAGTCAACCGCATCCTGCTCGACAAGACCGGCACGCTCACGCTCGGCCGTCCCGTGCCGGATGAGGTCGCGCTCGGTGCGCTGACGGATGCGCAGGCCTCGGTGGCCATGGCCCTTGCCAGCCACAGCCGCCATCCGCTGTCGCTCGGACTGGTCCAGGCGCTTGGTGCACGCGGCGTGCGGGCGGCAGTCCTGGAAAATGTGCGCGAGGAAGCAGGGCAGGGCATCACCGCACGCTGGAACGGTCTGGCGGTCGCGCTGGGCCGTCCTGCCTCGTCGCAAGGCATGGCAACGGCCTTCCGCATCGAAGGCGATGCCGTCCGCGTCATCCCCTTCGCCGACCGCCTGCGCCCCGATGCGCCCGAAGCGCTTGCGCAGTTGCAGGCTCTTGGCGTCGATCCTTCGATCCTGTCGGGCGACTCCGTCCCGGCGGTGGCCGCCGTTGCCCGCGCCACTGGCCTGACGGCGCAAGCCGCCGCCTCTCCGGCCGACAAGCAGGAAGCGCTCCAGCGCCTGCAACGTGTCGGCTGGAAGGTAATGATGGCAGGCGACGGCCTGAACGATGGTCCCGCGCTCGCTGCCGCCAACGCCTCGATCGCGCCCGGCTCGGCCAGCGATGTCGGACGGCAAGCGGCGGACATGGTCTTCACCGGAGAGTCGTTCCTCGCCATCCCCCGCGCGGTCCGAGTCTCGCGGGCGACCATGCGCGTCGTCCGCCAAAACTTCGCGCTCGCCATCGGCTACAACGTGCTGGCCGTGCCGTTGGCCATCCTCGGCCACGTCACCCCGCTGATCGCGGCCGTCGCCATGTCGACCAGTTCGCTGATCGTCGTCGCCAACTCGCTGCGCCTTGCCGGAGAGACGAAATGAACGGCATCGCTTTCATGCTCCCGATCGCGCTCGGCATGGGTCTGTTCGGGCTGGCCGGCTTCTTCTGGGCCCTGAAGCGTGGCCAGTTCAGCGATCTCGATGGCGCTGCGGCGCGCATCCTTATCGAGGAAGAGGATCAGCCATGAGCCGACTCATGCGCTTTCTCGCGCCACTGGCCGTTCTGCAGATGGCCAGCCCCGCGCCGTCGCACGCCAGCGTCATGATGGTCGCCTCCTGCGGCGGCAGCGGTGCGCCAATCCCGATCCGCATCCCCGCCAAGGACGATGGCAGCGAGAATCTGCCCTGCTGCAAGATTTGTCATATCTCAATGCGCAAGCGCGCCAGCGCCGATAGCTGTTGTGACAATGGCGATGACGGAGAAGGCGAAGGCGATGGCTGCTGACATGATGACCGGGCCTGAAGTCTTCGGCCAGTGGACCTATTGGCCCGAGCTGCTCGAACGCCCGGTCCCGCGCTACACCAGCTATCCCACCGCTGCCGAATTCGTCGAGGAGAGCTTCGAGGATCGTCAGCGCGAAGCGTTGCAGGCCCTGCGCGGTACGGTCTCGCTCTATCTCCACATCCCCTACTGCAAGGAAATCTGCTGGTACTGCGGCTGCAATACCGGCGCCGCCAACAAGACCCAGCGCCTCGCTGCGTACATGGAGGCGCTCCACCACGAGATCGATCTGGTCTCGCGCCTGCTGCACCCATCGGTAAAGGTCTCGCGCATTGCTTTCGGCGGCGGCAGCCCCAACGCCATCAAGCCCACCGATTTCGTCCGCCTCGTCGACAAGCTGACTCTCAGCTTCCGTCTCGAGAAGCCGGTCCTGTCGATCGAGCTCGATCCCCGCACGCTGGAGCCGGGCTGGTTCATGGCGATCCGCGGTATCGGCGTGATCAAGGCCAGCCTCGGCGTGCAGACTCTCGATGCTCGCGTCCAGCAGGCCATCGGCCGGGTTCAACCGCGGGACGATATCGAGCGCGCCGTCGCAGGCCTGCGCAAGGCGGGGGTCGATTCCATCAATTTTGACTTGATGTACGGCCTGCCGTTCCAGAACGACGACATTCTCGCCGAAACGCTGGACCAGTCGGTCGCCATGGGTGCCGATCGCTTTGCCCTGTTCGGCTATGCCCATGTGCCCCACATGATCCCCCGCCAGCAGCGGATCGATGCCAGCGAACTGCCGGACCAGCGCGCGCGCTTTCGCATGGCCGCCGAAGGGTATCAGCGTCTGGTCGGTGCCGGGTATCAGGCCGTCGGCTTTGATCATTTCGCTCTGCCGGACGACGATCTTGCCGTTGCCTCGCGCTCGGGCACGTTGCGGCGCAATTTCCAAGGCTTCACTGAAGACCAGTCCGAAGTCCTCATCGGCCTCGGCGCATCCTCGATCAGCGAATTCCCCGAGCTTTACGTGCAAACCGAGAAGAACGCCGGCCGTTACCGCATGCTGGTCGGCGCCGATCAGCTGCCGGGACGCAAGGGGATCGTGCGCACGGCGGAAGATCGCCGTCGCGGCGGGATCATCAACGATATCCTTTGCCGGGGCCGGGCCGAGATCGACGCTGATCTTCTGGCCATGAACCGCAGCCGCCTGGAGCCGTTCGTCGCGCGGGGCCTCGCCCGTCTCGAAGGCAACGTGCTCATCCTCTTGCCGGGCAATGAACCTTACGCCCGGTCAATCGCCTCGGTATTCGATGCCTATCGCACCGGTGAGCGCCAGTTCAGCTCGGCCGTGTGACGTTCCTGCAGTCCTGCGTTTCCCAAGAATAGCTATGCGCCTGCCCTTAGCAGGTGCACAATCCGGCTGAGTCGGGTTAAGCCCGCTTCCATCAAAGGAAGCGCGCAGGCAGTTCTGCGCCAGGGGAGACGCCATGAAGCCGATCGAATCCATCATGCGCACCGCGCCGGTCATCCCGGTTCTGGTGATCGAGGACGTCGACCACGCGCTTCCCGTCGCCCGCGCGCTTGTGAAGGGCGGGCTGCGCGTGCTCGAGGTTACCTTGCGCACGCCTGCCGCGCTCGATGTCATCCACGCGATGAAAGCGGTTGAGGGTGCCATTGTCGGCGCCGGAACGGTGACCAATCCCGACGAGCTCAAGGCTGCCATCGATGCAGGAGCGGAGTTCATCGTCTCGCCCGGCCTCACCGAAAATCTCGGCAAGGCCGCCGTGGCTTCGGGCATCCCGTTCCTGCCGGGCATCGCCTCGGCGGGCGATATCATGCGCGGTCTCGACCTTGGCCTGAACCACTTCAAGTTCTTCCCCGCTTCCACTTCGGGCGGACTTCCCGCGCTCAAGGCGTTGGCTGCGCCGTTCTACCAGTGCAAGTTCTGCCCCACCGGCGGCATTACCGCCGCCACCGCGCCGGAATGGCTGGGTTTCGATCCGGTCCTGTGCGTCGGTGGCAGCTGGGTGGTCGGCAAGGGCACGCCCGATGAAGCAGCGATCGAAGCCGCAGCGCGCGAAGCCTCGGCTTTGGGGAAGTAACGAATTCAAGGGAATACAAGGGCCATGAAGACGGTCGCCAAGCTCAAGGCCAGGTTGCAGAAACTCCATGAGCGGACGGCCGAAACGCCGCTGTTCAACCCGGTCTTCCAGCTCAGCCACGATCTCTCGCGTTCGCTTGAAGGTGGCGAGATTTCCTTGTCCGATATGGACGCGCTGGTTGCCGAGCTGGAGTGCGAGGCGCTGAAGAGCCGTGCAGCGCGCCTCAAGCGCCTTGTCGCGCCGACCTCCGCTACCGAAAACCTCGCGCAGATCGAAGCGCTGAATCCGGAAGAGGCGGGCTTTTCCGAGTTCCGCCAGCGTTGGGAAAAGCCGCTGCTCCACGCGGTATTCACCGCGCACCCAACATTCCTGCTCAGCCCCGCGCAGTCCGACGCTGTTGCCACAGCCGCCCTGTCTGATGATCCGCAGGCCTCGACCGTCTGCACCGTCCCGCACGAAGGCCCGAAGATCACGCTCGAGTTCGAGCATGTCGAAGTCTGCAACGCCATCCAGCGCGCCGCGAAGGCTCGTGACGCGATCAACGCCACGCTGCTCGGCCATGCCCGTCAGCGCTGGCCGGGCCGTTGGCTCGATTTCAGGCCGCTGCCGTTCCGCTTCGCCACCTGGGTCGGCTATGACATGGATGGCCGCACCGATATCGGGTGGACCACGTCTATCGCCTTCCGCCTGCGCGAGAAGGCGCTGCGGCTGGGCAGCTATGCGGCGTCGCTGCGCGCGATCGACGATTCCCACCCGCTGCTCGCCACGCTCGATGCCGCTCACGCTCATTCATCCGAGATGGCCGAGCTCTTCTCCTCGCCGCTCGACAGCCCCGAAGCGCTTGCCGCCGCCGCCAACCGCCTGAGCGCGGACGATGATGCCAAGCTGCTCAGCCTTGCTCCGCTGATCGAGTCGCTGGAAAGCGAAGCGAAGAAGGCCGACGAGGCCAAGTCCATCCCGCTTGCCACGCTCGCCGCGGCGATGCGCGCCGATGGCCTCGGCATCGGCTGGATCCACTTCCGCGTGAACTCGTCGCAGCTGCTCAATGCGCTGCGCCGCCGGATCGACCCGGAAGGCACGCTCGATCTCGGCAGCAAGAGCGCGCTGTCGCGCCTGCGCGAACTCCTGGCCGACGTGAAGCCGCTGCGCGTCAACTTCGGCGCGCTCGCGATCGAGACCAGCACCGCTATGCGCCAGTTCCTGGTCATGGCGAAGATGCTTCAGCACATCGACGCCGATGCGCCGATCCGCATGTTGATCGCCGAATGCGAACAACCGCAGACGGTTCTGGCCGCGCTCTATTTCGCCAAGCTGTTCGGCATCGAAGGCAAGGTCGACGTCTCCCCCCTGTTCGAGACCGAGACCGCGCTGGAACACGGTGGCCGCTTCCTCGAAGCTTTGCTGTCCGAGGAATCCTACCGCAGCTACGCCCGGAAGCGCGGTCGCGTTTCGATCCAGACCGGCTTTTCCGACGCTGGCCGCTTCATGGGGCAAATCCCCGCAGCGCTCGCCATCGAACGCCTGCAGGGCCGCCTTGCCGAAGCGATGAAGGCCAACGGCCTGACCGACGTCGCCGCGCTGATCTTCAATACCCATGGCGAATCCATGGGCCGCGGCGCACATCCCTCGGGATTTGCCGACCGCCTGACCTGGCCGCTGTCCGGCTGGGCGCGCCGCCGTTTTGCCCGCGCTGGCGTGACGATCGAGCCGGAAGCGAGCTTTCAGGGTGGCGACGGCTACCTGTTCTTCCGCAACGATGAACTCGCCCTCGCTACGCTTACCCGCATTGCCGAGCACGAGGCGCGCGATCAGGATCTTTCGGCCAAGGACCCGTTCTACGACCGCACCGATCTCAGCCTCGATTTCTACCGCTCGATCCGCCGCGTTCAGCGCGAACATCTTGAAAGCGCGACCTATTCGCGGGCGTTGACGGCGTTCGGTCTGGGCCTCCTCAAAGGCACGGGCAGCCGTGTCTCGCGCCGCCAGTCCGACATTGGCGCCGACCGCACGATGAGCCTGCGTCAGATCCGCGCGATCCCGCACAACGCGATCCTCCAGCAGATCGGCTATCCGGTGAACGTCATCGCCGGAGCAGGGACCGCTGCCGGCGAGGAGATGGAGTCGGTCGCCGAACTGCTCGGGCGCTCCGAACGTGGCAACCAGCTGGTGCGCCTGCTGCGCGCCGCCAACGGTCTCGCCTCGATCAAGACCGTGGCCGCTCATGGTGAGCTGTTCAACTCTGCCTACTGGGCCAGCCGTCCCTATCGCGGCACCGAAACCGCGCTGGAAGGCGCATGTCTCGCGCTTGCCGAATACCTGACCAAGGATGACAGGTCTGGGGTCTTCCGCCGCCTGACCTCGCGCTTGCGGGTCGATTGGATGAAGGTCCACCGCCTGCTCTCGCTCGTGCCCGGGCAAAAGGCCGGACGCGATGCCGCGCAGGACGCCGACCGCCGCAACATCGGCCTGCTGCAATCGGTGCGCCTTGCCCTGCTGATGCACATGTTCATCCGCGCTGTTCAGGTCCCGCCGTTCGCCCGCTCGAACGACGTCAGCCGCGAGGACGTGCTGGAAATGGTCCTGTCGCTCCGCGTGGACGACGCGCTCGCCCAGCTGCGCCGCGCTTATCCGGTGATCGAGCCCGAAATCACCGATTTCCCGGTGGACGAGCCGACCGATTATCCCGACCATCGCGGCGAGGACTACGGCGCCATCCGCGCCCGCTTCATCGACCCGATCGACCGCGCCCACGCCCTCAACATCCGCGTCGCCGTCGCCATCGCCAACTACTTCGGCGCCCACGGGTAACTGAGAATCCTCCCCATTTTTCCGCAGGACGAATGGGCCAGATACCTATGATCCTCCCCATTTTTCTGCAGGACAAATGGGGAGGCGGCCGCGTCAGCGCTGACGGAGGGGCAATTCGTTACCCCACAAACGTCCGCCCATGCCGCACCGGTGCCTTCACCGCGCTGAACACGGCCCCGGCTGACAGCCTGCTACCACGCACGACCAGCATCACCTTGTCGCCCTGTTCCAGCGTCACATCCTCTCCGGGGTGCTGGATCGACTGGCCACTCGCCCGATCGATCTGCACCACGAAGAACGCCCCGTTGCCGCGGCGCTCGGCCTCGCCGACAGTCTCGCCATTGAGGGCGCTGTCCGCCGCGATCTCGACCATTTCGATGTCGAGCCCGAAGTCGTGCAGGTTGCGCCGCACTGCGCCGATGTCGTCCAGCTGCCCGGTGGCGGGGTAAAGGATCATCTCGACGATGCGCTCGGCGCCGATATGCGTCGGCATCACCACCTTGTCGGCGCCGGCATGGAACAGCTTGTTCTCGGTCGTCGGCGCCTCGCCGCGGGCGATGATCTCGATGCCCGGATTGAGATTGCGCGCCGATAGCGTGATGAACACGTTCGCCGCATCGTCGGGCAGGACCGATGCCAGCACCTTCGCCCGCGCGATCCCGGCAGCCTTGAGCGTCTCCTCGTGCGTTGCCTCGCCTACCATGCACAGGAAGCCCTGCGCCTTGGCATCCTCTGCCTTGGCATGGTCGCGCTCGAGGATCAGGAATGGCTTCTTCGCCTCGGTCATCGCCTTGGCCAGTTGCACGCCGATGCGGCCATAACCGCAAATGATCACGTGGCCGGTCAGCTTCTCGATTTCGGTCATCATCTTGTCCAGGCCCAGCAGGCGGCGAAATTGGAAGAGGGTGAACACTTGCACCAGCGCGCCGGTCAGCACGATCATTCCGGTGCAGCCCAGCATGATCGTCGCGCTCGTCCACCAGCGCAGGAACAGGGTGTCGACCGGGCGGATCTCGCCATAGCCCACGGAGAACACCGTCAGCAGCACCATGTAGGCGGCATCGCCGAACGGCCAGCCCGCGTAGACGAACCCGCACGTCGACACGACATAGACGGCGAGCACAAAGATCAGCGTCCCCGTCAGCAGGCGCAACGGCGATCCGAGCACTGAATTTGCCCCCTGCGTCAGGGCAGAGCTGTCATCATCGCGTATCATTCACAGCCCCCTCGGCCTCCTGATAGGGTGCCGCGGCCCGATATGTCCATATCAGGAAAGGCCCAGTCTCTCCGTCAGCCAGACAAGGGCGGCGATACCGGTCAGCACTGCCAGAGCCAGCCTTGCGCGATGTCCATGTCGCCAGCGGGCCAGCATCAAAAGGACCGGCAGAGCAAGCGCAACAACGCCAAGCTGCACCGCCTCGATGCCAAGGTTGAAGCCAAGGATGGCGACGACGCGCGTGGTTGTGCCAAGGCCGAAGTTGCTGACCAGCGTGGCGAAGGCAAGCCCGTGGACAAGGCCGAACAGCCCCGCAACGAGTGGCTCCTTGCCAGGAAAGACGGGCCGCGCCGCATGAATGGCCGAGACGAGAACCGAAAGCGCGATACCCGCTTCAACCGGCTGCGGTGGAAGCCGAACGCCGAAGAATGCGGCCAGGATGAGCGTCGTCGAATGACCGACCGTGAAGGCCGTGACGATCCACGCCAGTTTGCGCAACGTGGCTGCTGCCGGCCGCGCCTCGCCCCAGCGCCCGTCTGACACGAGCAGCGGGGCCGGTAGAAGCAGCGCCAGCAGGAACAGCAGATGATCATAGCCTTCGGCAATATGATGCGCGCCAAGCCCGAAGGCGTTGGCAAACAGGCTGCCGAGGCTAGCGTGGCCACGGTTGACCAGCAATTCGCTGCGCCCCGCCGTCAGCGCGCCGACCAGTTCGCGTTCGCCCAGTACACCGCCCGCCAGATCTCCATCGACCACCAGCAGCGCAAAGTGGCTCGGAGCCTCGCGCGTGACCACGTGCCAGCGCCACAGCAGTGACCGGTCCGAAGCTCCGGGCGGCGGCGATAGCGATAGTTCGAGATGCAGGTCGGGTGGCCCTGCAATCTGCTCGAAGGCGATGCGATCCACGGCAATGCGCCACGGCCGCCCTTGCGCATCCAGCACCGCCATGTCCGCCAGCACCCGCGCCCGCGCCATGGCAAGACTGTCCGGGCTGTTGTCGGTCAACAGGCCGGTCGCATAACCGAACTCGGCCTGCGGCACGACCACGTCGGCCTTGACCAGCCCCGGCGCAAAGTCGAGCCGGATTTCCGAATTGGGCGTCAGATGGGCAGCCACGGGGCTGGCGAGGCAAAGCCAGACCAGGGCAGCCAGCAGCGCCCTAATCGTGACCGAACCAGATGTAGCGCGCCGCGGGATCCATGGCCTTGGGATTGAGATCAAGCGCGTCCTCCCGCGCATCTTCGGCGGCATCGGTATCTCCAAGCGCGGTGTGGACGTCCGCCAAGGCAAGGTAAAGTCCTGCCGTTCGCCAGCCGGTTTTCTCGGCACGTTCGAGAGTTGCAAGCGCGCCTCTGGCGTCGCCGGTCAGAAGTTGCGCCCGTGCCAGCAGGATCAGGCTGGCCCCGTGCGGACGCGCCCGTGCATCGGCCTTCGCGATTGGCAGGGCTTTGGCCGGATCGCCCAAGGCCAGTTCGTGCTCCACCACGTGCGCCGCTGCCGCCTCTGGCATCAGGCGATAGCGTCCGGCCCACAGCGCGCCGGCCTTCTCGGCCCACGCCCGGCTTTCGGCGCCGCGGCCCTGCAAGCGAAGGGTAAAGGCAAGCGCGTCCATGATCTCGGGCAAGGGGGCCTTGGCCACAATCGCTTCATATTGCCGAACTGCTCCAGCCACGTCCCCTTCGAGAGCCTTCTGCTGTGCAACGTATGCCATCGCCAAGGGATTGCCCGGGAAAAAGCCGTCGGCAAAACGGGCCCATTCGCCTGCCATGTTCCACTCGCCGGTGCCGTAGGCGATCGTTGCCCGCATCAGCGCCGCTTGTGCTTTCGCACTGCGCGTCAGCTTTTCTGCGCGAAGAACGGCGTTGACCCGCCTGCGGGCGAGCAGGGCATCGCCATAGCGCAGCTCCAGCATGGACTGGCGCAAAGCGACGCTGGCATTGCTTTCTGCTTCCTCTGCCCGCGCATACGTGAGGCGTGCCCGCTTCATGTCGCCACGTTGGAACGCGATGTCGCCCTTGATCGCCCAGCCATCGGCCTGTTCGTCGGACGTCGGCTCACCCTTCTGCGAATCGAAGCGCTTCAAGGCTTCGTCAGCCTCATCAAGCCGGTGTGCAAGAACCGCAACCGCCCCGCGCGAAAGGCTTGGCCCAGCCGGAGGTTCGGACTTCGCCATGCCCTTTGCCAGAAAGCTGTCGGCCTCGGCCAGGTCGGCATAGTCGCCGCTTACCCGAAAGCGTGCGGCGAGCGCGCGCCCCAGCATTTCGAGCCGCAGCCATTCGTCCGGCCCTTGTTTCAGCCTTTCGCGGGCGTTGTTCACGCCATTGTCCGCCGCCGCCAGAGCTTCGGTCTGGTTGCGTGGACCAAACCATGGCTTGATTTCCGATGGCAGGGGATCAGGTGGCCCCTGCCGTGACTTCATCTTGTCGGAAACGATGCTGGCGGCAGTGATGATGAACACCGCCGCCAACAGGATCCACGGCCATTTCAGGCCGCGCCCAATGGTCATCGCCAGAAGCCTTCGCTCAGGATTTGTCTGCGCAGATTCTCAGCTGCAATTTCTCCAGATCGTCGCCGATCAGGTCGAACAGCTTGTGCAACTCGTTCTTGTACTCGGCCAGATACTTCTGGTTCGTGGCATCGCCGGTCGGGGTGTCGTCGTTGAAGGTGAGCTTCATCGACGATCCGATCAGCGCCGTGGCAACCGCCGGGTTGCCCATGCGGTCAACGGATACGTAGCCTGAGTCCGGATCATTGCGGAAGTTGAAGCCGCTGCCGGTGCCCGATGCCAGTTGCGGTGCGCCATTTGGCGGGGCCAGGAACGGGAAGGTGATGCTGAACGGCTTGTCATTGGCAGGCGGGTTTAGCGGGACGCCCGCAAGCGTGTTCGGGCCTTGTCCGGTTACCGTCATGTCCAGCAACAGCGTTGCCAGCAGGATGTCGATTACCTGATCGTCCAGATCGCGCCCATTCGGGAAGTGCGATGTCCGCGTCAGGTCGAGCTTCAACGTATCCGGGATCAGGATGGAGGTCAGTGTCGCCCCGTTCTCTCCCTGAATTGTCTGCGTGAAGCAGCGGTCGACGTTGTAATTGACCGCCGTTGCCGTTGGCGTTGGCGTGCCGGTTGCGGTCGTGCTCGGCAGCGGCGCCGGAACGACGACCTGGCTGCCTGCGCCGTCTTCACCGCAGGACACCAGCATGGTGGCCAGCGCGAGCGGGGTTGCGATTTTCACGAGCTTGCGCATGGAAGAGCTTGACTTGGAAAACATCACAGGTTCCCCCCCCAGCGCGCGGTCTGGCCCCAGACTTCGATCTTGCTTACGTTGGAACCGAGGTTCGCATCGGGAATCTCGAAGACGATTGCCGTGTCGTTCTGTCCGTCGAAGAAATTGCGGTCGTTGCGGATGCGGATTGTTCCGAAGGAGCGCGTTTCGCGGAAGCCGATGAGGTCGAAGAAGAACGGTTCGTCGAATAGGCCAGCGGTAGCCTTGACGCCGCCACTGGTCAGCGTCGTCTCGACCGGTCCCTCCAGCGCCCCGGCAACACCGGGAATGCCCTCGAACCGAACGCCCCAGTCGTTTGCGCCCTGGCCTCTGCCGAAGCGGGCCTTGATAACGAACTCGGGCGTATTGCCAGGTGCCTGGGTCGAGATGTTGATCTTGTAGAGCACATCGCGGTCATAATAGGTCGGCGCGGTGGTTGGCACCGGCCCGGCAAACGTCATCACGATGCGAGTCGTCCCATTGGCATGCCAGGCAAAGACGTCGGCTATGTCGGCGGGAATATCGGGCGTTGGGTCAACGCCAGCGTCGGTCCGGGCGCCCGGATCAAGGTGGTCGGCGCTTTCTGCGACGCCAGTCGGCACCAGCATCAGCGCAGCGAGGCTTGCGGCCCCGGCGCTGCCCGCCAGCAGTGTCTTGAAAATGCGGCGCACGGCGAATCTCCCCACTTCGGAATCAGACGAAAGAACGTGCGACCACTCTTTCGCCTCATTCTGCGCCGTCTGCTGTGAACTTGTTCACAGGGAGTCAGCGGGAGGCCTCTTTCTTCGACGTTAGACTATTTTGCACCGATTGGTGAAGCCCAAATCAAGCAAGAATACCTAACATGATCATGAAAAGGCTGCGACGCTCCACACCACGCCGACCAGAAGGAACACCCCGACCACGTCGAGCGCGAAGCCGGCCTTGACCATCGCGCGCATCGAACAGTGTCCGGTAGCCCAGGCGAGGGCGTTGGGGCCGGTGCCCGCCGGGAGCATGAACCCCCAGGTCGCGGCGAAGGCTGCCGGAAGAGCCAGCAGGATCGGATCGGCCCCCAGCGCCGCCACCAGTGCTGCCACCACTGGCATGATCCCGCTCGCCGCCGCAATATTGCTGGCGAACTCGGTTACCACGATCACGAAGGCCACCAGCACCACTGCCACCACCGGCAGCGGGACATGGGCAAGCGGCAGCAGCATCTCGCCCATCCACTTGGTCAGCCCGCTCTCGGTCATGCCCATCGCCATGGCAAGGCCACCCCCGAACATCAGCACCACGTCCCACGGCGCGCGATTGGCTTCCGGCCAGGTCAGCATCGGGCGGCCGGTGCCATCAGGCAGGAAGAACAGGATCAGCCCGGCAATCGCCGCCACCGTGCCATCGGTGAAGCCGCCCTTGGGAAACACGCCCTCGATCAGCGGCTGGAATACCCATGCCAGGAAGGCCAGCAGCACCACCGGCAGCAACCGCCGCTCGGCCACGCTCCATTGCGCGGAATGGCCGATGGCATCCCGCGCGGCCGCAGGATCGAACGCATCGTCCTTCAGCTTCTGCACCCGCGCGATGATCCACGCCGCAATCGGCACGGCGGCAACCGCAATCGGCACGCCGTACATCGCCCACTGCAGGAAGGTGACCCTAGTCCCCAGCGCCTTCTCGATCAGTCCCGCCGCGATGGCATTGGTCGGCGTGCCGATTAGAGTGGCAAGGCCACCAATGGATGCGGCAAAGGCAATGCCCATGGGCAGCGCCCCGGCCATGCCTCCGGTCTCGCCCTCGCGCACGCCGCCCGCGCGAAGCATGGCGATCGCCATCGGCATCATGATGAGGGCAGTCGATGTGTTGGAGATAAAGCTCGAGAGCACGGCGGTCGCCGTCATCACGCCCAGCAGCAATTGCCCCGGTTTCGCACCCGCCAGACCCATGATGAACAGCGCCAGCCGCCGGTGCAGCCCGGTCCGCTCGATCGCCAGCGCCAGAAACGCGCCGCCCACGAACAGGAACATGATCGGTGAGTAATAGGCGCCCGCCGTCTTGTTGGCATCGGCCACGCCGGTCAGCGGCAGTACGAGAAAGGGCAGGAAGGCCGTTGCCGAAAGCGGCATGGCCTCGGTCATCCACCAGGCCGCCATCCACCAGACGAGGCCCGCCGCGCTCCACGCCGTATCGGGCATGCCGGCCGGCGCTGCCGCCAGTTGCGTTACAGCAAACCCCAGCGGCCCTGCCCCGAACCCGATCCTGCGCGCATCCAGTGCCAACCGATCACTCCCCCATGTCCCGGCGAAGGGACCTAGCAGAGCACTGTCACGACTGGCAAATGCCGATCAGAAGATCGGGTCGTAGCCCGGAGGCAGTTCGTCGCCCGGCTTCTGGGCGTCTGTGGGCGAGTGGATCCCGCACTCGGTCTTGTCCCAGCCCTTCCACCGGCCCGAACGCGGATCTTCACCGGGCGCGACCTTGCTGGTGCAGGGCGCGCAACCGATCGACGGATAGCCCTGCGCCACCAGCGGATGTGCGGGCAGGCCGTGCTGGGCGAAGTAGCTTTCCAGCGCCGCCTTGTCCCACGACGCCAGCGGGTTGATCTTCAACCGCCCTTGCGCGTCGGAATGGTCGATCTCGAAGCGCGGCAGCCCCGCGCGGGTCTTCGACTGGAAGCCCTTGCGCCCGGTCAGCGAGGCATCGAAATGCAGCAGCGCCCTGGCCAGCGGCTCGACCTTGCGGATCTCGCAGCAGCCATCGGGGTCCCACGACCAGCGCAGCCCGTTCTCGTCCTTCTTGGCGATCACTTCGGGGTCAGGCTCGATGATCTGGAGATTGGTCATCCCCAGGAACCCGATCAGCTCGTCACGGTAAGCGACGGTCTCGGGGAAGTGCTTGCCGGTTTCAAGGAACAGCACCGGCACAGAAGGGTCGACCTCGGCAATAAGGTGAAGCAGGACAGCACTTTCCGCGCCGAAGCTCGAAACCACCGCAAGATCGCCCGCCAGCCCGTCGCGGATCACCGAACGCAGCATCTCGTGCGTGTCGGTGCCCCGGAACAGGTTGTTGAGGCGGATCGCGTCCGTCTCGGTAAAGCGCGGGCGGACATCGATCAGATCGATCTTGCGATTTACGGTGCTGTCCATACTTTCTGTCCTTCTCCCGCAGCTCAGGCGGGGTGACGCTTCGCCCAGATTGCCGGGCGACCGTCGACGGTCTTCTGGTAGACTTCAGGCCACGTCGCGAAGGCCTTTTCGGCGGCCTCCACGCTGATCGGCTGGTTCGGTGCAAAGCTGTCGAACCCGCAGCGGCGCATGTGCGAAAGCTGGTCCAGCAGCACGTCGCCCACGGCCCGCAGTTCGCCGGCATAGCCATGCTCGCGCAGGATACGTGCCGCCGAATAGCCGCGCCCGTCGGTGTAGGCCGGGAAGTTCACTTCCACGAGCGCGAGCCGATCGAGATGCGGCAGCAGCGCGCGCGCATCGTCGCCCGGCTCGATCCGCACAGCCGTTGCGTTGCTCTGGTCGGCAAAGGCGTCGACCGTCACCGCCGGATCGCCCACGGGTTCGTCATCGCGAAAACGCAGGTTCTGCTCAACCATTTGCAGTCTCCTTGGCGTAGATCGCCTCCTTGAACGGAGCCATGCCGATGCGGCGGAAGGTATCGACAAAGCGCTCCCCTTCGGCGCGCTGGGCGAGATAGACATCAGTGGCCTTTTCCACCGCATCGACGATGCCGTCCTCGTTGAAACCGGGACCGGTGATCGTGCCCAGCGAGGTGTCCGCGCCCTCGCATCCGCCGAGCAGGAGCTGGTAATTCTCCACACCCTTGCGATCGACGCCGAGGATGCCGATGTGGCCTGCGTGGTGATGCCCGCAGGCGTTGATGCAGCCTGAAATCTTCAGCTTCAGCTCGCCCAGTTCGCGCTGGCGGCCGAGGTCGGCAAAGCGCTCCGAGATCTTCTGCGCCACCGGAATCGAACGCGCATTGGCCAGTGCGCAGTAATCCAGGCCCGGGCAGGCGATGATGTCGCCGATCAGGTCAAGATTGGCAGACGCCAGGCCAGCTTCGTCGAGCTTCTGCCACAGGCCGTAGAGATCGGCCTTCTTCACATGCGGCAGCACGATGTTCTGTGCGTGGGTCACGCGCAGTTCGTCGAACGAATGCTCGAGCGCCAGATCGGCCATCAGGCGGATCTGGTCCGCCGTGGCATCGCCCGGAATGCCGCCAACCGGCTTCAGGCTGATGTTGACGATGGCATAGCCTGGCTGCTTGTGGGCATGGACGTTCTGATCCACCCACAGCGCGAAGTCGGGATCGCTGAGGTCCAGCTCGTCAGGCGCATTGGCGTCAAAGCCCGGCTGTTCGAAGAAGCCCTTGATGCGCTCAAGCTCCGCCGCCGGCGGTTCGAGGCCCAGCGTCAGGATATGCTTGAACTCTTCTTCGACCTGGCGACGGTACTCGTCGGCACCGATCTCGTGGACGAGAATCTTGATGCGCGCCTTGTACTTGTTGTCGCGGCGGCCATAGCGGTTGTACACGCGCAGGCACGCTTCGAGGTACGAGATCATCTGCAGCGGCGGCACGAAATCGCCGATCACCGGAGCGATCATCGGCGTGCGGCCCATGCCACCACCAACGTAGAAGCGGCAGCCGATCTCGCCCGCATCGTTCTGCACCAGCTGGATGCCGATATCGTGCAGCTTCATCGCCGCGCGGTCGGTTTCCGAACCGATGATGGCGATCTTGAACTTGCGCGGCAGGTAGTCGAACTCAGGATGGAAGGTCGACCACTGGCGGAGCAGCTCGGCATAAGGGCGCGGATCGACCAGCTCGTCCGCAGCGGCACCGGCGAACTGGTCGGCGGTGGTGTTGCGGATGCAGTTGCCGCTGGTCTGGATCGCATGCATCTCGACCGATGCGAGATCGGCCAGAATGTCCGGCGCGTCCTGAAGCTTGATCCAGTTGTACTGGATGTTCTGGCGCGTGGTGAAGTGGCCATAGCCGCGGTCATACTTGTCCGCGATATCGCCCAGCATGCGCATCTGGCGGCTGCTCAGCGTGCCATAGGGAATGGCCACGCGCAGCATGTAGGCGTGAAGCTGCAGGTAGAGGCCATTCTTCAGCCGCAGCGGCTTGAACTGGTCCTCGGTGATGTCACCGGCGAGGCGGCGCTCCACCTGATCGCGGAACTCCGCGACGCGGGCATCGACCATCGCCTGGTCGTATTGGTCGTACTGATACATCTCAGATCACCCAGGTGCCGGCGTCAGGGTCGGCAGGCTTGAGGGAAAGGTCGAGGCGGACGGTCGGCCCGAGGGCGCGAATGCGGTCCTTGATGTGCGCCGGGCGCACGCCTTCGTCGGTCACGGTGGCTTCGATCACCTGCGTGTCGGTGACGATCTGCTTGGCGTTCTCGCGGGCGATGATCGCCTCGGCATGTTCGCCTGCTTCCACCGCATCGTTGACATGGCGCGACCAGCCTTCACCGGTCCACCAGATCACGTCGCCGGTGCGCAGATCACTTCCGGTAATGATCTTCACTGAACCGCCTCCAAAACTTGCTTCAATTCCATCATGTCTCCCCGGCCTGCCACTTCGCCGATCACGATCAGGGCAGGGCTCTTGACCTTGTTGTCCGATACCAGCGGCCCCAAAGCCGCCAGCGTCCCGCGCAGTACCCGCATCTGCGGCCGCGCGGCATTCTCGATGACCGCCACCGGCATGTCGGGCGCAAGCCCGTCTGCCATCAGCTTTTCGGCAATCGCTTCCGAAGTCGCCACGCCCATATAGATCACCAGCGTCCTGCCAACCCCGGCAAGACCTGCCCAGTTCTGGTCGGTCAGCCCCTTGCACTGGCCCGCCACGAACGAGACGATGCTTGCCGCGTCGCGGTGGGTGAGGGGGATCATTGCCGAAGCCGCCGCGCCCATCGCTGCACTGATGCCGGGGACGACCTGCACCGGCACGCCTGCGGCAAAGCAGTCTTCCGCTTCTTCGCCGCCACGCCCGAACACGAACGGATCGCCGCCTTTCAGGCGCACCACGTCGTTCCCGGCCAGCGCCTCGCGCACCAGCAGGGCGTTGATCTCTTCCTGCCGCATCGTGTGGCGCGACCGCTGCTTGGCGACAGAGATCATCCGGCAACCCTTTGGCGCCATGGCAAGGATCGCGGGATCGACCAGCCCGTCATGCACCAGCACCCGCGCATTCATCACCAGCCGCGCCGCACGCAGCGTCAACAGATCCGGATCACCGGGGCCTGCGCCGACAAGGAATACGGTTCCGACTCTTGAAGAGGGATTGCTCATGGCCGCCAGATGGGCGCGGGCGAGCCAAGTCACCAGCGAGAATGCTTTTCCCCCCGCCTAGATGTTCTTTAGCGCCGCAGTGAAACCACCCGCATGATCGGCGCTCGCCCCCAACTCTGTGGCCCCAAATTCACCGTCACCCCGGGCTTGACCCGGGGTCCCGCTTGCTTCTGCACCGCCTCGAAAGAAATAGCGGGACCCCGGATCAAGTCAGGGGTGACGTAGAAGGTGTGTCTGAACGCAAAGCCTCCACCAGCACCCGCAATCCCTCGCTGTCCTTCAGGCTCAGATCCTGCTGCGGGAACGGAATCTCCACCCCGTTGTCCCTGAACAGTCGCCACACCGCCTTGAGAATGTCCGACCGCACATTGCCCACGCCGCCCTCGGGATCGTCAATCCATACAACGATCGTCATGTCGATGCTGCTCGGCCCGAATGCGCTCAGCAGCACGCCGGGCGAGGGGAAGGACAGCACGCGCGGTACGCCAGCCACGGCCTCGAGCATCAGCTTCTCGACCTGTTCCAGATCGCTGCCATAAGCCACGCCGACGGGGATGTTGATCGCCACCTCGCGCGAGGAGTACGACCAGTTCTCCACCTGCTGAGTCATCAGGTTCTCGTTCGGGATCAGGTACTCGCGGTTGTCGCGTGTTGTGACCGAAACCGCCCGGATGCCGATCTTCTTGACCTCGCCGAAGGAATTGCCCTTGCCGTCGTTCACCGCGATCACGTCGCCCGGCTTGATCGAACGGTCCATCAGCAGGATGATCCCGGCGATCAGGTTGCCGAAGGTCTTCTGCAGGCCAAAACCGATGGCGAGGCCAAAGGCGCCGGAAAACACCGTCAGGGCCGTCAGGCTGATCCCCAGCACGTCGATCCCGACAAGGATCGAGATGCCCCAGACCACGATCGTCGCGATCTTCTCGCCCAGAAGCTGCTGCGTGCGGTCAAGGCTGGTCAGCCGCCGGAACAAACGCCGCGCCAGCTTGCCGATCAGCTGCGCCGCCACGATCACCAGCAACATCACGATCACGATGCGCAAGGCGCCCCACACCGAGATGTGATAGGTCCCCAGATCGAACCCGATCTCGTTCAGCGCACGGATCACTTCGGCCACTTGTTGCCTGAAGCTGTTCATGCGGTCGCTCCCGCCCAGGCGGCAAGCCCGCGCTCCAGATCGGCAATCAGGTCGGCGCTGTCCTCCAGCCCGATGGAAAGACGCACGCCGAAGCGGTCCTCGGCGTCCATCCCCTTGAGCGGCCACTGGCTGGCAGTGCGAATGCTCGCCGGATCGACCGGCGTCGCCAGGCTCTCGAACCCGCCCCACGAATAGCCGATGCCGAACAGCGAAAGAGCGTCAATCAGCGCATCCCGCGCCTCGCTCGTTCCACCTTTCAAAACGAAGCTGAACAGGCCGCAGCCGCCGGTGAAATCGCGCTTCCAAAGCTCATGCCCTGGCGACCCAGGCAGCATCGGGCACAGCACCCGCGCCACTTCCGGCCGCCCCTCAAGCCACTGCGCAATTGCCAGCGCAGATGCAGTCTCGGCTTCAAGCCGGTGCTTCATCGTCCGCAAACCGCGCAGCATCAGCGCGGCATCATCGGGCGAGACCACCGTTCCCAGACCCTGCGAGCGAAGCCGCAGCTTGCGATACCACTCCGGCCCCGCACTGGCGCTGCCCATCATGCAGTCGGAATGGCCGGAAACGTGCTTGGTCAGGCTCATCACCACTATGTCCACGCCATGCCGCAGCCCCTGAAAGCCGAGTGGCGAGGCCCAGGTATTGTCGAGCACGCTGACGATCCCGCGCGCCCTGGCCGCCGCAGCAAGGGCGGGAACGTCCTGCACTTCCATGGTCAGGCTGCCGGGGCTTTCCAACAGGACGCAGCGTGTCCGTTCGCAACAGGCCGCTGCGAAGGACGCAAGGTCGGTCGGATCAAACCAGCGCGTCTCGATCCCGAAGTCCTTCAGCAGGCCGCGCCCCATCGCCCGCGAGGGTTCGTAGGCGTTGTCGGTCATCAGCAGCACGTCACCGGGACGCAGCACCGTCAGCAACGCTCCGGCGATGGCTGCGACGCCCGAGGGATAGAGCACAGTTCCCGCACAGTTACCCTCGAGTTGGGTGAGTGCCTCGCAGAGTGCCCACTGAGTTGGAGATCCCCTGCGCCCGTAGTAAAAGCGCCCATCCTCGTTCGCCGGATGGGCGCGAAGCGCTGACATATCGGCATAAAGATGCGTCGAGGCGCGCCATACTGCGGGGTTGACGACCGCACCGGGATGGCCCGGCGTCCCCGTCCACTCCTCGCGCCGCCCGGCCAGCACGCCCCGCGTCGCCGGCCCAAAATTCTCGAAATCGTCAGAACTGCTCATGGCCTCGGGCGATAGCAGCAATGATCGCCGACAGGAACCTCAGGCCGCGCCGGTCGCCTTCGGCGTCGCCGGGTCCATCCCCCATTCGCTCCACGATCCGTCATAGAGCGAGACGTCTTCCTTGCCGATCAGATGGGCTGCGAAAATCAGCACGTTGGCGGTCATTCCTGAGCCGCAGGACGAGATCAGCGGACGCGACAGGTCGATGCCGGCGGCTTCGAACAGGTCCCGGATCGCGTCGGGCGATTTCCACGTGCCATCGGGATTGAAAAGACTGGAATAGGGCAGGTTGCGCGCGCCGGGGATATGGCCGCTTGCCAGCGCCGGGTTGGTCTCCGGGACATCGCCCGTGAAGCGTCCGGCGCCCCGCGCATCCATGACCTGTTCGGCGTTGCTGTCGAGATTGGCGAGCACATCGGCCTTTGAACGCACATGGCTGTCATCTGACCACACTGTGAAGTGGCGTTGTCTCAAGGTTTCAACACCTTGTGCGCACTTGCGGCCTTCGGCTTTCCACTTGGCGATCCCGCCATCGAGCAGCGCCACATTCTGTGCACCGAACTTGGTCAGCATGAACCACGCCCGTGTCGACGTCTTCACCGGGCTGTCATCATAGATCACGATGCGGCTGCCGTCGCCAAGGCCAAGGGTCTGCATGCGGCTGGCGAACTTTTCGGCAGAGGGCAAGGTGTTGGGCACGGGCGAGGCTGTATCGACCAACTCGGCCAGATTCATGAAAACGGCGCCGGGAATGTGGCATGCCTCATATTCAAGGCGCGGCACGCGACCATGCTCTGGCAAGAATGCCGTAGCGTCGACAATACGTAGATCGCTCGCGCCCATTTCGTCCGCGAGCCACTGGGTCGAAACCAGTGAGTCCATGGTTAACCGTGCTCCTGCCTGCTGCGCGACCCGTCTGGCGCGGGTTCGTTGGATCGAGACTAGACGCCGCAATCGGGTGCGTCGACCACAAAAACGGACAGACGCGCGACCTTTCCGAGAAATTATGCAAAGGCCGGAACGGTAAGAGCGCGCTGGCTGATCTTCGGATAGATGCGCGGGCCGAGGTCCAGGCGGAAGGGTTGGAGCCTTTGCCCCGCGGCACCGTCCTCCAGCCCGACAACGAAGGCAGCGCGCATGGTGAACGGCTGCCCGTCGACCACAGCCGTCACTTCAAGCCTGACGATCGGCACGAACAATGCGGCACTGCCATGGCGGATCGGGGTGATCTCGGCCAGCGGCAGACGGATGTCGCCCGACACTTCGATGATCTCGCCAGCGCCCACGCTCTCCAGCCGATGCAGTTGCGGCGCATTGCGCGGGTCGAGCTGGTCCTGCTGGGGCCGCGAGGCGTGAGCCGCGGTCATCCCGCCTGCAATCACCACGTCGCGCGCCTGCGCTGTTGCCGTCAGCACCAGCCGATAGGAAAGCGTGGCATTGACGAGGCTCGCGCTCATGCGCGCGGCGGCAAGGTCAAGCGCCAGGGCGGGGGCTGGCGGGGTCGGACGGGGCGAGGGCGGCGTGGCAAGGGCCTCGGCTGGAGACCTGGCTGGTAATACAGGCGGTTCGAAAACGGCCGGCGGAGGTGCTGCGCGACGTCGCCGCAGGAGCGCCCAAGATCCGCCTATCGCAAGCAGGGCAACAAGCGCTGCCCACAGCCAGTATGCCGAAATCCTCCGTTCAGACGCTGCGGGAGCCGCCACCACCGGCCTCGAGGAGGGCAGGACCGGCTCCGGCAGTTCAGTTGCTGCGACCGTGGGTTGCGGAGGCGGGGGCGCGCTTTCGGCTGTTTGCGTAGGTCTTTCGGCGGACTTGGCTTCGGATGCTTCAGCGCCAGCCGCTGGTCGAGGCACGGACCTCGGCGAAGGTAATGCCACGGGCGCTGCAGGTGAAGGAGCCGGCGCCGGTACCGGCACGGTCACGACCGGTTGCGAGGGCGGTGCAGCGGGCTGCTCTGTCGTCGCCCGAGGCGGCGGCGCATCGGGAACGACTGGCCCTTGCGCGGCGGAACTCGGCTTTTCCGACGGGGGCAATTGCCATGTGGTGGCATCCTGCGCGGATGCAGCGCCTGCGCAAAGCGCAAGCGTCGCTGCCGAAGTGACGAATGACCCCGAAAAAAACCTCATCGCCGTGGCATGACTGCCCGCCAGTTTAATGCCCCGTGAACCAAGAGGCACGATCGGGCCACTTGCTCCCGGTCTGCGACGGGTGCATGGGCGAGGCACTTCTTTTCTTACTTCAAGCGATCGCATGGTGGCGGATCAAGTCGCACCGCCTGCGCGTCCAGAGGCCAGACAATGACCAAGACTCCTCTTTTCCTCGGGCAGAACTCCGCCCTGCCGGCATCGCCGGACGAAGCCGTGCTCGATTATGTGCCCAATCCGCGCCCGGGCACGCTTTACATGATCCGCTTCGCCGCGCCCGAGTTTACCTCGCTGTGCCCGGTGACGGGGCAGCCCGACTTCGCCCATCTGGTAATTGACTATGCGCCGGGCGAGACGATCGTCGAATCCAAGGCACTCAAGCTGTTCCTCGGATCTTTCCGCAATCACGCCGGCTTTCACGAGGACGTGACCGTCGGCATCGGCCAGCGCCTGTTTGCCGAGATGAAGCCGCAATGGCTGAGGATCGGTGGGTACTGGTATCCTCGCGGCGGCATTCCGATCGACGTGTTCTGGCAGTCGGATGCCCCGCCGGCGGGTCTGTGGCTGCCTGACCAGGGGGTTGCGCCCTATCGTGGTCGGGGTTGAAGGCGTCAGGCCGCAAGCCAGGGCGAGCCGGGGCTTTTTTCCTCGGCTCGTTCAGAACGCTGCGATTGCCGCCCCGCCTTTGACGGGGTGATGCCCAACGCAATCTTTTCCCAGCCGCTTTCGGTCAGCGATACCCAGATGCGCCGCCGGTCGGCAGAGTCCGGTTCGCGCAGGATCAGCCCGGATTCGTGGAACATGGCCAGCCAGCGCAGCACCGTTGCACCCGGCACATTCGCGCTGAGGCCCAGACCGGTCACGGAGATGCGCCGTCCCTCGGCCTGATTGATGAACAGTTCCAGCATCAGGTCCCATGCAGGATCTGCGACCTGGATGTTCGGGAACAGCTCCTGCCGGTGACGGCGAGCACGGATTTCGCTCTTGGCGATGGCAACGAGGTCTGCGGTGGAAGGAGGCGTTTCCAGCGACGTCTGCTGTTCCGGTGCAGAAAGCAATTCGTTGAGCAGGAGCGTGATCCTTGCGATCCTTTCTCGTTCCTGGCTGTTCATTGACATACCCCCGGGCCACCCCCACGAGACATATGCTGTAATGTCATTTGCCTTGCAATTACAAACCTTTGAATACCAATGAAAAATTAGGAAATATTAACCTTTTGGCCGTCGCTGAGCGGGTTGGGCGAAAATGGACCGCCGGGTTTGCGCTCAAACGGTGCGACGAGACCTTCCCAACCCGGGAACCTGCAGTCATCCCGTTGTTTTCTCCCGCAGCAATTTGCGCCTTTTCGCGGTGACGTTCCCTGCTGGCCCCATCGGCAAGCCGTGGGTATTCTCCCGGCCGGATAGCGCAACCGCGCCACCAATCAGGACTTCTTCATGAACGAATTGCCCCTGCCACCAGCTTTCCGCCCGCTCGGGTCTTCCGGCATTGCCGTTTCGCCGCTTGCCTGGGGCATGTGGCGCCTTGCCGAGGACGGCCGCAGCGTGGCTGACGCGGCGAAGCTGGTTCACGCAGCGCTCGACGCCGGGATCACCTTCCTTGATACCGCCGACATCTATGGGTTTGACGGGCAGGAAGGCCTTGGCGATGCCGAGGTTTTGCTGGGCGAAGTCTTCGCCGCAGAACCTGCGCTGCGCGATCGCGTGGTGCTGGCCACCAAAGGCGGCATCCTGCCGCCACTGCCCTATGACCAGAGCCGGGACTATCTGCGCTCGGCGATCGAGGATTCCCTGCGACGCCTGCAGACCGACGTTATCGACTTGTGGCAGATCCATCGGCCGGACATCCTGGCCCATCCGCACGAAACTGCGCGGGTCCTCGATGATGCGGTGGCTGCGGGCAAGGTACGCGCACTCGGCGTATCAAACTTCACCACCCACCAGATCGCCGCACTCAACCACTTTCTGGGTGAAAAGCTGGCGACGACCCAGCCCGAGATCAGCCCGCTGCAGATCAACTGCTTCGAGAACGGCGAACTCGATCAGGCAATGCAGCTGGGCCTGACGCCGATGGCCTGGTCGCCGCTTGGTGGTGGCCGTCTGACAGGGCCGAAGCTGGATCGCGAAATGGCAGTGGCTTCCGCGCTCGATGTCGTGGCCGACGCGCAGGGCGTATCCCGCGCAGTCGCGGCATATTCATGGCTCCTGGCGCATCCTGCGGGCATCGTGCCGATCATCGGATCGCAAAAGCCGCAGCGCATTGCCGAGGGCGCAGCCGCGCTCAAGGTGCGGTGGACGCGAACGGAGTGGTACGCCGTGCTCGTTGCGGCGCGGGGGGAGCGGCTTCCGTAGCTCCTCCTGCACCCGATACGAACCGACGTTTCACAGGGTCAGATGCTAGGCGGCGTGGACAAATTCCACAACGCCACGGTTGCCCTGTAAAAGGCCTTGGCGAGGCGCGAGGGCGCAGGAAGAGTGGGTCTCTTTCAAGGCCGAGCAACGCTGCCAA
>NZ_JABAIC010000013.1:0-94882 GCF_012641315.1 Novosphingobium sp. ERW19
TCTGGCGATGGGCGCGGACCGGGCGGTGCTGGTGCAGGTCGAGGACGGCACCGAGGTCGAGCCGCTGGCGGTGGCCAAGATCATCAAGGGTATTGCCGATGAGGAGCAGCCGGCGCTGATCATCACCGGCAAGCAGGCGATCGACGATGACAGCAACCAGGTCGGCCAGATGGTCGCCGCATTGCTGGGCCGTCCGCAGGGCACCTTTGCCAACGAGGTTTCGGTCGAGGGCGATGCGGTCGTCGTGAAGCGCGAGATCGACGGCGGCTTGCAGACCGTGAAGCTGGCGCTGCCGGCGGTGGTCACCACCGACCTGCGCCTGAACGAGCCGCGCTATGCCTCGCTGCCCAACATCATGAAGGCCAAGTCCAAGCCGCTGGCCACCAAGTCGCCCGCCGACTACGGCGTGGACATCGCGCCGCGCCTCAAGACGCTCAAGGTCTCCGAACCGCCGGTGCGCTCGGCCGGCATCAAGGTGCCCGATGTCGACACGCTGGTCGCCAAGCTCAAGGAAATGGGAGTAGCCTGATGTCCAAGGTTCTCGTTCTCGTCGAACACGACAACGCTTGCGTCAAGGACGCCACGCTCGCTGCCGTCACCGCTGCCAGCCAGCTTGGCGAAGTGACCGCGCTGGTCGCCGGATCGAGCTGCGACGGCGCCGCAACGGCCGCCGCGCAGATCGCGGGCGTCGCCAAGGTCCTGAAGGCCGACGACGCATCGCTCGACAATGCGCTGGCGGAAAACGTCGCCCCGCTCGTCGCTGGCCTGATGGCCGACTTTGACGCCTTCGTCGCCCCTGCCACGACCACGGGCAAGAACGTCGCCCCGCGCGTGGCCGCGCTGCTCGACGTGATGCAGGTCTCGGACATCCTCTCGGTCGAAGGCCCCAAGACCTTCACCCGTCCGATCTACGCCGGCAACGCCATCGCCACGGTCGAAAGCTCCGACGCCAAGCTGGTCATCACCGTGCGCGGCACCGCCTTTGCCAAGGCTGCCGCCACCGGTGGCAGCGCAGCGGTCGAAGCCGTATCGGCCACCCCCGACAGCGGCCTGTCGACCTTCGTCAGCGCCGAGATCGCCAAGTCGGAACGTCCCGAACTGACCAGCGCCAAGATCATCGTCTCGGGCGGCCGCGCGCTGAAGGACGCTGCCACCTTCGAGCAGGTCATCACCCCGCTGGCCGACAAGCTGGGCGCCGGCATTGGCGCATCGCGCGCCGCGGTCGACGCAGGCTACGTGCCCAACGACTACCAGGTCGGCCAGACCGGCAAGATCGTGGCACCGGAAGTCTACATCGCGGTCGGCATCTCGGGCGCGATTCAGCACCTTGCCGGCATGAAGGACAGCAAGACCATCATCGCCATCAACAAGGACGAAGACGCCCCGATCTTCGCAGTGGCCGACATCGGCCTCGTCGGTGACCTGTTCACGCTGGTCCCGGAACTCACCGGCAAGCTCTGACACCATCACACACAACGCCACCTTGGAGTGTTTCCCCGGGGAAACACTCCAAATGGGTTAAGCGCGGAACAGGCCCTGCCACGTTGGCGGGGCCTCTTTCATTTCATTACACCACTTCAAATCCGGGCGATTGCGGTTAGGCTTCGCGCATGAAACAGTCCTCACGCTTTGCCTTGTGCCTCCTCCTGGCCGACCTCCCGCTTTCTACGGCATTTGCTACGCCGCTCGTGCTGGAACCGAGTTCTGACTGGACGTTGCATGTCCAGGAGGACAACTGCCAACTGCTTCGCAGGTTCGGCCAAGGGCAGGCCGAGCTCACCGTCCAGTTCGATACGCGCAGTCCTGCGGAAAGCCCTTCGCTGATGCTGATCGGCGAACCTGTCAGCTTCCGGGGGGAGAAGACCAGCCTCAAACTTTCGATGCTGCCGGGCGGCGGAAGTTACAACTGGGTCGACAATTCCGTCACGCGTGGTTTTACGCTCGATGGCAAGCCTACTCTGCTCGTGAGCTACGTGCCTTTCGTCGACAAGCCGGACAGCACGAAGCCGAAGTATGCCGATTTCCATGCCCGGCGCCGCCTTGTGCTCATGCCCGCGAAGATTGCCGCGATCGACAGAATGCTTGTCGAGCCTGCGCTGAAGCCACCGCTCTTGCTGAAGCTTGGCTCGATGGCCGAACCCTATGCCAGCTTGCGCCGCTGCGGGATGAACGTGGTGCGCAGCTGGGGTATCGAACCAACGGACACCGCACAGATGCCGGAGACCTATCCCTCACCCCGGCGCGGCGCCGATAGCTGGATCGCCGCCCTTCCCCTGCCCCGAGCGACGTCGCAAAGGTCAGACCGGGCCGAGGCACGGGTGCGCCTGATGGTCGACGAACAAGGCCGTCCCTATGACTGCAAGATCAACGTCACCATGGTCAAGGCAGGCTTTGTCGATGAAACCTGCCAGCATCTTATGCATAATGCCAAGTTCGATCCGGCGCTGAATGCTGCACAGAAGCCCGTCAAGGGATGGTGGACAACGGTTATCCGGTTCCAAATGCGCAAGGGGGCGAACGTCGGCCCGTAATTGCATTTCGTGCAACCAAAACTCCATCCTTCGCACTTGCGGAATCAGGGCTGAAACCGCACATAGGACAGGCCTTTCAGGCATCCTCTCCCAAACTTTCCAAGGCTGGCCTTCGGGCCGGCCTTTCTTTTTGCGCAATTGACTCGCAGTCAAGCGCCAAGGCGGATCAGGCGCGGCGGTAGTCGGCGATGATCTCTCCGCATTCGGCCAGCTCGGCCTCGTGACCTTCCTCGCGCCAGGCTTCCTCAAGCGCTTCGGCTTCCCATTGCTGCATGGCGGGGTGCGCCAGCACATGATCCACCCACGCCTGCCCTTTGCCGACATCTAGCCCGTAAGTGCGGATGCGGAAGGCAACGGGCGCGAAGAAAGCGTCGAGCGCGGTGAGAGCAGGCCCTGCCAGCCAAGGCCCGCCAAAGCGCTCCAGCCCCTCTTCGAAGATCTCGCGCACGCGGGCCACATCGCGCAGCAGCGCCGGGCGCATCGGGCGGGGCTTCACGCGAACGCCGACGTTCATCGTGCAGTCGTTGCGCAGGGCGGAGAAGCCTCCGTGCATTTCGGTCACGGCGCAGATGGCGAAGGCGCGAGCAGCTTCGTCAGCGGGCCAGACGCCGTCATGCCGTTCCGCAAGATGGAGTGTGATGCCGAGCGAATCCCACACTGTCCGTGCGCCATCGAGCAGGACGGGCACCTGCCCGGTGGGCGAGAAGGCGCGGAATTCGTCGTAGTTCGACGGCTTGGTGAAGGGCTCGATGCGATCCGTGAACGGGATGTCGAGCGCCTTCATCAGCAGCCAGGGCCGCAAGGACCAGCTGGAGTAATTGCGGTTTGCGGTGATCAGGGTGTAGCTCATGGGGCGCGAACCTAGCGCGCCATGAGCCACGCGCAAGCAGGCCGGCTACTTCGCCAGTTCTGCATCAATCGCCGCCACCAGCGCCGCATCTTCAGGCGTGACGCCCGGAGCGAAACGGGCGGCGACCTTGCCGTCGCGGCCGATCAGGAACTTCTCGAAGTTCCACAGGACTTCGGGGTCCTCGGTCGGCGTCATGCCATATCCCTTGAGCCGCTCGCGCATTTCTGCGGCCGGGCCCTGCTTGGTCGGAGCAGCCTGGATCAGCGCGGCATAGAGCGGCTGCTTGGCCGGACCGGTCACGTCAGCCTTGGCAAAGAGCGGGAAGGAGACCCCGTAGTTGAGCTTGCAGAACTCGGCGATTTCCTCGTGGCTGCCGGGCTCCTGCGCGCCGAAATCGTTGGCCGGGAAGCCCAGCACTTCAAAGCCGCTGCCTGCCTTGGCCTTGTAGAGCGCCTCAAGCCCCTCGTACTGCGGGGTCAGCCCGCACTTGGAGGCGACGTTGACCACCAGCAAGACCTTGCCGGCATGGTTGCCCAGCGTGTCCGGGCTGCCATCGATGCGGCTCAATGGAATTGCGGCAAGGTCATTGGCCATCAGGTGCTCCCCTTCAGAGATCGACGTAGTGCGCCGTCGTGCGGGCGCGGACCTCCTCGGCGGACACGCCCGGCGCGCACTCGATCAGCTTGAAAGGCGAATTGTGGTCCGGACGCTGGAAAACCGCAAGGTCGGTCACGATCATGTCGACCACGCCCTTGCCGGTCAGCGGCAGGGTGCAGGCGGGGATGAACTTCGGGTCACCGTTCTTGGCGCAGTGCTCCATGACCACGATGATCTTCTTGACCCCGGCGACGAGATCCATCGCACCGCCCATGCCCTTGATCATCTTGCCGGGGATCATCCAGTTGGCGATATCGCCGTTCTCGGCCACTTCCATCGCGCCCAGCACGGTGAGGTCAATCTTGCCGCCGCGAATCATGGCAAAGGACTGCGCGCTGTCGAAGTAGGCCGAATGGGGCAGTTCGCTGATCGTCTGCTTGCCGGCATTGATCAGGTCCGGGTCTTCCTCGCCTGCATAGGGGAACGGACCGATGCCGAGCATGCCATTCTCGGACTGCAGCGTCACAGTCATCCCCTCGGGCACATGGTTCGCAACCAGCGTCGGGATGCCGATGCCGAGGTTCACGTAGAAGCCGTCCTGCAGTTCGCGCGCGGCGCGTGCCGCCATTTCGTCACGGCTCCAGCCCGTCTTCAGCCCGTCATGCGTGGTCATGGGTCTTGCTCTTTCGTGTCACTTGATGGGGGGCGGCGCGAGGAACCAGCCTGCGCCGATGAACTGTTCGAGCGCGATGGCGACAGGGCCATCGGCATTGCGCAGATAGTCGAAGACCTCGTCGAAATCGGCCTTCCGGTCGCCGGCAATCGCCAGCACGCACCAGTCGTCGTCCGCGCGGTCGAGGATCTGCTGCTTGCGGGTCTCGCGCGAATGCAGGAGCATGACCCGATCGATGCCGAGCGGATCGAGTCCGGTCGCCTTGAGGATCGTGGCGAGGCGCTTGGCATCGCTTTCGGGCAGCGAGGCGATCCACACCACCGCCGTCCCCGTGCCGCGGATGCGCCGCAGGTGCTGGGCGAGGCCGGGCATCGGAGTGGGCGGATCGTTTAGGTCGAACGCCTTGTCGCCCGGATCGAGATCAATCAGCACGGCCCCGCGCTGGTCGGTGCAAGGGCTCATCTTGGGGACTGCGACAAGACTGCGCTGATCGAGCAGGGCAGAGGTGCGCACCTTGGCCGGCTGGGCCGCCTCGGCTTGGGCCAGAACATAGGCGGCAAGCGCGCCGTAGGGATCGTAGGACGAATCGTCTGCGGCTTGAGGCTCTGCCGCTTCGACCATCGGTGCGGCCGCAGCAGGCTCCGGCACTTCCGGGGCAGGCGCCAGCAGTGGCGGCGTGGCCGAGACGCCTTGGCCGACCGTCACTTCGGGCGTCGTCTGGGGTTTGGGTTGCTCGGGCTTGTTCTTGCCCTTCACCGCCTTGGTACCGAGCGCGCCCGTCGCCGCCAGTGGCGCGATGGCCGCAGCGACGCAGCCCGAGAGCTGCGTGGCCGCCAGCGCCGCCATCAGAGGCAGCGCATGCCGGATCATGCGGCTTCCCGCTCGCGCACGGTGCGGAACTCGATCTTCTTTTCGTAAGGCGCGCCGACGATCATGCGCTGCACATATACGCCGGGGAGGTGAATGCTGTCCGGGTCAAGCGAGCCCGCCGGCACCACTTCCTCGACCTCGACGACGCAGACCTTGCCGCAAGTTGCGGCAGGCACGTTGAAGTTGCGCGCGGTCTTGCGGAACACGACATTGCCGGTCTCGTCCGCCTTCCAGGCCTTGACCAGTGCGATGTCGGCGAAGATGCCGCGTTCAAGAACGTATTCCTGCCCGTCAAATACCTTGGTTTCCTTGCCCTCGGCCACGAGCGTGCCGACGCCGGTCTTGGTGTAGAAGCCGGGGATGCCGGCGCCGCCGGCGCGCATGCGCTCGGCGAGAGTGCCTTGCGGGCAGAATTCGACTTCGAGTTCGCCGGAAAGGTACTGGCGCTCGAACTCCTTGTTCTCACCAACGTAGCTCGAGATCATCTTCCTGACCTGCCGGGTACGCAGCAGCTTGCCAATGCCCTCGTTGTCGATCCCGGCGTTGTTGGAGGCAAAGGTCAGGTCCTTGACGCCCGAATCGCGCACGGCATCGAGCAGGCGTTCGGGGATGCCGCACAGACCGAAACCGCCGCAGGCAATCAGCAGGCCATCGCGCAGCAGGCCATCGAGCGCAGCAGTGGCATCGGCATAGAGCTTCTTCGACATCGGCAGACTCTCCTTTTCGCCGGAGGTGCTAGCACAGGATACAAATTGAAAAGAGCGATTGTTTTTTATCACAATCGATAACAACCTGTGATCAATGAAGCGAATTGCGATCTATCACCTTGAAACGCTGCTGTGGATCGCGCGCCTCGGCACGTTCCGCGCCGCGGCCGAGCGGCTGAACACCACGCAGCCCGCGATATCCGCCCGCGTGCGCGAGATCGAGGAGCAGCTGGGCATCGCGATCTTCCGTCGCGAGGGGCGCAACATGGTGCTGACCGCGCGCGGGCGGCGGCTGGTGCAGGAATGCGAGCCGCTGTGGGCAGGGTTCGAAAAGGCGCTGCTGACGGCGTCCGGCTTCGAGGGCGCCAGCGGCGTCGTGCGGATCGGTTCGGGCGAGATTGCCGCAGCATCGTGCTTGCCGGGCTTCGTCCACGCAATCGAGCAGGACTTGCCCGGAGTGACACTGGAACTGGAGCTGGACCTGACCGCGCGCATGTTTCAGCAACTGCTGGGCGGCACGATTGATCTTGCCTTTCTGGCCGGACCGGTGGCCAGCCCCGGCATCCGCACCACGCCGATCGGTTCAGTCGGCCTCGTCTGGGCAGCGAGCGCGCGGACGGCAGCGGCGGGCGGCTTTGCCAATGCCTTGCCGGTGTGGTCAATTCCGGACCTCTCGCCGCTGCACGGCGTGACGATGGAGACGCTCGAAGCCAACCGCGTCACGCCGCGCTCGATCGGCACCTGCAACAACGTGCGCACGCTGATTGACATCGTCACCGGCGGCGGCGGCGCGGCCGTGCTGCCCGAGCCGATGGTGCGGCCACTGCTGGAGGCGGGCGTGCTCGCCGAGGTTCTGCCGGCCCCCGCCCGCAAGATCCGCTTCGAGGTGGCCATCCGCAATACCGAGAGCGATCCGCTGGTGCTGGAACTGTTTCGCCGGGCGAGCGAGCTGAGGATCGACGGCACGCCGGACTGACGCACGAAAAAGGCCACCGTTTCCGGTGGCCTCGTTCGTTTTGCCCATCGGGCGGGAAAGGCTTATTCGCCCTTCTTGTCCGCCCAGACGTTCTTCTTGGCAAGGTAGGCCAGCACAGTGGCGAACAGGAGGAAGCCGAGCACGGCCCAACCGGTCTGCTTGCGCTTGTCCAGCTTGGGTTCGGCGGTCCAGATCAGGAAGGCCGAAACGTCCTGCGCCATTTGGTCGACAGTGGCCTTGGTGCCATCCGAATAGGTCACCTGGCCTTCGCCGGTCAGCGGAGCGGGCATCGAGAGGTTCAGGTTGGCGAAGTACGGGTTGTAGTACAGGCCGTCCGGAGTCTTGGCATCCGGGAACTTCTTGAGCAGCTCGGCAGGCTGTTCCTGATAACCGGTCAGCAGCGAGGCGACATAGGCGCCGCCATTGTGACGGGCCTTGGTGATCAGCGACAGATCCGGCGGGCTGCCCTGTCCTGCGTAGTACACGGTCGGGAAGTAGTCCGACGGGATGTTGTCACGCTCTGCGCGCTCGCCGGTCTTCGCATCGAAGGTCGGCTGCTTGGTGCCCCACTCCTTGGCGATCGCCTTCACTTCGGCTTCCGAGTAGCCGAGGGCGGCGAGGTCACGGAAGGCAACGTGCTTGAGCGAGTGACAGGTGGAGCAGACTTCCTTGTAGACCTGGAAGCCGCGCTGCAGTTGCTGCTTGTCGAACTTGCCGAACGCCCCGTCGGACGCGAACTTCACGTCCTTGGGGTGCAGGTGGAACTCGTGCTCTGCCGTGGGGGCAGCGGGTTCCGAGATCGCCGAGTAGGCGCCATTGCCGAACGACCAGAGCAGTGCGACGGCGAAGAAGAGGCCGACTAGGGGGCCAAAAAGACGGACCATGGGGTTCTCTTTCTCTTGCGCTTCGTACCGGCTCAGGCGGCCGCAGGGTTGGCGTTGAGCACTGCGCTCTCATCCTTGCCGAGTACGGCTTCGGTGATCGAGAACGGAAGCGGTTCCGGCTTCTCGATCGACGAGACGATCGGCAGGATGATGAGGAAGTGCGCGAAGTAGTACAGCGATGCCAGCTGGCTGAGCATCACGTAAGGTTCCGCAGCCGGAGCGCCGCCGCAGTAGAACAGCACGGCCATGGTCGGGATCAGTCCGAACCAGAAGAACTTGCGGAACAGCGGACGGTAATGCCCCGAACGCACCGGCGAGGTATCCAGCCAGGGCAGGAAGAACCACACCAGGATCGCGCCGAACATGGCGAGCACGCCCATCAACTTGGCCGGGATGAAGAAGAAGTCATAGGTGAAGGCACGCAGGATCGCGTAGAACGGCCAGAAGTACCATTCCGGAACGATGTGCGCAGGGGTCGAGAGCGGGTTGGCCGGAATGTAGTTGTCCGGGTGACCCAGCGCGTTCGGTGCGAAGAACAGCACCGCGCAGTAGATCAGCAGGAACACGCCGAGGCCGAAGCCGTCCTTCGCCGTGTAGTACGGGTGGAACGGAACGGTGTCGCTCTCGCTCTTCACTTCGACGCCGGTCGGGTTCGACGAGCCGGGGATGTGCAGCGCCCAGATGTGCAGGATGATGACACCCGCGATCACGAAAGGCAGCAGGAAGTGCAGGGAGAAGAAGCGGTTGAGCGCGGCGTTGTCGGGCGCATAGCCGCCCAGCAGCCAAACCTGCAGCGGTTCGCCGACCACCGGGATCGCGCCGAACAGGCCGGTGATGACCTTGGCACCCCAGAACGACATCTGGCCCCAGGGCAGCACGTAGCCCATGAACGCCGTTGCCATCATCAGCAGGAAGATGACCACGCCCAGCAGCCAGATCATCTCGCGCGGGGCCTTGTACGAGGAGTAGAAGAAGCCGCGGAAGATGTGGAGATAGACGACGACGAAGAACGCCGAAGCGCCGTTGGCGTGGGCGTAGCGCAGCATCCAGCCCCAGTTCACGTCGCGCATGATGTGCTCGACGCTGTCGAAGGCAACGCCAGCGTTCGCGGCATAATGCATCGCGAGGATGACGCCGGTCACGATCTGAAGCACCAGGCAGAAGCCGGCGAGGACGCCGAAGTTCCACATGTAGTTCAGGTTGCGCGGAACCGGATAACCGGCGCCGACGGCGTTGTAGACGAAGCGGGGCAGCGGCAGCTTTTCGTCAAGCCACTGCGTCAGGCCATTGGCCGGCTTGTATTCGTTTGCCCAGGGAAAGCTCATGTTGCCTGTCCTCAGCCGATCTTCACGACAGTGTCGGAGATGAATGCATATTCGGGCACCTCGAGGTTCTTCGGTGCCGGACCCTTGCGGATGCGTGCGGCGGTATCATAGTGCGAACCGTGGCACGGGCAGAAGTAGCCGCCGAACTCGCCCTTCACTTCACCTTCGCCCGCGCCCAGCGGCACACAGCCGAGGTGGGTGCAGACGCCCATGGTGATGAGCCAGTTGGTCTTGCCTTCCTTGGTCCGCTCTTCCAGCGTCTGCGGATCGCGCAGCGAGGAAGCGTCAACCTTGTCGGCAGCGGAAATTTCTTCCGGCGTCAGGTTGCGGATGAACACCGGCTGCTTGCGGAAGACCGCCTTGATCGCCTGACCCGGCTGGATCGCCGAAATGTCGATTTCGGTGGAGCTCTGCGCCAGGACGTCCGCCGACGGCGCCATCTGACTTACCAGCGGGACCAGCACGGCAGCGCCGCCAACCCCCGCAAAACTCACCGCCGCGATATTGATGAAATCGCGCCGGCGCACGCCTTCTTCGGCCTGTGCCGAAGTGTCGATGCTTGCCTGTTCAGCCATTGAAATTCCCTGCCTGCTGCCGCCGCGCACGCGGATCGCGCACGGTCCAACTTGCCCCTTTGGAACGGCTCTGGAAATTGCCCATGGGGCTAACCACATGAACACCGGAACCGCACGGGAACCGGGCACGCGCAATGCACGGCCCCGGCCCCCACTTGGCGCGCCTGATAGACGCAAAGCCACGGCTTTGCCAACAGGCATTTTGGTGCGGGAAACAGCCCTTGATCGAGCCCGTATTTCCGGGCGATTTCAGTCTTGCGACAGTTGGTGGCGCACAGGTTTCGCCTCAGGCGAATCCGGCGCCTTGCGGCCAGCGCGGCCCGGCGAGTCCCATGACCTTGAACAGAACGCCCATCTGGCCTTCCCCGGTCAGCCGCTCGCGCGCGGCGTGGATTGCCTCGGCATGGGTGGGCGCATAAGCCGCCAGCGCTTCGGCCCGCGCATCGATCCCCAGCGCCCGCAACCAGCGCCCCTGCTCGACCGTGCCGAGCCACTGCACCCCGCGCGACAGCGCGATCGGAGCCAAGGCCGAGAAATCGACATGCGCGGTAAGGTCTGCGTCACCCGGATTGGAAAAGACATCGACCTTGCGATGCGCCCGCACCGCCTGGAGCGAGGAGCCGAAGCGCGGCTCGGCGTGGCCATAATCGATGAACAGCGCTGCGCCGCCCTGTCCGGCCAGCCTGCCCGCCACTTCATAGACGACTGCGGCCGAAGCCGGCGATGTTTCGATGATCGTGCCTTCAGGGGCATCCTGCCGCCCCTGCGGCACAGCCGCATCCATCGGCGCGGAGCCTGCGACCGGCACCAGTCGCCCCTCGGCAAGGCCTACCATGCGCTCGCGCCAGCCAGCAGGCGTCCGCACCATCTGCCGGACCGGCAGGGCATCAAGAAATTCGTTGCCGACGATCAGCAGCGGCCCGTCGCTTGGCAGGGTGGAAAGATCGGCATGCCAGAACGCCGTCGGATGGAGTTCGAGTTGCAGCGCCTTGAGCGCCGTGCTCGTCTCCACGAAATGCACCCGCGGCGTCAGGCCATAGCGGCGTGCCGCGCCCAGCGCATCGCGCGCCAAGGTGCCGCGGCCGGGCCCGAGTTCGACATAGTGGATCGGCTCGGGCCGCCCGGCGCGAATCCACATGTCGGCCATCCACAGCCCGATCAGTTCGCCGAACATCTGGCTGATCTCGGGCGCAGTGATGAAATCGCCCGCCGTGCCGAAGGGATCGCGGCTGGAGTAATAGCGCGCGTTGGATTCGGCCATGTAATGCGCCACGCTGATCGGCCCGGTGTTGGCGATCAGGCGGGCGAAGGTCTCCAGCAGCGATTGGCTCACGCCGGGACGGCTCCGCCCGCGGGCACCGGCTTGCGCATCAATCCGCGCAGAAGGAAGAACAGGCCCACTGCCATCATCGGGACGGTCAGCCACTGGCCCATCGAAAGACCGGTCTGCATGGCAAAGTCGAGCAGCTGTGCATCGGGCTCGCGGAAGAATTCGACGGTGAAGCGCGAAAGGGCATAGCCCAGCGTGAAAGTGCCGACGAGCAGCCCCGGCCGCCAGCGCGCCTTGGTCTTCCAGAACAGCACGAGCAGGATGACAGCCAGCACAAGCCCTTCGAGCCCCGCTTCGTAAAGCTGGCTGGGATGGCGTGCGACCGGCCCACCACCGGGGAAGACCATCGCCCACGGTACGCCGGGACCTGCCTCGCGGCCCCACAGCTCGCCATTGGCGAAGTTGGCCAGACGGCCGAACAGCAGGCCGAACGGCACGCAGACGGAAATGTAGTCGCACACCCGCACGAAGTTCAGCTTGCCGCGCCAGGATACCCAGGCAATCGCGAGCACGGTGCCGATCAAGCCGCCATGGAAGCTCATCCCGCCTTCCCACAGCTTGATCAGGTTTTCAGGATGCGACAGCAGTTCGGGCGCATAGAAGATCGCATAGCCGAGCCGCCCGCCAAGGATGATGCCGAGCGTTGCATAGAAAAACAGGTCGTCGGCATGGCGCTGCGCCATCGGCGCACCGGGCTGGCGCAGCATTTTCGACAGGTGCCAGTAGCCCAGCACGATCCCGGCGAGATAGGCGAGGGAGTACCATTTCAGCGCAAAGAACCCGAGATCGAGCGCGATCGGCCCGACGCCCAGATCCTCCCAGCGAATCGGCGCATGTCCGGCACCTGCGGACGCCGACGCTACGGCAAGCGCGGTTGCTGTTGACACTAGTGACAGCAAGAAGTGAACTCCCTAGAACTTCGTGAACGGACCCGTTTTCGTGCTGTCAAACGCGCCCAATAGGGTAACGTATTGGCACAGGGAAAAGGTTGCAGGCAAACCCGAAAAAGGCGCGAAACAAGACAGCGTCAGGGTGAGGAGACGAAAGGGTATCATGAAGACCGAACTGGACCTTGCCATGGACGGCGCCTTTGGCGCGCTCACTGCCGAAGGTGGCATGTTCCACACCGTCCCGATCGAGCGGTTCGGGCAGCAATTGCCCATGATCGCCGCCGCCCCGCCGCACCTGCCGGCCTACTTCGCGTACTTCTGCGCGACGCAGGGCGAAAAGACCTTCATCGTCGATGGCGATACCCGCCTCAGCTTTGCCGATGCCTACAAGGCCGCGCGCCATGTCGCGGGCGGCCTGGTCGAAGGGCTGAAGCTGCAGAAGGGCGAACGAGTCGGCATCGCCGCGCGCAATTCGGCCAACTGGGTCATCGCCTACATGGGCGTGCTGATGGCAGGCGGTTGCGCCACGCTGCTCAACGGCTGGTGGCAGGGCGAGGAACTGGCGCACGGCATCGATCTGGTGAAGTGCCGCTTCGTCATTGCCGATGCCGGCCGCGCCGCCCGGCTCGATGGCCACGCCCATGGCGCGCAGCTCCTGCCGATGGGTCACGATTGCCCTTATGAAGAGGGCCTTGCCGCGCTGCTCGCAAACGGTGGCGGGATGGAGACGATCCTGCCCGACCTTACCGGCGACGATCTGGCCACGGTGCTGTTCACCTCGGGCTCCACCGGCATGGCCAAGGGCGCCTATTCGGATCATCGCGGCGTGGTTCAGGGCACGATGAATTACGTCTGCCAGTCGGCCGCTATGCTGGCGATCCTCACCGCGCGAGGCGAAGGCCCGGCCGAAGGCTCGCAGCCGGTGACGCTGGTCAACGTGCCGCTGTTCCATGTGACCGGCGAAGTGCCGGTGTTCCTCCAGTCCTTCGCACTGGGCCGCAAGCTGGTGCTGATGCCCAAGTGGGACGCGGTCGAGGCGATGCGCCTGATCGAGCGCGAGAAGGTAACCTACTTCGTCGGCGTGCCGCTGATGAGCTTCGAGATCGCCACCCACCCCGATCGCGACAACTACGACCTGTCGACCTGTGTCTCGTTCGCTGCCGGCGGCGCGCCGCGCCCGATCGAGCATGTCGACCGCATCCGCAAGGCACTGCCCCATGCCTTCCCGCTGCTGGGCTATGGCCTGACCGAGACCAACGGCGTCGGCTGCGGCAATCTGAACGAGAACTACCTGGCGAAGCCTGGCAGCACCGGCACCGCCTCGCGCCCGCTGGTCGATCTCGCGATCCTCGATGACGATGGCAAGCCACTGCCCCAAGGCCAGGTCGGCGAAGTGTCGATCCGCTCGATCTGCAACTTCCTTGGCTACTGGGACAACGAAAAAGCCACGCGTGAGGCGATCATGCCCGATGGCTACTTCCGCACCGGCGACCTTGGCTACCTCGACCCCGAGGGCTACCTGTTCATCGTCGACCGCAAGAAGGACATCATCATCCGCGGTGGCGAGAACATCTCGTGCATCGAGGTGGAAAGCGCAATCTACGCCCACCCCTGCATCGCCGAGGCCAGCGTGTTCGGCCTGCCGGACGAGAAGCTGGGCGAAGTGCCCGCTGCGGTCTATCTCGCCAAGGAGAACTGCTCGGCCACCGAGGAGGAGCTGCGCGAGTTCCTGAAAGCCCACATCGCGCCGTTCAAGATCCCGGTGCGCTTCTGGGAAGTAACCGAGCCGCTCCCGCGTCTTGGCACCGAAAAGGTCGACAAGCGCAGCTTGCGTGAGCGCTACACCAGGGAATTCCTCACGGCCTGACCGGCTGGCGAGTTCGTGAGCTCAGACGCTCACGAACTTGCCGGCCGCGCGGTCCTTGCGGACCTTCAGCCCGTCGAACACCTGCCCGCTCATTGCGATCCACACGCCGGGCGCGGCGACCTGCGCCGTGGCGAAGGCCATGCCGAGGTTGAAGTGCGCGTCGGTCTCGGCAAAGCGCGCCGGTGACAGCGCGCCGGTCAGCACGATGGTCTTGCCTTCGATGTTACTGAGTGCCTTGGCCGTCTCGGTCATCGTATCGGTGCCGTGGGTAATCACGACATGGCGCTCGGGCGCCTCGCGCACGGCGGCAGCGATCAGCGCTCGGTCGGCATCGGTCAGTTCCAGGCTGTCCTTGCGCATCAGCTCCATCACCCGGAACGGCAGCGCCACGCGCGCCTCAGCGATCAGCGCCGGGATGCCGCTCTCGACGATCTGGTATTCGCTGAGCGCGTCGAAATAGGCCTTGTCGATAGTGCCGCCGGTGGTCAGCACGAGGATCGGTTCTTGTTGCATGGCAAGCCCTTAGCCGAGCGACAGGCCTGCCGCTAGTTGCCGGAGGGGGGCGGCGGCGGCGGTGCCGTACCGGTCGTCTGGCTCGGCAGCGATTGCCCGCCTGGCAGCGTTCCACCCGGCGCCCCGCCCGAAAAGCCCCAGCCCTGCTGCGGCGCCGGCGGCCCCATCAGCCCGCGCGGCGGTGACGGCCGCGCCGAAGGATCGGCCTTGGGCCCGGCAGTTTCCCGCGGCGCAGGAGCAGCTGCGGCCGCCATTTGCGCCTCAGGCTCAACGGCCGGCTGCACCGCCGGAGCGGGCACAGGCGCATCTGCCTGCGTCCCCGCCACAGCGACGGCTTGGCGTGCTGGCTGCGCGGCGGGAGCACGCGCCAGTTGCGGGGTCGGTTCTGCCATGACTGCCGCTGGCGCTGCCGCCGGTTGCCCTGCTTCAGGCTGCTGCTGCGCCATCACTGCTGCGGGTACGCCCGATGGCACCGGACTCTGTCCCGACTGGCCCAGCAGCACCACGGCCGCGACAGTGGCGGCAATCGCGGCAAACCCGCCAACCGCAAAACGCTTGCGTGACGGGGTCGTCACCGAAGGCTCCTGCACGGCGAACGGAATGACCTGCGCGGTTTCGCGCGAGGGCACCGGCTCGGCTTGGGGAACCGGTTCGGCCGGAAGCTGCGGCAGCGCCGTCGCCTGCGCCACGATCCGCGCAGCAAGTCCAGGCGGCATCGCCGGACGCGGCGCCTTGTCGAGCACCTGATCGAGCGCGGCATCGGCCCGCGCGGGCGAGGCTGGAACCTTGCGCGCCATCACGCTTGCGCCCCAAGATCGGCGCAGGACACATCGCGTGCCTCGAGCAGCGTGCGCATCTGCCTGCGGGCCCTGAACAGCAGCGATTCCATGGCCTTGATATTGAGGTCCAGAACCTCGGCTGCAAGAGCGTTCGAAAATCCTTCGTAATAACAGAGCACTAACGCCGCCCGATAGCGCTCGGGCAAGTCACCCAGCGCGTCGGCGACGGCCTGCGAGGCCTGGTCGGCTTCGATCCGGCGATCGGCAGACGGCGCGTCGTCAGCGGGATCGGGCATCGTGTCGACCGTGACCACGCGGAAGCGGCGCTTGCGATCGAAGCACAGGTTCATCGTCACGCGGTGCAGCCAGCCGACCAGGCCAGCGCCGGTCGGCGTCCAGCGCGGGGCGTTCTGCCACAGGCGGGCAAAGCAGTCCTGCAGCACGTCCTCGGCCTCGGCCGCATCGGACAGCATGCGCATGGCCACGCGATAGAGCGCGGGCGAATGGCGATCGACCAGCAGCGTGAAGGCGTCGACCGAGCCGCGCGCGACCTCGCGCATGAGGGCCGCATCGTCGAGCGCCTCGCGATGGATCGGGTCCGCAGCGGGAATCGGGCTGTCTTCAGCCGACACCGCTTCCGAGCGCAGATCGCCGTAGAAGGTCAAGGATACCCGCCGTTTCGCACCAATCCCCGGCCCAAGCGCAGGGGATTCCACGTACTCTGCCTGCCGGTTCCCAAGTGAACAACAGATTTACGGGAACTCCAGACACGGTCCGTCGCAAATATTTGCGCGACCGGGCGAAGGGTTGGCCAGCGCACTCCGTTAGGTGCTGCGGAGGCAACCGGCTTTGCGGCCAAGAGTCCTCCGACCTGTCGATCGGACAGCGGGGCTTGCCTCGCCGTCCGGCACTCGGCCCGCGCCGACCGCACCCCGGCGCGGGCCATCTTTATCGGAATTGATGAGGGGTTTATGGACCGTCTTCGCAGCACCACTTTTCTGTCGACGCTGACTGGAGCGTCTCTGGCTCTCATCCTCCTGGCGCCTCAGGCGGCTCATGCCGACACCACCGTCAGCACCAGCACGACCGCGCCGCTCAAGACCTCGACCGCCGGCAACGTCACCGTTGCCAGCGGCGGCACGATCACGCTGGGCTCGGGCGGCACCGCGGTGACGGTCGATTCGAACAACACCGCCACCGTCGCTTCGGGTGGCACGATCAGCAACACCGGCGGCAAGGACGGCGATACCGGCATCACCATCGAGGCCGGGCGCAACACCACGGTGACCAACGGCGGCACGATCACCGTGACCGAAAGCTTCAATGGCGCCGATACCGACAACAACGGCATCGTCGATGGCCCGATCGCCTCGGCCAGCAACCGCTATGGCATCCTTGTCGGAGCGGGCGCGACGACCACGGCAACCCTCAAGAACACCGGCACGATCACGGTTGAGGGCCTCAACTCGGGCGGCATGGTCGCCAAGTCTGACCTCACCGGCAGCGTTTCCAACACCGGCACGATCAAGGTGCTGGGCGACAACAGCGTCGGCATCGGCACCAAGGGCGTCTCGGGCAACGTCACGGTCGAAGGCACTGTCGCAGTCGTCGGCGCCGGTGCGCAGGGCCTGGTCGTCGATGGCAATGTCGGCGGCGCGGTGCGCATCCAGGGCGCGATCTCGCAAAGCTCTGCCTATACCAACGATGCCGGCTCCACGAAGACGCTTTCGCGCACCGACTTGCGCACCGGCAAGGCCGCGGTCGAGATCGGCGGCAGCGTTGCCGGCGGCATCCTGCTCGACGCCGCTCCCTATGACCTCGACAGCACCAAGACCGACGAGGACAACGACGGCGTGGCCGATGCTTCGGAAGTGACCGGCACGATCACCTCGGTCGGCAACAGCCCTGGTATTCTCGTCGGCGCAGCCAGCGACATCGTGATCGGCAAGGTCAAGGGGCGCGATGGCGAATTCTCGCTCGCGCTCGACGGCAACGTCACTGCCAATGCCGTCTACAGCAATACCGATGCCTATGCCGTCGTGATCGGCGGCAAGGGTGGCACCGTGACCATGGCCAATGGCATCGGCGTTTCGGGCACGATCAGCGCGACGACTGTTGACCAGAAGGCCGTCGCCATCCTGATCAACGAAGGCTCGACGGTGCCCAGCCTGTCGAATAGCGGTTCGATCAAGGCCACGCTGTCCTCACCTGGCGAAGGCACTGCCTATGCCATCCAGGACAAGTCGGGGACTCTGACCAGCCTCAACAACACCGGGTTCATCTCGGTATCGGGCTCCAGCGGCGATGACCTGCGCGCGATCGACCTGACCGCCAACACCAGCGGCGTAACGATCAAGCAGTACCTCAACGCGATCGACAAGAAGGCGCAGGATGCCGAGAAGGCCGCCAGCGGCTACAACCCGGCCAACCCCACGATCTACACCTCGATCACCGGCAACATCCACACGGGCAGCGGCAACGACGTGCTCGACGTGGCTTCGGGCCGCATCTTCGGCAACAGCTTCCTCGGCGCGGGCAACGATTCGGTCCTGCTTTCGGGCGACAGCGGCTATGTCGGCAACATCGACTTCGGCGCGGGCACCGCGACGATGACGATGGGCGACACCGCCTTCTTCATCGGCAAGCTCGATCTTGCCGGGAATGCCGGAACGCTGACCCTTGGCGGCACCTCGATCTTCGCCGGCACGCTGGCCAACAGCGGCGCGCTCGACGTCACGGTCAACGGCGGACGCTTCGGAGCCAGCAGCGCCACTACTATGAAGTTCGACAGCCTTGCCGTGAACTCCGGCGGTGCGCTCAACGTCTATATCGACGGCAGCACCGGCACCTCCTCGCTGATCGACGTGAACACCGCGACTTTTGCAAGCGGCTCGAAGGTCACGGCCACGATCACCTCGCTCGACAAGGCCGTGGGCAACTACACCTTCCTCAAGGCGGGCACGCTGACCGGTTCGCCGGTGTTCGATGCCACCACCACCCAGCTCCCGGTCCTGTTCAACGGCGCGATCAATCGCGTCGGCGAGACGCTGGTGCTGGCCGTGACGCGCAAGAGCGCCGCGCAGCTGGGCCTCACCGCGCCGCAAGCCGCCGCCTATGACGCGATCTACAAGCAGGGCACGGCGGTGACCAATCTCGGCAGCAGTTTCCTGCAGGTGGAGGATGCTGCCGCGCTGCAGGGCCAGTTCAATCAGCTCCTGCCCGACTATGCCGGTGGCGTGTTCGATTTTGTCACCCGTTCGGGCCGGATCGCCTCGCGCCACCTGATGGACGACAGCTCGATCTTCGACATCAGCGAAGTTGGCGGCTGGTTCGAACCGGTCTACTTCCGCGGGACCAAGGACCAGACCGGCACGGCGGCGTTCGAGGTCAAGGGCTGGGGCCTGTCGGCCGGGCTGGAGCGCGATATCGGCGCGGGCTATCTCGGCCTGTCGTTCCTTTATACCAAGGGCGACATCACCACCTCGGACTACCAGAAGACCGATGCGAGCAACTACGAGCTCGGCCTGTTCTGGCGTCTTGCATCCGGTCCGTTCTACGCCTTCGCCAAGGCCTCGGGCGGCCGCGTTTCGCTGAATTCGACGCGGCAGTTCACCGGCGCCGTCAATGGCACGGCCCTGTCCTACACCGCCAATGGCCGGTGGAAGGGCTGGACCGTGGGCGGTCAGGGCGGCGTCTCCTACCGCGCTGATCTCGGCGGCAACCTCTCGCTCAAGCCGATGGCCAAGTTCGACTATTATCGGCTGAGCGAAAAGGGCTACACCGAGAGCGGCAGCGAACAGATCGCCTTGTCCGTCGCCAAGCGCACCTCGGACCTGCTGACCGGCACCGGCAGCCTCACCGCCGCGTGGAGCGCGGGCGAGGTCACCCGCGACGAGCGCCCGCTCACGCTGGAGCTGGAAGGCGGCTACCGCGCACGGCTCGCCGGAACGCTCGGCGATACGGTGGCGAACTTCGAGGACGGCGACCAGTTCCGCCTGGTGGCCGACCGCATGAAGTCAGGCTGGACGTCCGAAGCGCGCCTGCTGATGGGCGGCATGGACTATACCTGGCAGCTGGCCGGTGGTGCCGAACAGATCCAGGGCGGCGTCGACTACTCGATCCGCGCCTCGCTCAGCATAGCGTTCTGATCGAAACGACAGCGAAAATGGGCGGGTGGCAGGTCAGACTGCCGCCCGCTCTTTTTTTCACGCGAGCGCGTTGGCCCTGGCAATCGCCCCCAGAACGCCGGCACTCGGCTTGGCCTTGCGCTCGAAGGTGACCGGATCATAGCTGGCAAGGCCGAATCTGGGCCGGAAGCCGAAGATCCATTCGAAGTTGTCGACCAGCGACCAGTGGCAATAGCCGATCACCGGCACGCCATCATCCATCGCCTGCTTGAGACCCGCGAGCGAAGGCGGAATGAACGCGGCGCGCACCGCGTCGTCATCTGTGCCGACGCCATGCTCCGAAACCAGCACCGGCACGCCCGTTACCGCATGGGCATACCGCACCGCGCCAGCCAGCGAGAGGGGCCAGACTTCCGTACCTGAAAAGTTGCGCACGCTGCCTTCAGGCGCAGGCAGCCTGCCCTTGTCGCCCCACAAGGCGCGTTCGTAGTTCTGCACACCGATGAAGTCATCGGTCTTGGCCACCTCAAGCCATGCCCCGTAAAGCTCACCGCGCATGCGGTCGCGGATCGAGTTCTTGCCCACCGCCTGATCGTCCAGCATCGCCAGCGACACGCCGACGGGAAGGTCGGGACGCACCGCCTTGATTGCCGCACGGCCGGCCTTGTGCGCGGCCAGTAGTCCCACCTGCAGCGCCGGCAGGTCATCGTACGCCGCCACGTTGCCGCAGACCATCTTCTCCACGCCAAGCCGCTTGGCCGCCGTGTCCAGCGTCAGCTTCTGGATGTCCCACACCGGCTTTGGCAGCATCGCCTTGAGCAGCAGCAGGATGTTGGGTTCGTTGAGCGTGATCGCGCTATGCATCCCGGCGCCCATCGCCTGCGTCACCCTTGTGCAGTAGCGGGCGAACAGCTCGGTGCTCTCGGGATTGGTCCAGCCGCCCTGCGCGCTGAACCACAAGGGCGCGCTGAAGTGGCTGTAGGTGACGATCGGCGCAAGGCCGCGCGCGCGGCAGCCTTCGATGATCCGTCGGTAATGCCCCAGCATGCCCATGCTGAACCGGCCCTTGGCCGGCTCGATCCGCGCCCATTCCACGCCGAAGCGATAGGTATTGAGCCCGATCCACTTGGCCAGATCGAGATCCTGCTCCCACATCAGGAAACTGTTCGCCGCATCGCCCGATGGCTCGGCAAAGACGGTGGGCTGCTGGTGTTCGAGATACCACAGGTCCGACGTGGTGTTGTTGCCCTCGATCTGGTGCGGCGCGGTCGATGCGCCCCAGAGGAAGCCCTCGGGAAAGCGTGGGCTGGGTGCCGCCTTCCGCGTCGTCTTCGCCGACAGCGAGGCACCACTTGCGGCAAGGGCGGCAACGCCCCCGGCGAGAACGGAACGGCGATCAAACATGGTCTCTCCCAAGGCTTTGCCGCCGGACCTACGCCGCGCCAGCCATCAGGTAAAATAACCGATTATCGCCCCGCCATCGGCTCAGCCTATGCCTCGGCGAGGACGTCGAGCATTGCCCGCCCCAGTGGTGGCAGTCCGCGTTCGGCCAGATAGCGCACGCCCACGCTGCGCTCGAAGGTCGCCTCGCCGATCCCGATCGCGCGCAACACGCCGATGGACAATTCCGCTGCGGCCACGGTGCGCGGCAGGATCGTCACACGGTCGCTGTGGCGGACGATGGCCTTGGTCGTCAGCAGCGAATCGCAGCGGATCACGTTCTGCGGCACGGCCACCCCGGCCGCAAGGAACAGCGCGTCGACCTGGCGCCGGAACGCCCCTTGCGCCTCGGGCAGCACCCACGGCAATTCGGCCACTTCGCGCAGCGAAATCCGGTCTCCCAGCGCATCGTGCCGCCGCCCGACGATCAGGGCAAAGGAATCGCGCGCTGCCGTCACTTCCACCAGGTCGGGCGGACAGGCCTCGATCTCGGTCGTGACGAAAGCGAGGTCGATCGCGCCATTGCGCAAAAGGTCGGCCAGTTGCGGGTCCGGCCGCTCGACCACGCTCAACGCAAATGGCCCGACGCGCTCCTCCAGCCGCGCCACCGCTTGCGGCAGCAGGCTGACCAGCGCGCCTGGCGTCCCGCCGATCCGCAAGGGGCCCGCCACGTTGCGCGCGGCATGGTCCACCTCGACCGCTGCCGTCTCCAGCAGCCGCACCATCGCCTGCGCACGTTCCCGCAAGGCCTCACCCTCGCGCGTCAACACGATGCCGCTGCGCGAGCGGGCGAACAGCGTCACTCCCAGCCGCTGCTCCAGCAGCGAGATCGTGTTCGAAACCGAAGGTTGCGAGATGTTCAGCACCCGCGCCGCGCCGCTGATCGATCCGGTCTCGCACACCCGCCAGAACGTGGCGACGGCACGGGGATCGAGGCGGAGGCGCGATGGGGGCTTGCTCATGACTCTGGCTTAGCCCGCAAGCATAGCCTGTGTCTATGTGATAAGCCTCAGGGATCTGCCCTACTGACCTTGTCACCCCGGTGACAATCATTGTCATCGGACATCGCCCAGGCCCCGCGATAGCTGGAATGCCATCATCCAGTCGCGAGGGGTACGATGGCGACCAAGCACCTTTTCCTGCAGGCCAGTGCCTGCGCCCTGGCCGTGGCCGCCGCGCTGCCCACGCCCGCGTTCGGCCAGCAGGCCAATGAAGCCGAAGCCCGCTATACCGCGCTTGCCGCGCAGGAGCGCCAGAAGGCCGGCGACCCCGCGTTCGACTACGCCCTCGGCCTCGCCGCGTCGGATGCCGGGCACTACGGCGAAGCCATCGTCGCCCTGCAGCGCGTGCTGGCCCGCCAGCCCGACAATGCCCCCGCCCGCGCCGAACTCGCCCGCGCCTATGCCTTGGCCGGTGACATCGACACCGCCCGCGCCCAGTTCGCCACTGTGGTCGACGATCCGACCATTCCCGACCCGGTCCGCCAGCGCTTCACCGGCTTCGTCCGCCAGTTTGACAAGCAGATCAAGGGCGGCGGCTCCGACCTTTCCGGCTTTGCGGAAAGCGCGTTCGGGCACGACAGCAACATCAACTCCGCCACCCAGCTGACCTCGATCACCATCCCGCTCTTCGCCGCGCTCGGCCCCGGAACGCTGGGCAACAACGCCCGCGCCCAGAAGGACGAATTCTACGACCTGTCCGGCGGCATCTCCGCTGTCAGCGCGATCAGCCGGACCAACCGCGTGTTCGGCTCGCTCCTCGGCAACTTCCGCGACAACCTGGATTCCGCCGCCTTCGATCAAGCCAGCCTCACCGGCACCGCAGGTTTTGCCCACACCTTCGCCAACCGCGATGTCGCCTCGCTTTCGGGGCAGGTGCAGAAGTACTGGCTCGGCCACAAGGGCTTCCGCACTGCCTTTGGCGCGATCGGCCAGTACACGCATATGCTGCCCGGCGGCAAAGCCCTCTCCGCCTCCGTCCAGTACACCCGTTTCGACTATGACCGCGATCCCTTGCGCGATGCAGACCGCCTTGCCGTGGGTCTCGGCCTTGCCGCGCGCCAGTTCTCGGTCAACCTGATCGGCGGGCACGAGGAAACGCGCAGCCAAGCAGGCGATGCCGAATCCAACACCTTCGCCGGAGCGAGCGCCGGTGCCGAAATCCAGATTGCGCCCAAGGTCGCGGTCGTCGGCGGCGTGGCGTTCGACTTGCGCCGCTATGACCGCGCCGACCTGCTGTTCATGCGCAAGCGCCATGACGAGCGCGTCGATGTGACCGCCGCGGTCAAGTTCGCCATCCTGCCGCGCCTGTTCCTCCAGCCCAAGGCCACATGGTCGCGCAACTGGTCGAACATCGCCCTCTACGATCACGAACGCTGGACCGTGCAGGCCGGCGCGCGCTTCGAATTCTGATCCGGGAGACCAGCCCCATGAAAGCCTCAGCCCTCACCGCCCTCCTGATCGGAGCCTCCACTCTCGCTCTCGCCACCCGTGCCCAGGCGCAGGAAGTGGTCTTTGCTGACAATGCCGATCTTGCCGCCGCCGCCCTGCGTGGCGAGCGCGTCACGCAAGGGTCAGGCGTCACCCAGATCCGCCTGTCCAGCGGCGCGATGCTTTCGTTCGTCGAAGGCGCGGAGTTCCAGCTGCGCCCCGATGGCTCGGTCGATCTCTTCAAGGGCAACGTCACCGTCACCGGTGCAGGGATGAGCGAAACGCTCGTCCGCCTCGGCGGTCAGGGGACGGGCAAGATCGCGGGCGCAGGCTCGTCCGGCAGCTTCTCGGTTGCCACTGACGCCAGCGGCAAGACCATGGTCACGGGTCGCGTCCTTACCGGCCTTGCCAGCATTGCCAACGGGCGCGAGGAACGGCGCTTCAACGCCGGGCAGGCATGGGAAGTTGCCAACGGCCACCCCCGCCTTGCCACTTCGGCCCCCGTCGCGCCCGCCCCGCGCATGACCCCGCAGCGGCAGGCGCAGCTTGCGGCCCAAACGCCAGCTCCGGCACCGGCGCCCACACCAGCTACCGAACCGCAAGTCGCCGCGATCAGCGAAGGCGGCCCGGTTGCCGCTGCCGAAAACGGCGTGCCCGTGATCCTCGGCGAAGCGCTCGCAGCCGCTGGCGCCTCGGGCGATATCGTCTCCTCAGGCCAGCGCATCGAAGCGGCTGTGGCCAATCCCAGCCTCGAAACCTTCCCGTCCAGCGATCTTGCCGCCCTCGTCGCCTATGCCGCCCGGCTCGAGAGCCTCTACGGTGGCCAGCCGTTCAATCAGGCCCAGGCCGACGTGATCCGCGCCTACCTGAACTACCTCGCCAGCGGCCAGACCCAGGCGCAGTTCCTCACCGTATATGCCGGCCTGATGGTGCAGTTCCTCGATCTCGTCCGTTCGGGCGCGGCGCCGTCCTCGTTCAGCGGCACTTCGCTGGCGGACATCAACGCCTTCATCTCCTACCGCTCGCGCACCGATGGCTTTGCCGCGCTGTCGAGCCAGAACCGCGTGCTGGTCGATGCCTATCTCGCCTTCGTGCTGGGTGGTGGCAATGCCGACCAGTTCGTGTCGCGTTACACCTCGCTGACCAGCGCCTACTTCGCCTATATCCGCACAGGCGGCGATCCGCTGGCGTTTGCCGGCGCGACCCAGGCGACGATCAACGCCTATATCGGCTTCCTCAACGATTCCGGCCTGCTCGTCCGCCTTGCCGAAAGCGACCGCGCGCTGCTTCAGGCCTATCTCGCCAATGGCGGCACCACGTTCATCGCGCAGTACCGCACCGCGCTGACCACCTATTTCGCCTACCTCCAGAGCGGCCAGCTGCCGAGCGCCTACGAAGGCGCCGATCCTGCCGCGCTGCGCCAGTACCTCGAAACCCTGCAGGCGACCGGCCTGTTCGAACAGGTGCTGGGCGCGCAGGCGACGTTCTATGCGCAGTATCTCGCCTATCTGAAGGATGGTGGCACCATCGACGGCTGGCAGGGCCTGCCCGCCAATGTCTTTGCCGGCTATGCATCCGCGCTCGCCAGCTATCAGGCCTACCTTGCCGCAGGCGGCGTGCCGTCGGCCTACACCGCGCTCGATCCCGCCGTGCTGCGCCAGTACCTCGATGCCCTCGCCGCAGCGGGCGCGCTAGATCGTTTCCTCGGCGCACAGGCCACGTTCTATGCGCAGTACCTCGCCTACCTCACCAGTGGCGGGTCCATCGACGGCTGGCAGGGCCTGCCGTTCAACGTCTTCACCGGCTACGCCACGGCGCTGCAGGCCTATTACGAATTTCTCCAGAACGGCGGGTTGCCCTCTGCCTACACCGCACTGACGCAGGACGAGATCCGCCAGTATCTCGCCGCGCTTTCCGCCGTCGGCGCGAACGAGGCGTTCCTCGGCCAGCTCGCCAGCTTCTACTCGGCCTTCTTCACCTATCTTGCCAATGGTGGAAACCCGGACCTCTACACCGGCCTGCCGACCCCGCCGAACTACGAAGCCTTCGCCGATGCGCTCGCGGCCTATGTCGCCTACCTGCAGGCAGGCGGCGTGCCGAGCGCCTATACCGGGGCCGACCTTGCCCTGCTGCAGCAGTACATCAAGGCGCTGATCGACAGCGGCAAGCTTGCGACGCTGCTCGGCGCGCAGGCCGAATTCCTCACCGCCTATTATGCTTTCCTCACCGGCGGCGGCACGCCCGATGGCTACACCGCGCTGCCGGTCTACGCGACCTACGTCACCGCGCTCGAAGCCTACTACGCCTTCCTCGCAAACGGCGGGAAGCCATCGGAATATACCCTGCTCACGCAGGCGCAGATCCTCGCCTATCTCAAGGCGCTGACCGATGCCGGCGTGCTCGCCGCGCTGTTCGATGGCGCGACGCTGGCCTTCATCGAAAGCTTTTACGTCTATCTCGCAGGCGGTGGAAATCCGGACCTGTTCTCGGGGCTTCCCGGTTCGAGTGGCGGCACCGGGGGCGGAACCGGCGGCACGCGCCTCACCACCTACACCGGCGGTTTTCCGTCGAATGCCTCGGGTTCAAAGGCGCTTGCCGGGCACAACGGCAATATCCAGCCTGCCAACTCCACCCCCACGATCAACGCTGCCGGGGAGCTTGAAACCGCAGGCGACATCGCCACGCTTGGAGCCAAGGTCACCGACGTTGCGGGCGATGCCAGTGCCATTGTCGGGCGCTACTACGATGGCAACGCCCGCTTCAAGAACAGCCAGTTCGGCTTCGGCACCAACAACGGCCTGCCCTATGTCGTGCTCGCGCCCAAGGGCGGCACGCTGCCGGTTTCGGGCACGGTCGATTACAAGGTTCTGGCGGCAACCCGCCCGGTCTATTCCGACGGTCGCACCGCGCCGGGCACTTTCGATGCTGCGCTGACCATCGGCTTTTCCAGCAACAACCGCAATCTCACCTACCGCACGCTCGGCACGATCGTCATGCCCGAATCCGGCGGCGACGTGACCTACACCTTCAGCACGCCGAACTATGCCAATGGCCAGATGCAGGAGGTGATCTACGACAGCCTCGGCAACTACTTCTTCGGCAACAGCATGACCGGAACGGGCCAAGGATGCGTCGCCGGGGGCACGCCGTGCAACATCAGCTTCTACGGCGATTTCGCCGGGCAGGAGCAGGTCAACCGCCTCGGCCTGATGTACCAGACCTACGGCGGCAGCTTCAGCGCAGGCCGCATCCAGGGCGCGGTGATCTTCGGCAAGGACGGCACCCTGCCGGGCGGAACCACCGGTGGCGGGACGGGTGGCAGCGTGCTGACCAGCTACACCGGCGGCTTCAACGGCACGTCCCCACGCATCAACTTCGTAACAACCTTGCGGTTGCCGGATGGCCGTCTCATCACCGGCAGCGAACTGGGCTTCAGCGCCACGGCCTATACGCTCGATACCAACGGCGGGCTTCAGAGCTACACGCGCCCGGCCAACATAACGCGCACGCCCGGCACGATGACGGTCAGCGACGTTGCCGGGGATGCCGATATCGTGCTCGGCCGGTGGTCCAATGGCACCAACACCGGGGCCAACCCCTTTACCCTGACCGCCAACCAGGGGTTGCATTACTTCGCCGCGCGGGCCCTGCCGACAAACTTCTCGGCGCCGACGACAGGCATCGTCAGCTATGCTCTCTATGCCGCGACCAAGCCAACCTGGATCGACGGATCAAGCGCGCCGGGCACGTTCACCGGCAGCTTCAAGGTCAATTTCGGGCGTACCCTGCCGATAGTGGCGATGGAAGCGCGTATCGTCATGCCCGGCGGCAGTCTCAATGGTGCCGATTACGTCTATAACATCGCCACCACGGGCGGTCTTGCCGACATCTCGCAGTCGACAACGCAGTTCCAGCTCTATTCCAACGGGACCTTCGGCTTCGTCGCGCCCGGGGACGACGGATCGAGCCGCTGCACGAATTTCTGCACCGTGGCCGTCAACGGCAGCTTTGCCGGATCGGCAGACAAGGCGGCAATCACCTACGCCGCGCTGACGCCGGGCGGCGACAGCAAGTACATCATCGGCTCTGCTGCCTTCAGGGCCAGCGGGACCGTCGCCTCGTCCGGCTCGCCCACGATCAGCTTCGCGCCAACTGCGGTTCTGCAAAACGGCGGCACTAACGCGTCCTCGTCCGCCGAAGTCACGGTCTCGCCGGACGGCACGATCAGCCGGGTCAAGCTGACGCCAAACTCCAACATCCTCTACGGCACCTCCTCGGTGCTCAAGGAACACGGCCGGATCGATGATGCAGTGGCCTGGACGCGCTGGGACGATACCGCGAACAATGCCTCGACCAATCCTCAGGTTCATATCGTCACCGGAACCGCAGCAGCCAACCTCCCGGTAAGCGGGACGGTAAACTACGCCGTCGTCGGCTCGACCGCCCCGACCAACTTCAACGGGGCGGACGGCAACTCGGGAACGGCATCGGGCACGCTCGCCGTCCAGTTCGGCACGCAGGCCAAGGTCGGCTTCAACCTCAACGTCGCCACCGGTAACCGTGGCTGGACAATGGCAACGCCGGGCGGATCGGCAGACCCTGGCAACGGCGGCCTCGTTGTCGGCGGCGACATGCGCTTCGGTTCGGGCTCGGTTGCCATCGCGGCGGCAAACGCCAACAGCTGCATCGGTTCTTGCACCGCAAGCGTGGTGGGCGCGCTCTATGGCAACGCCGCCAGCCACGTCGGCCTTGGCTATCAGATCAGCGATTTTGCCCCGACTGGCGCGTTCACCGTCAACGGCGTGCTTGTCTTCGGCAAGGTTGCTCCTTGAACGGCAATTGCCGCGAAGATTAACGGCAATTGTCACGAGAGTGACGGGACAGTTGTGTGGGAGTCAGGGGGGAGTTGCCGCAGAGTTACCCCAGAGTTGGAAAGGGGCCGCACGGGGGTGCAGCCCCCCTTCTAGGGGAAGACCGATGCTTCGCAGGACCTTGACTTTCGCCGTGCTTTCAATGGTTTCGACTGCTGCCCTGGCTGCCGACAAGGAGCCGCCCGTCACGCTCGCCAAGTGCGACAAGAGCTATGGTTCGATCGCCCTGGTCGACGGCGAAACCCAAGGCTGGACCAAGTACGGCCTGTCCTCCCCGCGCGAGCTGATCGCCGCCATGGCCCGCGAATCCGGCTGCTTTTCGCTGCACGATCCGGCCAGCGGCAAGCCTGCCACGTTCCTGATGAACGTCATCGCCGGCGACAAGGAAGAAGTCGACCAAGCCATTGAAAAGGCTAAGGGTGTTGCAATGGAAGGCCTCGTCCGCTCGGGCGCGGCAAGCGGCATGATGCGCAGCATTCCAGGCGCCGGCTCGATGCTCGGCATGTTCGGCGGCTTCGGCGGCAAGAAGAAAGTGGTGGCCGCCGGCATCCGCCTGATCAGCCCGGCCAATGGGCAGACTGTTGCGTCGGGCTCAGGCGAGGTCAAGAAGACCACGATTTCCTTCGGAAACGGCGGCGGCACCCTTGGCGCAGTGGCCAGTGGAGCGACCGGCGCGGCCTATGCCGGGAGCAAGGACGGGCAGATGCTGATCGAGGCTTTCGTCAAGGCTTTCAACGGCTTGTCAGGCCAAGGCCCTGCGCTTGCCTCGCTCGCTCCGGCCGCCGCACCGGCACCGGCAGCACCTGCAAACGCCACGACCGCAATCGACACCAAGATGTTCACCGCGGCCGATCTCAAGTCCGCAACGCTTCGCACCGTGCGCGCCGGTACCGCTCTCACACCCACCGGTCAGCGGCAAGGTCTGTTCATCGAGGTCCAGGACAGCTTCGGCACCAAGGGCTGGGTCTCGGTCGAGGACATGCGCTGAAACGCTCGCGAAACGAAGGGTTGCAAGGCCACCGTCCGGCGTGAAATGATCGCGCCGGACGGTTCGGCCACGGCAAATGCCGGATCGGGGGCAGCGAAGATGGGCAATCTCAACATCCTATACGTCGAGGACGATCCACGCGCCGCGCAGGCCGTGCAGGAACTGGTGCTGGCCGACGGTGACCGGATGGCATGGGAGCAGACCGGGACGGCGGGCCTGCAGCGCGCCGGTGCCGAGGACTTCGACGTGATCATCCTCGACCGCATGCTGCCCGATCTCGATGGCCTGACGATCGTCTCGCGCCTGCGTTCGGCAGGTGTCGGCACGCCAGTGCTGATGCTTTCGGCCCTCGGCCGCAGCGAAAACCGCATTGAAGGGCTCGAGGCTGGCGTCGATGACTATCTTGCCAAACCTTACGAGCCGCAGGAGCTGGTAGCGCGGCTGCGCGCGCTGCATCGCCGCGCGGCGGGCGCGGTTCACGGCGCGGTGATCATCTACGGCGCGTTCGAATGCCACGTGAAGGCCCGCACCGCGTTCCGCTCGGGCAAGCACATCGCGCTAAGCCCCAAGGAATTCGCGCTCTTCCGTTATTTCATGGAAAACGCCGGCGAGACGGTGACGCGCGAAATGCTGCTGCGCGACGTGTGGAACATGAACTTCGATCCGCAGACCAACGTGGTCGACGTCAACATCGGCCGCCTCCGCCGCAAGCTCGAGGACGGCTTTGCCGCGCCCGCGCTCGAGACGATCTGGGGTGCAGGCTATCGACTGACGAGAGGCGAATGAAGCCTGCGCGAGTTCGAAGAAGGTCGATCTTCGGCCAATTGACGACCGCGTCGATCCTGATCGCAGTGATCGCTGTGGCTGTGCTGTTCGCGGTGACCACCATCACCGTCCAGCGCCAGACCCGCGCTTCGCTCTCGGCAACGGTCTCGACGGACCTTGCCGGCCTGATCGACATCTATGCCACGGCCGGGCGCGAGGAACTGTTGCGCCGCGTGGCCGACCGGCAAGCCGTGGTCAGCCTCGAGGGACGCCGTTCGCATTACATGGTCGCCGATGGCGGCGGGCGCCTGCTTGCCGGAGACGTGCGGCAATGGCCGCTGATCAATGCCGCCCGGTCGGAAGAAGGATTCGTCACGCTGGCGGGAGGGACGAACGTCTATGCCCAAGGCGCCAAGCTCGCGCCTGACCTGCAGTTGCTGGTCGCACGCGAATATGACCGCGACCGCACAGCCCTCGCTGTTCTTTCGGGCGCGTTCCTTGCCGTTGGCGCGGCCATCGTTGCCGCCGTGGCCTTTGTCGCGTGGATCACCGCGCGACACCTTGCGCGCAGGATGGACGCGGTGAATGCAGCGCTTGGCGCAGCCGCCGATGGCCGCGCGGCGAGCTTTCCGGCGCGACAGCGTGGTGGCGACGAGATCGACGAAATGGCCAGCCACGGTGCGCGGCTGCTGGCCCGGCAGGCGCAATTGCTCAAGGCCTACAAGCAGGTTTCTGAACACGTCGCGCACGAGGTCCGCACCCCGCTGATGCATCTCGACAACCGGCTCGGCGCGGCAATGCAGACACGTCCGGAGAACGCCGGCGGCCCGATCGGCCAATCGCGCGAGGATATCCGCGCGATCCTGTCGATGCTCGATTCCCTGCTCGACATCGCCTCGGCCGAAAGCCGCCGCGGCGATCTGGCCGGGCTGGCGGAGATCGACATGACTGCGCTCGTCACCAGCCTTGCCGACCTTTACGAAGGCAGCGCCGAAGATGCCGGGCTGACGCTGGAGACCGCGATCGCGCCGGGCGTGACCATGCTGGGCGAGCGCATGCAGATCACCCGGCTGCTTTCCAACCTGCTCGACAATGCGATCAAGTATGTGCCCGAGGGCGGGCGCGTGCGCCTGATCCTGCGTGCCGGGCCGCACGTGACCATCGAGGACGATGGCCCCGGAATCCCGCGCGACCAGCGGGACCGAGTGTTCGAACGCTTTTCCCGCGCCAATGCACCGGGCGACAAGCCCGGCCATGGCCTCGGCCTTGCTCTTTCCCGCGCCATTGCCGAACGTCACGGCCTTGTCCTGAGGCTGGGCGACGCCCCGCGCGGCGCGCAGTTCATCCTGGAGCCTGCACCATGAAGCCCTTAGCCATCGTCACCCTTGCCGGTGCCATCGCGCTGGCAAGTTGCGCCACCAACGCGCAGCACTCCGGGCGTGCCGCGCCGGTGCGTGAGGCACTGGCCATTCCAGCCGATCCGGCAGAGGGCGTGGCAAAACTGCTGGCAGAGGCAGACAGCGCTCAAGGCGATCCGCAACGACTGGGGACGATCCTCGCAGCGCTAGACAGCTTGGGCGCGCGGGCGATGCCCGGGGAACCGGATCCGGTGGCCCAATGGCGCGCAAAGGCCGTCATGCCCGATACGCCGCCTTATCGCGGGCGTGTGCTGGGGCCGGCCTACAAGGCAGGCATGATCAACCCCGGCGCAACCGTGCGCCTGCCGCAACTGTTTGATGGGGGGCGGTCCGCCCGCGTGGCCGTGGCAACACCCGGACAGGCCGCGCTCGATTTCACGGTTCTGGACGGTGAGGCAAAGCCGGTCTGCCCTCCCGCCAAGGCACGGACCCGCGAATGCATGTGGACGCCGCTGTTCAGCGGACGCTTCGAGATCGTGCTGATGAATCCATCCAGCAACGCCGCCGGCTATTATCTGGTGATCGACTAAGGGAGCGGCCGCGCTGGCAACGTGTGGAGGCCCGAGCCGGGCTTCCACTATTGCAGTTTTCTGCGGGTTAGCCATGTCTAACCACCCCGAAAGCACGCACGGATATCTGCGGCGTCCCAAGGCAGATGTCTAACCTAAAGAATCCGCCTGATCGCCAGATTGGCGCGTGTAGACCGTGCGGTACGTCGGCTGCGACGCGCGCAGCAGCTGGTAGGATGGACAGGGTATGCGAAGCCGGAATGCGAAATGAAAAGCAGATGGCTCTCCCCGGCCCTTGAGGGTCCGATGATCTCCAGAAAAGGTCAAAGCATAATGCCCGCCGTCATCGACTTCTCAGATTTCGACAGCTCACGCCGCCTCATGGCACTACCTGTCGAAGCACTGAAACCTCCAGTATCAAACGAACTGCGCGGATTTGGACTGCCCGCTGGAAGTCTCGATCTGCCGTTCTCGAACTTGATTCTATGCTCATCTCCAATTGCTCAGTCTTTCTTCCTGCCTCAGATGGAAAGGGCCCGTGACCATACGCAGAGAGATGTAATGCTGGTGCGGGCGGGCTTGGCACCGGAGATTCTCAATCCAGTGTTCGTTGACGTCGCAATGACATTGCCTTCGGGTCCAATCACTTTAACGGACCTGATTTTCACGAGACTGCGCGACGGTTCACTATGGCTTTCGCCCGTCGGCCGAGGCGCCCACTTGGAAATCCGACCAGATGGCCTTGCTCTTCGGACTACCCCGCCATTCCTGACCGATTTCGAGCGTTCAGACGGAGTTTGCCGTGCAGCAGCCGAAATAGTGCAATTAACGCGGTGAAAAGAAGTTCTTTGAAATGGTCAGAACCAATAGAGGCAATGGCGAAATCTCAAAGCAATCTTCAGCTCCATCTGACACTGATCTATGCACATGGCTTCTGACTGCCTATGTCGTGCGGGGCTCTCGTGTAGTATCTGTCCCATAGCGCATCCTTCCATTCTTGCATGGACGATGCATCACCAAATGCCGGGACGACACACCTAGTGGTCACACTCGGGCTTGGCCGGGAGAGCATCGATCGAGGCCCATCGGCGGTTTGGGCAATCAGATCATTAGAGGCACGAACAACAACCGCGACTCGCTTTATGCAGCCGCCAAACTGTCTAACAAGGCGGCACCACCTCGCTGCGTAAGAGCGCCTTGCTCCCGGACCCCGCTTAACAAATTAAAAGCTTTTGTTATCCGACGTGCACCGTTTTGGTAACCAAATGCGCTGCGACACCTTCGGGGCCGTCTTCGGAGCCGAAGCCTGACTCCTTCACCCCGCCGAACGGCGCATCGGGCCAAGTCGCGCGAACTTGGTTGATCATCACCATGCCAGCTTCGATAGCATCACCGAGAAGGTTCTGGCGTCGGCCATTCTCGGTGAAGCAATAGGCGGCAAGGCCGAAAGGAAGCCGGTTTGCTTCCCTGATGCCATCGTCGACACTTGCGAACGGACTGAGCAGTGCGACTGGGCCGAAAGGTTCTTGGTTCATCGCCCTCGCGTTTTCGGGAACGTCGGCAATCACCGTGGGCTGGAAGAAGAATCCACGCCCTTCGCCGCAGACACCGCCAGCCAGCACCCGAGCGCCGGAAGACCGCGCGTCAGATACCAGCCTTTCAAGGACCTCACGACCGCGCGAGTTGGCCATCGGCCCCATCTGGCTCGTCTCACTAAGGCCGTTGCAGACCTTGATCTGTTTCGTCCGCTCGGCAAATCCCCGCGCAAAGTCTTCGTAGATGCCCTCTTGGACATGAAAACGGGTCGGCGCCACGCACACCTGGCCGGCATTACGGAATTTGTGGCCGACGAGAATGTCGAGCGTCTTCTCAAGATCGCAATCGTCGAAGACGAGCACGGGCGCATGGCCGCCAAGTTCCATCGTCATCTTCATAACCGTGTCGGCGGCCAGCTTCATCAGATGCTTGCCGACTGGCACCGACCCGGTGAAGCTGAGCTTGCGGGTGATCGGGGACAAAAGCAGTCGGCGGGAAACCATATCGGGCACCCCGAACACAATCTGTGCCACATCGCCCGGCAAGCCCGCATCTTGGAAACAGCGCATCACTTCCACAGCGGTCCCAGGCGTTTCCTCGCTGGGTTTGAGGATGACGGAGCAACCGGCGGCCACGGCCGGTGCGATCTTGCGGACCACGTTCAACGCGGGGAAGTTCCATGCGCAGAAGGCCGCCACCGGGCCAACCGGCTGGTGCAACACCAGCGAGCGCATTCCTGTAGGTCTCATCAGCACGCGGCCATAGACGCGCACTGCTTCCCCTGCGTGGAAATCGATGAGCCCTGCCGCAGCAATGACTTCGCCCCTAGCTTCGGCAAGCGGCTTGCCCTGCTCCATCGTTGTAACGCGCGCAATGTGATCCGCACGTTCGCGCAATAGTTCGGCGGCTTTACGCAATACAGCTCCGCGCAGTTCTGGCGCTTCGACACGCCACGTCGCGAAGCCGTGCTTCGCGACCTCCAATGCATCGTGCAAGTCCGCATCGGACGCCAGCGGAAGCTCCGCCTGCATTTCACCGGTTGCTGGATTAAGCAACGAATGGTGGTCGCGGCCGCCGCCGGACACCCATTCGCCGCCGATGTACATACCCAGCGTCGCGGGATATTCCACGCTCATAGATGCTCCACCTTTGGTTCCCTCAGACCGCCTGTGCGGATGCCGACATCGAGCAGAACAACGCACGGATGCCTTCTGTCCACGGCGCCGCATCCCGCGATGTTACGACGTGGTTGGTCAAGGAACCCAGCCGGGAAGAAGATATCGTCACCCGATCACCGATCATATGCGTGAAGCCGCCGCCGGGCTCGGTGCGATCCTGCGTCGGAGCGAACAAGCTACCCAGGAAGAGGACGAATCCATCGGGATATTGATGCTCGGACAAGGCTTGCCGCAACAACTCGTTCGGGTCCCTGCTAATCTGGTTCATCGAACTGCCTGCTTCCATATGGAAACCTTCAGGGCCATCCACCGTCAGTTGCAATTCCGCATTGCGGATGTCATCCATGGTGAAGCCTTCGTCGAATAGCCGCACGAATGGACCGAGAGCGCACGACGCGTTGTTATCCTTGGCCTTGCCAAGCAATAATGCACTGCGGCCCTCGAAATCCCGCAGGTTCACGTCGTTACCCAAAGTCGCGCCCACGGGGCGTCCTTGCGCATCGATGACCAGCACAACCTCGGGCTCGGGATTGTTCCAAGCCGAATCCGAACGGATGCCGATCTCCCTGCCCCAGCCGCAGCTCGACAACACAGGTGCCTTGGTAAAAATCTCGGCATCGGGCCCGATGGCGACCTCAAGATATTGCGACCACATATCAGCCTCGATCAATGCCGCCTTCAATTTGGCCGCATCAGCGCTACCCGGCGTCACCGCCCGAATGTCACCTTCGATACGCTGGCCCAGCAGATCGCGGATCGCCTGGGCTCTTTCAGATTCCCCGCGAGTGCGCTCCTCGATCACTCGCTCGATGGCCGATACGGCGAAAGTGACACCGCAAGCCTTGATGCATTGAAGGTCGATCGGCGACAAAAGCTCAAACGTTCCGCCACCGACGGTAAGATCCTCAACATGGCATAGTGTCGACCCGTCTGCGTTGTGAGGCTCGGCCAAGTCGAACAGGTCGGACGTTGTGGCCGCGCTCCCGGAGACATCGATCACGCAGCCATTACGAACGAGGATGGGTATCGAGCGCGGCCCTATCTTCACCCGTCCGGCGAGCGTTGCTGACCCGGAGTCATCGGGAAGGGCTGAAGGTTCGAATTTTCGCATGATATCGCCTTGATTCGTGCAGCGCGCAGCATCCGACGCATCGCCATGGATGTTGACGATCTGTTCCTCAGACCGGTTCGACCGTGGGTAGATCGGCAATCCGCTCCGCAAGGGGGCAAAGCGCCGGCAGTGAAGCGCTCGGACTTGCTTCATACCAGAAGGACGCGGCCGACCAGTCGTCCAGCCGTTCCACGAACATCGCCTTGTACGCATCAGCGGTGGCGGGATTCGATCCGTTGAGGCCGATCTGCTGGATCGTGCCCCGGATATCCGTCTTCCAGAAGATCGGATCGGGAAGATGCCAGCGATACATCGACACGCGGCCAGTATCGATCCGATCGTCGCGTTCACGCCAATTCACGCCGTGAAAGCGAAACGGCGTCTGCTGAATGCAGAAGGATATAGCAGCATAGTCCTCGGCGCCGGTGCCGACGATCGTGGCGAAATCGCTGTCTCCGTCGAGGTAGAATTTCGCCTCGCCCTCGCCCCACCATTGTGGCGCCAAAGGGCGGATACCCAGCACCGTCCCAACGAACTTTCCAACGCCTTCGCGCCGGGGCATGAATTCAAAGTCCTGTCGCAACACGGTGGGATTGGACCGGCGGAAACAGGTATGAAGCCGACCGATAGTTTCGGGATGCCCGTCGCCGATCGTATAATCAACCTGATAGAAAAGCGGAATCTGATAATCGAGTTCATTGGTGAGCGTAAAGCGCGCGCCGCGGGTGAAGGGCATCGGCAGCCAGATATTCAAGCCGTTGCGTTGACCGACACTGTGGACCTTGCTTTCGAAAGGAGGCGTCCAGCCGTGGGCGAAGCCGAAAAAATCGCCAAGCGGACACTCGATCGCGGGATGGTCGGAACCCTCCCAGTATCCACGGATCACCGTCGCACGCATGATTTCCGGCGATTGCGTGGTCGTCATCCAGAGGTGCCTTATCGTGCCCGGCCCCGCGATATCCCACAGCTCGATACATTCGCCTGGCGCCACGAAGCGAGCGGGATCGCCCTTACGGCCGATCCCCAACGGACTTGCAGACATGCCGCCCCGCCCTTTACCGCCATCCCGGTTCTCGAAGCTTATCGACCTGGATTCCAGCCTGGTGTGAATGTCGAACGGCTGACCGGTATCTTCCCAAAAGCGCATGATCATGGTCCTTAGATGGGTTCGCCAAAGGCTCGCGCCCGGCTGGCCAAGCTTGCTTCATCCCGCCCAACGCTCCGGATCGCGGCAATCACCATCGCGATGCCGATCGTTGGGATGACAAGGCTGAACAACATTGATTCACGCAACGCCGAACCTGCCGCCCTCCCCGATGCGGCAAGCATATCGCTGCCAACGCCTATGGCATATGGGCCGATGGCGCCCGCGATTAGATAGGTCGACATGAAACCAAAGGCCGTTGCCGTGGCACGAACGCGTGGAAGCACGAGATCGTTGAGCGTCGAAACGCTGGGCCCAAGACCCATGGACGAAAAAAGCAATAGGGCGAAGCTTCCGACATAGGCTATTTCAACCTGGCGCGCGGTGAGCAGCAGAAGCGATGCGGCCATGCTCATCATCAAGCTGATCAGCAGAACAATCAGTTTACCAGCAGCGGTCCAACGGCGCAGCAGATCGGACAACAAGCCGCCGGCCACCACGCCGACCAAGCCCGCCGTCGCGGCTGCCATTCCGATAACCTTGCCGATTTCTTCCGTATTGAGACCGAACTGGCGCTGATAATAAGAAATGCTCCAGAAGCCGATCGACTGGATCATAAAATTGGTGGCCGATGCACCGACGACGGTCCACAGAAATGTACGGCAATGAAAGATCAGACCGAAGCTGACTCGATCACGGATCGCCAGCAACTGCGCCCAAGAAAGCACCGTGTACATGCCGAAGCCGACGGCTATCCATTGCACGATATTGCCTGTCGCCTGAATCATCAGCCCGGCAAATGCAGCGATCAACAGGCCACCAGCGAGATTCGACAAATGAGCGCCCCGCCCGGCTTCGTGACGTTTCAACGCCCATGCAGCGCCGATCGGCAACATGCCGACCAAGGTCAGCGATGCTTCTTGGACAGGATGCGGATGCTCGGCTGTGACGATGCCATCGCCTTGCCCCCGCCGAGGCTCCCGAAGAAGCAACACGATCAATGCCAGCAGCAGGCCCGGAAAACCGACAACGAAAAACGCTACCTGCCACCCGCTTAGGGCGAAGGGGGCGGATTCGGGATCGGGAAATGCTGCCGCCCATCGGTGCAATAGAAAGCCGCCGAGGAACACACCAAGGCCCTGCCCGATGAAAGCACCCGCCGAGTAGAGAGAGAGGATGGTGGTGCGGATGCGCGGCGGAAAATAATCGTAGAGAATCGAATAGGAGGCTGGCGACGCGCTCGCCTCTCCCGCCCCTACGCCAAAGCGGCAGAAAGCAAGCGCGGCGAAGCTGTGCGCGAAGCCGGAAAGGGTGGTCATAAGGCTCCATATGCTCAGCCCTACGGCGATTAGCTTTTTGCGGTTCCAAACATCGGCAAGGCGACCCAGCGGAATGCCCATCACCGAATAGAAGACGGCAAATGCGGTGCCGAAGAGAAAGCCGATATCGGCGTCCGATATGCCCAGGTCCTGCTTGATCGCTTCGGCTAGGATCGACAGGATCTGCCGATCAATGAAGTTTAATATGTACACGACCATCAAAACCGCGAGCACCAGCACCGGATAGAGGCCGCCCTTGGACGGCACAGCCAATCCAGAAGATCCCGCTGCATTGGCGTCTGTTTCGAGCATGTTCAGCCTTCCCGCGCCGGCGCGCGATCATAATTGGCTTTATTCCGGCTGCGCCTTGATGGCGCAGCCGGAATGAGACGGCTAGAAATTGATCTTGAGTTCAGCGCCATAAGTCCGAGGCGGCTCGATATAAGCAAGGAATCCGGTGCGCAGCAGCGCAGTCTGAGTAACGGTGCGGGAAAATACCACCGTATTGGTCAGGTTCTTGCCATAGAAGGACAATTCCCACCTTTTGCTGTCGGGCCGCAAGGTGATCCGTGCTCCGAGAAGATCATAAGCCGGTTGCATCGCGTTGAACGAATTGTTGGTCTCACTGAGGAAGCGCCTTGAGCTATGATAATAATCGCCGCTCAGAACGAAGTCACCGAAGGTTCCGAGCGCCTGCGTATAGGCAACGCCCGCGTTGAACGTTAATTTCGGCGCATTTGGCAGCCGGTTGCCGGCCAGATTTCCGGCAAGAGTCGGAAAGTCGCGATACTTGGCGTCAAGTACTGCAACTCCCATGTTAATGCTGAGAGGATCGACCGGACGCCACGCCATTTCGACCTCGCCACCTTTCAGACGCGCGCGTGCGGCATTGCGAACGATCTCGACACCCAGATTGTTGGGATCAAGCCCCTGCACCTGCAGGTCGCGATAGGAATAGACGAAGGCGGAACTGTTAAGGGTCAGCCGGGCTTCGGGAAAATGAAGTTTTACGCCCGCTTCGAAAGCATCGACATTTTCCGGATTGACGGCTGGGTCGAAGGAAGACGCGTTAAACGCGCCCGACTTAAAACCTCTCGAATAGGAAGCATAAATCATCTTGTTCGCATCGATAACATAGTCGATGCCGATCTTCGGCGTCCATGCGTCCCAGCCCTTCTTCGCCCGGACAGGCCCCGCGAGTAGATTGAAGTTCAGATATCGCGCGCGGTCGATCCGCTTCGTTTCCTTGCTGTATCTCAGCCCCGCATTCACCCTGATATGATCGGTGAGGAAATAGGACAGGTTGGCAAAACCCGCATAGGCGCTCGTCTTTCCGAAAGCGTTGTACGTCGTGTGGTTCGCAGCGAGGACCGGGATCAGCGCGACATAAAGCCCCTGACGAAGTGTATAATTGTCGTCATGCAGATAATAGAGCCCAGTGCTCCACTGGAACGGCCCCTTTCCGGAGGAGCCTAGGGTGATTTCCTGACTAAAAGTGTTGCCGCCATCAGCGATGCCATTGGGCTGGCCGTTGCGGCCATCGGTGATGCCCGCGATCTCGGTCACGTCCAGATCGCCCGTATAGGGGCCGACGTCGATCGAATTGTATCCGGTGATGGAGGTCAGCACCATCGACCCCAGATCCAGCGTCATTGTCCCGTCAACGTACCAACTGTTGATCGGCGCCATGCGGGGCCCGTAATCCGAGTTCACCTTCCGTGGATCGGCGATTATCTTCGCACGCCCGAACGGCCCCAGCGGATCGATGTAATGTTTGAGCGCGGTCTGATCCGATTCATCGTCCGAGAAACCGGCGTGGACATCTATCGTCAGGTTGCTGCTCGGCGTAATCCGGGCGGCGATGCGGCCTGCCTCCAGGTTCTGGCGACCGAAGGTCTCGCCCCGGCGCAGCAGATTTTTAGTGTAGCCGCTGCGCTCGCTATGCATGAAGGTCGCGCGAACCGCAACAAGGCCGGGAGCCACTGGCACGTCCACTTGGGCGATTAGCCGGAGCGCGTCATAGGCGCCATAGCCCGCGACCACCTTGCCGCCGAAGTTCTCCTTGGGCGGTTCGCTGATATAGCGCACCGCGCCGCCGGTCGAGTTACGGCCGTAAAGCGTGCCCTGTGGACCGCGCAGCACTTCTACCCGTTCGAGATCGACGAAATCGAGCAACGCGGATGTGCCGCGCGAACGATAAACCCCGTCGACATAAACCGATGATGAGGGATCGGCACCCGCTCCGCTGAGGCGGGTCGAACCGATGCCACGTACGAAAATCTGGCCATCCCGGCCCGATTCCCCAAAGATCACGCCGGGCGTTGCCTGCTCCAAATCAGCCGGCCCGCGGATGTTCGCGGCTTCAAGTTGGCCGGACGTGAAGGCGGTAATGGCGATGGGTACTGTCTGCAGCGACTCTGAACGACGCTGTGCCGTGACCACGATTACATCACTGCCTTCAGACTGCGCCCCGGCTGAGGCGTCCTGAGCAGCAGCAGCCGACACCGGAGCCAGCAAGGCGACGCATAGCGCAAGAGTGGATATCCTCAGGGTCCGGTGCACATACCTCCCATGGATTTTCGGCTTGCTAGAAATCACGGCAGTCCTCCCCTTTTCAACCTACGACACATCACATCTTTGTGATCACGCCCTTCATGTCATTGACATGTTAGCTACCACACATCAGAGGTCAATGCTTAATTTGCAGGCTTCTTATAGTCAGAAAATCCCTTATGTAACATTCTAGCCCGAAGGGCGGTGGACAGTTTTTATGCTTATCTGATAACGGAATGCAGGATTGGCATGGGAACAGATTTGCCCTGCGCAACGCGGCAACTTTAGGAGCGGAATTCCGCGAAATCGCCGCAGCTTGCGTGACTCTGATGGCGACACTAGGCCGGCAAGCGGAAGAAAGAGGCGTTGGGGACTGTTTGCTCGCTGCCCGCCGCGATCTGCGCGTAACCGTCAAATGGCCCCCCGAGCACCCGATGTGATCTAGGGTGTCGGGTCCCTGACCCATCGCAGCGCGGCGCTAAAGTATCCGTGATGATGAAGTCGGAGATTGGGCCCGGCATCGATCGGCTTTGAGCAGAGCGTTTGCAATAATGAAGATTTTACGCATAACAATTGTGATGGCGATTTGGGGAGGTTTTCTGTTTGTGACGAGCTGCTTGCACTTCGTCTTGAGGTCAGGGTTGTATCGGGCTGCAACGAGGGCGGTTATGAAGAGCGCATGGCGCACGCTAGCGCGCTCGCCGCGAATGAAGCTGATACTTTTCCATTGGTGCGAAAGGAGCACGAACAGCGAGTGACACGGGCTACTTGTTCTTGATAGTACAGAATTGGGTCGTTTTGGCGATGAGTTGGTTGGCGTTTAGCGTTCCGATGCCGGCGATACTGGTCAGGATCTGATGTCGGCGTGCGAGCGCGGCATCGGCGGATGCAGGGTAGCAGCCATGTGGGCCAGCAGCCTAGCATCGATGCGATCGGTCTTGGCGAGCATACCGGTGGACTGGGCGAAACGCCGGGCACGTTCAGGGATAATATTGACGCAGGTCCAGTCGGCGAACGCCTTTCCCAGCACGCGATGGTAGCTGCCAGTTGCCTCGAAGGCGATCCGCTCAATCGAATATCTTTGCGATCAAGTGATCAACGCGTTGTAGCTTTTGGCTGTGTTGGCGAACTGGTGCTCGGCGCCGACAGGGTGAATTTGGAAGTCGAGAATCGCTGTGGAGATGTCGATGCCGATTGTCTTTGCTAGATTGCCGCTCATCCTTTCAAATGTCCCAAGCTTGTCATCCGAGTCCAAAGCCCCGGTATCCGTTCGGGCCTGAAGGAAAAGAAAGGGGCGATCGTACTCCTAGCCTGGTCTCTAGACGACCGGCGGTTTAGCGATCCGACCACTCCCGCCCGGACCGGAGTGGCCACCTTGGTCCGGGCAATCAGGCATGACCGAAACGAAAGGCAATGTCATAAGACAAGCGTTCAGCCGATGACGCTCGTTTCACAACACCGGCGCCAGCACTGATTGACTACGCTGCTGTGGAGCGCTTTGCTGAGTAGCTCATTTGAAGCGTGCGAGCCGAGTCTGACATCGCGCGACACCCTGAGGACTTGCTTTCTTGGTCATCGCTGACTCCGGTAGCCGATCACATCATGACGGCGATGCTCCTTCTCGACGATACGGCGATCGACAACAGTTGCCTGAAGATCGCGCCCGCCAGCCAGCGCACGGGCCTGATGTGTCCGCGCTCGGAAGACGGTTTTGGCGATGGACGGTTCGGATTTCGGCATCGGACAGCTTTTGCCCATTCAAATACAGGCGGGTTCGATGATCTTCTTCAACGCGCTTCTCATGCACCGTTCTGATGCCAATCGTTCCTTCGACGACTGGCGGGCGCTGCCCCCCCCTCCTATCAGCCGGCGGGATCTCCAAAAATAAATCGACCCAGCGCGGAGCACCCGGCTAGAATGATCTATAGTCCGTAGAAACGCGCTGCAGTTTCTCCCCAGATCGCGGCGCGATCCGCGTTGGGTAACGCCGCCGACCAGTTCTCTACACAGCCTACCCAGCGGTCATAGTCACCGTTGATCATCAGGACCGGCCAGTCACTTCCCCACATCAGTCGCTCCGCGCCAAATGCATCCAGCAGCAGATCCATATAGGGCGCGAGCACAGCGTCGCTCCAGCCGGGCGACGCCTCTGTCGCAAGGCCCGAGAGCTTGCAAAACGCGCCGCTTCCAGCGGCGATGGAGCGCATCGCGTCAGCCCATTCGCGAAACGCACCACCCTTGATATTCGGCTTCGCGCCATGATCGACAACGACGCGTAAAGAAGGATAATGCGTGAGGAACTCGCAGAGCGGCAAAAGATGTTCAGGCTTCACGAGGGCATCGAACGTCAGCCCATGGTCGGCCATTGCGTTGAATCCGGACGTCAAACCGCGATTCAGCATCCAGCGTGGATCGGCTATGTCCTGGATCATGGGCCTGAGACCTTTGAGCCAAGGCGAGCTGGCTAGACTCGCTATACGCTGTGTCACATCATCCGCCTCGAAATCGACCCAGCCAACAACTCCGGCGACGAACGGCGTTCTTGCCGCGATATCGAGAAGAAAATGCGTCTCGTCTTCGGAAGGAGCCGCTTGGACCAGAATGGTCTGGCCGATGCCGTGCTGCCGCAACGTGGGCGCAAGATCGCGCGGCAGGAAATCCCGGTAGATGGGACGTGATGCAGGGCTAAGCCAGTCATAATCGCCGCGCTCGATGCGCCAGAAATGGTGATGGGCGTCGATCCGCATCAGCCGATCACGCCCTTCACCAGGATTAGATTACCATAAAGGAGCATCTCTCCGGTCGCGACGATCGCGAAGCATCGACGTGCGCGATCATAGAAATCATCACGGTCAAGTAGGCCGATCTCATGGCCATGCCCGCTTACGGCGAGCAACCGGGCGAATGCCCGGGCCATGGCCGACGGCTCGCTTTCGTCCCCCTCCACCGCCATGCAGTAGGCCGAAGGCAACGCAAAATCGTCGACCGGCATTACGGACAGGATCGCTTCAGCCATGCGCGTTGCACCGATACCCTCGGCCCGGTGCAACCGCCTAGCATTGGCTTCAGCGGGAAAATTGGCGTCCACGATCGCTATAGCATCACCATGCCCCATCGCACAAAGGCTGTGCAGCAGATCGGGACCTAGCAAAGGGTCAATGTTCTTCAGCATATCGCATTCGCTCCGGCGGGCACGCCCAGCTCGCGCCACAGATCTTCCGGCACGGCGTCAGCAAGCGCCTGTGCGTTGCGGGTGACTTCCTGCACTGACTGCCCTCCCGGAATAATGGACACTATTGCAGGATGTGAACGGGCGAAGTGGAGTGCGGCCGTCGCCAGCGGGATTCCGTAACGTGCGCATGTCGCCGCCATTACCCGAACACGCTCGATGATATCGGGAGGGGCCGGTGAATAGGCGTATCGTGCGTCGGGAACTGGTCCCGTTGCAAGAATACCACTGTTGAAGGGGCCGCCAATCACCACCCCGACGCCCCGGCTCAAACAGGCGGGCAGCAGATCGACGGCCGCCGTCTGGTCAAGCAAGGTGTAGCGCCCGGCAAGCAGCAGCAGATCCGGATCCGCCTCTGCGACAAGACGCTCGCAAGGGGCGTTCTCGTTCATTCCCGCCCCGATGGCGCGCACCGCTCCTGTCGCTCGGAGTTCCCGCAATGCTTCCCAGCCGCCCCGGCACATCAGTTGGTGCCAATGATGCTCGTACTCGGTGCCATGCGTCACGGGGTCGAGATCGTGGACGAAAAGGATATCAGGCGAAATGCCACCTAGCCGAGCCAAGCTTTCTTCAAAGGAGCGCATGATGCCGTCGCGGCTGTAATCATAACGAACCCGCACTTGCGGCGTGGACAAATAGATGCCGCTAGCCTCCTCGCCGGCCGCGCATGGTTCAAGGATCCGCCCGACCTTGGTGGACAACAGGAACTGCTCTCGCGGCTTCAGCGCTAGCATCCTGCCCAACCGCATCTCGGATAGGCCGTGCCCATAGAGCGGTGCGGTATCGAAATAGCGGGCACCCGCATCCCATGCGGCTGCGATGACATCGTCGGCCTCGGTTTCGGCCAGTATCCGGTTCATGTTACCGAGCGGCGCAGCGCCGAATGCGAACCAAGAGAACTCCATGTTCAGCCGGCATTTGCCGAATAATGTTCAAGCTGCCCTTCGACGGCCTGGGCTACGGCATTGAGATGTGCACGCATCGAAGCGCCGGCGAACTCCGGATCGCCGATGCGGACAGCTTCAACCAACCGGGCATGCTCCGCCAGCGTCGCTTCCGGACGCCCCTGCGACGGCAGCGCCAGCCGCCGGACACGATCGAGCTGCGCACGGACGGCATCAAGGAATTTCATCGCGCGCGACCACCCAATAAATCCGAAGATCAATTCGTGAAGCTGCTCGTCGAGTTCATAGAAATGGGTAAGGTCACCGCGCGCGAGCGCTTGGCGCTGCCCTTCTAGGTTTTCATCGAGCGCAACGATCAATTCTGGTGTACGTATTGCAGCCGCCTGGCGCCACGCTTCCACCTCCAGCCCCGTACGGATGAACAGGCCTTCCCGCACATCGGAAGCGCGGATTTGTGCAACGAAGCTACCATGCTGGGGAAAGACATCAACCAGTCCTTCCTCCGTCAACCGGGCAATCGCTTCGCTGATTGGCGCTCTTGACACGCCTAGTTCTGTAGCCAGTTCGTCCTTTTTCAACAGCGCCCCGGGCGGCAGGTCCAGGTCGCGGATGCGCTGGCGCAACACCGCATATACGCGATCAGCCTTGAGGACGGACAGGCCAGCGTTTTTTTCCTTTGTCATATCTTGGCCTCTTAACACTAATATGTTAGCGACGTCAAATAGCCTGGTGGTTTCGGCATGAAAGCCGGAGTTTCAGCAATTTCACCTTCTATAAACATTTCAGAAGATCGGAGGATATCCGCTTGCCGACCCTAGCGCCAATGCCGGCAACCCTATGTCTGAACGCTAACGACTCAGTCGTTATCGCCACTCGGGATTTATCCCAAGGCGAAGCACTGACCGAGTTGGGGCTTGCTGCATCTGGTGTCGTCCGGTCCTCTGTTCCAAGCGGGCACAAGCTGGCCATCTCCTCCATTCGCCGGGGCGACCCGATCTTCAAATATGGTCAGGTTATCGGAGTGGCATCACGCGATGTCGAGCCAGGCGATCATGTTCATACACATAACCTTTGTATGTCCGATTTACGCAATGCAGCGCCAGCCGCCACTCCGTCCGGTGTCGAGGCCGCTCCAAATCAACGCAGCTTTCGTGGTTATCGCCGCACGCGCGGGCGGGCAGGCACGCGCAATTATGTTGCTGTCGTTGCATCGGTGAATTGCTCCGCGACGGTGGTTCGCGCCATCGTCGAGCAAGCGGAACGGTCGGGTATGATGCGCGCCTATGCCAATATCGATGGATTGGTGGCCCTGACCCACAATAGCGGCTGCGCCATCGCGGGCGCGGGCGAGAGCTATGACATGCTCAGAAGGACTCTTTGGGGGACCGCCGCCAATCCCAATATCGGTGGAGCGCTTTTCGTGGGCTTGGGTTGCGAGGTGGTTCAGGCGAATGGCCTGCTGGCCGATTCCGGCTTGGCGGGGGAACCGGGCTACGCCGCCATCACGATCCAAGGCGCGGGTGGCACAAGGGCGGCCATCACCGAAGGGGTGCGGGCTTTGGCCGGCATATTGGAAGCGGTGGATCAGACCGCGCGCGAGGATTGCCCGGTGTCAGATCTCGTACTCGGACTGCAATGCGGCGGGTCAGACAGTTGGTCGGGCCTCACCTGCAATCCGGCGCTGGGCAATGCGGCGGACAGGCTGATTGCCCTCGGCGGCACCGTGCTGCTCTCCGAGACGCCGGAAGTGGTAGGCGCCGAGCATCTGCTGATCGCTCGTGCCGCTGCTCCAGAGATCGCCGAAAAGCTGCACGAGCGCATCGCGTGGTGGAAAGCGCACACGGCCATCCATGGCGTCAGCCTCGACAATAATCCATCGCCGGGAAATATCGCCGGCGGGCTGACGACGATTTTGGAAAAGTCGCTGGGGGCCGTCGCGAAGGGCGGCTCAATGCCTTTGGTGGATGTGATTCGCTATGCCGAGCCAGTGCGCAGGAACGGCTTCATCTTCATGGACAGTCCCGGCTTCGACCCTTGTTCTGCCACAGGCCAAATCGCGACTGGAGCGACACTCATTGCGTTTACAACCGGCCGCGGATCGGCTTTCGGCGCTAGGCCAAGCCCCTCGATCAAGCTCGCCTCCAACAGTGAAATCTATCGCCGGATGCCCGACGACATGGACATCGACTGCGGCCCTATCCTCACCGGAGAGGCCAGCATCGCCGAGATGGGCGAGGCTATTCTGGAGTTTCTCATCGCAACAGCATCCGGGCGACCATCGAAAAGCGAGACGCTCGGCTACGGCAATATGGAGTTTGTTCCATGGCTAACGGGCGCCACCCTCTAAATTGCCATATCAAACTACGACAGGAGGACCCATGTTTCCCAAGCCGACATCAGATCAGATTGCCTTCTATGCAGAACATGGCTGGATCATCGTCAAGGATGCCATACCACAAGCCACGCTGGATGAGATCGAAGGTTATTGCGACCAGCTTATCGACCGCAAGGAGGAAATCGCATTCGATTGGGCTTGGGCGGAGGGCGAGAGCCGTGACGCCCGCTCCTTTCGAATCATCCAGTCCAAGCCTGAATTCGTCTGGCCGGAAGTCGACGTGCAACCCTATCGCCAATGGCTCGTCGAGTTTGCGTCAGGCCTGATGGAGCGCCCCATGGCATTCTGGTACGATCAGTTCCTGGCCAAGCCGCCGGGCCGGAGTGTGCCGACCTATTGGCATCAAGACGAGGGATATTGGGGCCGCAACCTGCTAAACAAAGGGATCACCTGCTGGATCCCCCTTCACGATGTCGATGCGAGCAACGGGTGCATGCATTTTATCGATCGGGGGCATCGTGACGGAATCATCGAGCATTGCCACGTGACCGGCGTTCAAAGCGACCTGCTCACCTGTGCTGTCGATGAAGCCAGATTGGTGGTGGCGCCGCTGAAGCGTGGTGACGTGACATTCCATCATTCAGCGATGCCACACATGACTACGGCAAATGTCAGCAGCCGCTACCGAAAGGCGATCAGCAACCACATCCAAGCGGCAGACTCCAAGGGCGAGGGCGACCATTATTCTTGGAAACTCAGCGTCAATCAGTTCTCCGGAGAACGAAACGTCCCTGCAAACTGAACATATCGTCGAACGAATGATCACACCCGCCGGCCGGAAATCCGAATTGATATGCCATTTGCCTTTTCCGGCCGTTCCAGTCGGGCGGACAACACCACGGAGCAGAAAAATGCATAAGCCCCGAAGACCGGCATCTACGGCCGGTCGCGCCTACGAAGCAGCACCGACAAGCCTTCCCGCCGATCTGCCCGATAGTAGCTACGCTCTGCTTGAGTGGGCCGCGGAGCAATATCGCGACCGGACTGCCATAAGCTTCTTTCCGGATGTTAATCGGCACTGGGAAACGACGAATCTCAGCTATGCCGAACTGTTCGACAAGGTCACACGCGCCGCCAATCTCTTTCACCATCTGGGCATCGAACCCAATGACGTCATTGCGCTTCTACTGCCCAATCTGCCCGAGACCCACATCGCGATGTGGGGTGCAGAGGCTACTGCCATTGTCTTCCCGCTTAATCCGGCTCTCGATGCGACATCACTTGCACTTATGATCGCTGCCTCGAAAGCGCGGCTCTTGGTCACAACCGGTCCGGGTTCGGAATTGTATGAAACCGCTCGTGCCGTGTTGGGCAACACGCCGTCGGTTGAAAATGTCGTGGTGATCGGGGCAAAGGACGTGCCCTTATCCATCTACGGCAAGCCCGTGCATGATCTGGCCCGATCATTGGAGGCTATGCCGTCCAGCAGACTCGCCAGTAACCGCTGCATCAGATCAAGCGAACTCGCTTCCTACTTCTGCACTGGCGGCACCACTGGCCTGCCAAAGATCGCCACGCGGAGCCATGGGCAGGTCATCGCCAACGCCTGGATGACGGCAAGGATGTTCGAGGGCGAACTGGGACCAGAATCAGTCTTGTTCTGCGGCTTGCCCCTGTTCCATGTGAACGCGGTCGTCGTGACCGGCCTTATGCCATTCCTTATCGGCGCTTCAGTCTTGCTAGGAACACCACAGGGGTATCGCTCGCCGGCCTTACTGTCGCGGTTTTGGGAGATCGTAGCGGATCATCGCATCACCGGCTTCAGCGCCGTGCCGACCTTGTTCTCCAGACTGCTCGAGCACCCTGTCTCAGGTCATGACCTTTCTTCCCTGCGCTTCGCCATCTGTGGCGCTGCTCCGCTGTCGACCGAACTCTTGTCGCGCTTTGAACGAAGCTGCAGCGTCTCGGTGGTGGAAGGCTACGGGCTTACCGAAGCGGGGTGCGTGGTATCGATCAACCCTGTTCGCGGAGAGCGCCGCGCCGGTTCGGTCGGACTTGCTCTGCCGACCGAGGACATACGCATAGTGATCCTCGACGAGGGCGGATCATTCAGCCGCGACGCGCGCATTGGCGAGATGGGCGTCGTAACCGTGGCCGGCCCGAACGTCTTTTCTGGTTATCTTGACCACCGGCACAATGCAGATGTGTGGATCGATCGCGGTGATGGCAAGTGGTGGCTGAACACCGGCGATCTTGGTCGTTTTGACGACGACGGTTATCTGTGGCTTACGGGACGTTCTAAAGATCTGATTATCCGGGGCGGCCACAATATCGACCCTCAAATCATCGAGGAAGCACTCCATGCTCACCCCGATGTAGCACTGGCCGCCGCAATCGGGCGTCCGGATGCTTATGCTGGTGAGATTCCAGTCGCGTATGTCCAGTTGCGCAGCGGTGCCCTCATTAACGAAACGGATCTTATGGCCTACGCAGCGAAGAGTGTAGGTGAGCGCGCGGCGATTCCAAAAGCAATATTCATTCTAGACCACCTGCCTCTAACGGCGATCGGTAAAATTCATAAGCCAAGCTTGAGAGCTTACGATCTCAATAACCGCATATCAAATAACGCTGTGTCGAATTGATGTGATGTGCGCCCCTGATTGCTATCAATCAAATGTAGAGCCTTGCTCGTTCCTGATAATTGTTTGAAGGGAAGACGACGATATTGGCGCGGGTCTAATCTGAATATCCCCTAGGGTCCAGACTCAATCCCAGCAGCCTTCGTCAGTCGCCAGCTTGCCTCCTTCGACGGTGCCATAGCAGCCGAAGGTGGAGCGCTCCGCTTCACACTGCCCGGCGACGACGTCCCCGACCTTCGCTTCGTTCGACTGGCCGTCGAGGGAATAAAGGCACCTGCCTTGGCAATCGGCCTTCGCCGAACAGGCTTTGCCAGCATCACTATAGCGGAACTGGCAGAACGGGCTGCCAAAGGGCGCTCGGCTTTCATAGCCGCCTTGCGCACGACATATCTTCGCCTCAGTGAAGGTCAGTCGCTTTTGCGGAGCGGAGCAACTTCCAACGCATGTCGCTGAGGCGATCAGCAGCCCAATCCACGCCGCACGGTCAAAGATGTTCCAATCCATGAATGACAACATCTCACGCTCTGCTTTAGCTTTCTACCCGCAACCGCGTTCAGAGCCAGAAGGCGACGGCGGCTGCGAGGCTTACGGCTGACAGAAAATTCCTGGCGAGCTTGTCGTAGCGGGTGGCGATGCGTCGGAAGTCCTTCAGGCGGCAGAACATGGCCTCAACCCGCCATCGGTCCTTGTAACGGCGTTCATCATACTGGATCGGGCGCTTGCGGTTGCATCGTCCGGGGATCACCGGGATCGTGCCCTGTTCGCGCAAGGTCGCCCTGATGCGGTTCGCATCGTAGCCTCGGTCGGCGATCACCCGCTTCATGCCGACGGTCTCGCCGATCAGCAGGTCGGCCCCTTTCGCATCCGACGTGTTGCCGGGCGTCAGGACGAGGCGGAGCGGTCGCCCGAGAACATCGACGAGCGCGTGAATTTTCGTTGTCCGGCCGCCACGCGAGATACCAATGGCATTGGCCCGCGCCCCCCTTTTGCACCACCGGCAGAGCGGTGGGCCTTGATGTAGCTGCTGTCGATCTGGCCGGTTTCCACGATCCAGCCTTCCTCAGTCAGCGCCGCCAGGATGCGCGTCCAGATGCCCAGGCGGCTCCACCGGTTCCAGCGGTTGTAGACCGTCGTCGGAGGGCCGTATGCGGACGGGCAATCCGCCCAGCGGCCACCGCACTTGAGCATGTGAATGATGCCCGAGATCACCCTGCGATCATCGACCCTTCGCGCTCCAGGCTGGTTCTTCGGCAAGTGCGGCTCAATCGCGGTCCACGCTTCGTCCGACAGCCAGAACAACGAACGCGACATTCCCAACAGCCTCCTCCATCACTGGAGACCTCTGAATCAATGTGCACACAAATTTTCAAAAGGCTGATTGGGTTTGGACCCTAGCGAACGTTCCACCGGCTTTTACGCTTGGACAGAAAACGACATCGCGAGATTTAGAAACCACTGGAAGTTGGGAACCAAACAGCGATTGGCGATGGAGCTGTTGCTCTGGACCGATCAGCGCAAGATCGACACCGTTCATCTAGGGCCGCAGCATGTCTGCGATGGCAAGTTCGTGATTCGCCAAACCAAAACTGGCAAGACACTTATCTTACCCATCGCGCCTCAATTACTGGCCGCACTACAGTCGATGACAGATAACGACGGTTCCTGTTTTCTCATGACGGAGTGGGGCAAGCCATTTTCCGCAAAAGGGTTCGGGAACTGGTTTCGCAAACAATGAGATGCGGCTGGCCTGCCAAAGTGCACGGCCCATGGCCTACGCAAAGCTACAATGCGGCGCATGGCTGAGCAGCAGATGACGAATGCCAGCATGAAGGCAGTCAGCGGACATTCAAAGGACGAAGAAGTTGCACGCTACATTGAATCGGCCAACCAAGAACGTCTGGCGGAAAGCGCAATTACACAGATATCTGCATGGGAGATGTCTAACCTCGAACCAAGGTTAGACAGCGGGTCGCAGCAAGGCGCTGAAAATAAATGACTTTTCAGCGCGAATGGAGGCCCGAGCCGGAATCGAACCGGCGTAAACGGATTTGCAATCCGGTGCGTAACCACTCCGCCATCGGGCCTCGATCGCAGGAGCTGCGTGGTTCGGCGCGGTTAGCCGGAAGATCGCGCTGCCGCAAGCGGTTCTTGCGGGATGGTCAGCTTACCGGCGCGAACTGGAGGCGGCGCTGCTTGCTGTCGATGCCGGCGAGGCTCAGGTTCACGCGCTGGCCGGGTGCGGCACCGGCAATGCGGGCGCGGGCGACGACGGGCAGGTCCAGCAGCTGCACGCGCGCCGAATCGCCGTCGGTATCCGTCACGCAGGCACGGAACGTCTCACCCTCGCGCCCGTGCAGCATGACGGTTTCGGCAAGATCGATGACCGCGCGCTCGATCTGGCCGGAGAGCGCCTCGGCCTTCGCCATGACGGCAGGCAGGCGCTGGAACGCGGCTTCGACCTCCGGCGAGGCGGGCTTGCCATTGGTGACAGCGAGCGTTGCGCGAATCACGTAGCGGTCTGCCAGACGCCGCAGGGGCGCAGTCGCGTGAGCGTAAGTGGCAGCGATCGCTTCGTGCCATGGCGTGACGCCGGGTATCCATGGGGCGTAGCCGGCGCCCCCGCCTGCCCGCCGCACTGCCAGCATGAAGGCTGCGTGGTTGGGATTGCGCTGGTCCAGCGTACGTTCAAGCGTCTTGAGATCGGTGTGCGCGGGCCAGTCCAGCCCGAGGCCTGCGGCGGTGGTGCGCAGGCGAGCCATGGCTGCGGCGGTAGGGCCTGCCATGACGCGGAACAGGCCGGTGCCCGCCTCGTGCAATGCGCGCGCGATGGCGAGATTTGCGGCCAGCGAGAGGGTGGCATTGGCGCGTTCCGAAGCGAGCAGCGGACGGAAGGACAGGGCATAGCGCCCATCCCCGAGCGCTTCGACTTCCTGCTCCGGCGGATCGACGCGGGCGGCGCCGCGCGCGGCTTCGGCCGCGTTCATGCGCTCGGCAAAGCGGGCAAAGTCGGCTGGGAGCTGGTCGGGGCGGACGCTGTCGTAGGCGAGCTTGGCCCGGCTGCGGATCACGGCGCGGCGGGCGGCATCGAGCCGCGGTTCGCCATTGGCGCCGAGGCGCACGGTGAACACGACGGCCGGGCGCGGGCCATCGGGCAGGAGGCTGGCGGCACGCTCGGCCAGAGCGGGTGGGTAGAGCCCGGCCTTGCCATCGGGGAGATACTGGGTTTCGCCGCGCTTCCACGCCTCGATGTCGACCGGATCGCCATCATCGACGAACCAGGCAACGTCGGCGATGGCGTAGTGGAGGATCAGGTCGTTGCCGGCTGCCTCGATATGGAAGGCCTGATCGAGATCGGTGGACGTTGCCGGATCGAGCGTGACGAAAGGCTCATCGGTGCGATCCTCGTGCTCTGGCCCCAGTGCTTTTGCCGCTGCCAGTTCCGCCGCAGCGAGGACTTCGGGCGGGAAGCCTTCGGGCACCTGGAACTGCTGGCGGATGGCAGCAAGGCCGGAAGCAAGGGCGCCGGACGGATCGTGGATGGCCTTCATCGGGCAAAGCCTAGCAGGCTGTTACGGATCGACAAATTCCGCAGGCCGCTTTTCCATGCCCGCGCGGACCGCTTCCATCTGGTTCTTCGAATACATCAGTTCATGCTGGGCGACGGATTCGGCCATGAGCACTTCATCGACGCTCATGTCAGGCGTGCGATTCGACAGCGTCTTGGCTCCGCGCACGGCAGTGGGGCTCTTCGAGGCAATCGTGCGGGCGAGCGCCATGGCGTCGGCCAGCGGATCGGCGCTGACGTGGGTGGCAAAGCCGAACTGCACCGCTTCGGCGCCGCTGAATTCGCGGTGGGTGTAGGTCAGTTCGCGGAGCACATCGTCGCGCACGTTGCCGCGCCACAGGGCGTAGCCAGCCATGTCGGGGACGAGGCCCCACTTCACTTCCATCACCGCCAGCCGCGCATCGGGGGCGATGAAGCGGATGTCCGCACCGCTCGCGACCTGGAGGCCGCCGCCGAAGCAGACGCCGTGAACCGCAGCGACCACCGGCATCGGCAGCTTGCGCCAGACCATGGCTGCCTGCTGGGCGCGGTTGGCGTTGCCGTGGGTGCGGGCGGTGAGCCCGTCACCTTCCCACCGGCTGGTGTTTCCCATGCTCGACAGATCGAGCCCTGCGCAGAACGAACGGCCTGCGCCCGAAAGCACCACCGCGCGCACGCCGCGTTCGGTGTGGAGGTGATGGCCAGCAGTGACGATCGCTTCGAACATGGCATCGTCGAGCGCGTTCATCTTGTCGGCGCGATCAAGCAGCACGTGGGCGACGTGATCCTCGATGGTGACGGTGACGCGGTCGTGGAAGTTCATGGCAGGCATCCGTTGTCTGGTTCGTTGAGACCAAGGTGCCCGAGCGCTCGCGTCCGGTCCAGCTTCCTCATTTGACGGATCGCGCGAAACGGCAACGGCCCCCTCCGCAGGGGCGGAGAGGGCCGTCGTCATTCGTCATCAATGCCGCGTCAGGCAGCCGAGGAATTGACGCCCATCGACTGCAGGTAGCGCTTGATGTTGCGCGCGGCCTGACGGAGGCGCTGTTCGTTCTCGACCATGGCGATGCGCACGAAGCCCTCGCCGTCCTCGCCATAGCCGACGCCAGGGGCGACAGCGACTTCGGCGTGGGTGAGCAACTGCTTCGAGAATTCAAGGCTGCCGAGATGCGTGAGCGCGGGCGGCAGCGGCGCCCAGGCAAACATCGAGGCCTTGGGGCTGGGTATTTCCCAGCCGGCGCGGCCGAAGGCTTCGACCATCACGTCACGGCGCTTCTGGTAAAGCTCGCGATTCTTGACGACGATGTCCTGCGGGCCGTTCAGCGCAGCGCAGGTCGCCGCCTGGATCGGCGTGAAGGCGCCGTAATCAAGGTAGGACTTCACCCGCTTCAGCGCAGCGATCAGGCGCGCATTGCCCACGGCAAAGCCGACGCGCCAGCCGGCCATCGAAAAGGTCTTGGACATGGAGGTGAATTCCACCGCCACGTCCTTCGCGCCCGGCACCTCGAGGATCGAGCGCGTCGGGTTGCCGTCGTAATAGAGCTCGGAATAGGCGAGGTCCGACAGGATCCAGACCTTGTTCTCTTTCGCCCAGGCAACGAGTCGTTCGTAGAAGGCAAGGTCGACCGTTTCCGCCGTCGGGTTCGACGGGTAGTTGACGATCAGGATCGAGGGGCGCGGCACCGAGTACTTCATCGCGCGGTCGAGCGAATCCCAGTAGCGCTCGTCCGGCGTGGTCGGCACGGAACGGATGGTCGCGCCGGCAATGATGAAGCCGAAGGTGTGGATCGGATAGCTCGGGTTCGGGGCGAGCACGACGTCACCGGGCGCGGTGATCGCCGTGGCCAGGCTGGCAAGGCCTTCCTTGGAGCCCATTGTCATCACCACTTCGGTCTCGGGATCGAGATCGACGTTGAAGCGGCGGCCATAATAGTTTGCCTGGGCCTTGCGCACGCCCGGGATGCCCGAGGAGGCAGAGTAGCCATGCGCGTCGGGCTTGCGCGCCACTTCGCACAGCTTCTCGATCACATGGTCGGGCGGGGGAAGATCGGGGTTGCCCATGCCGAGGTCGATGATGTCCCTACCGGCGGCGCGCGCGGCGGCCCGCATGCCGTTGACTTCGGCAATGACGTAGGGCGGCAGGCGCTTCATGCGGTAGAATTCTTCGTCCACGGTTGAATACTCGTCGAAAAGGCGCGGCAGGATCGCCGCAGCGCAAGCCCTTACGCCAATTGCCCAGTTGTGGAAACCTTGCTCTCGATGGATGCATGATCGCGTTCGGCGGATGCATCTGCGGGCTAACAAGCTGTCACACGGCGTGTATAGATCGCTGCTACAAGGCCATGACGTAACGGCAGGGAACGGAAGATGACGAACAAGAACGTGGGTGATTCGCCAGCGGATTCGATCGTGTTCGAAGACTTGTTCCGCCAGCAGGGTGAAGCGATGCGCGCCATGTTCGCGCCGCTGGTGCCCGGCGCCGAAGCCGTCACCACCGATCCTGCCGACCTCCAGCACTGGGCGATGTCCGCGGCCAAGCTGCAGAAGATGTGGCTCGATTTCAGCGCCGAACAGGCCGGACAGGTCGAGCCGATGCTGGCGCGCCTTGGCGACATCGGCAAATGGACGCAGACGTTCATGGCCATGGCCGGCCAGTTGCCGATCGCGCAAGCCGAGACGCAGGCCAGGCTGTGGAACGAGAGCATGGCGTTGTGGTCTTCGGTCATGGGGCAGTTCGTCTCGGCCGGAACCGGCAACGCCGCGCCCCCTGCGCTGCCGCGGCAGGACCGACGGTTCAAGGACAAGCGCTGGCAGGAACAGCCCGCTTTCGCGCTGATCCACCAGACCTACCTGTTCCTTTCGGAAAAGCTGCAGCAGATGGCGGACGAGGCGCAAGGGCTCAGCCCCGAGCGCAAGGAGCAGCTGCGTTTTGCCACCAAGGTGGTGACCGACGCGCTTTCCCCGGCGAACTTCCCGCTGACCAACCCGGTAGTGATCGAGCGGACAATGGAGACCAAGGGCGAGAACCTGGTCAAGGGCGTCGAACACCTGCTCGATGACTTGCGCAAGGGGCAACTCACCCACACCGATCCCGATGCGTTCGAACTGGGCCGCAATATCGCGGTAACGCCGGGCAAGGTAGTGCATGAAACACCGCTGTTCCAGCTGATCCAGTACACGCCGACGACCGACGAGGTATTCGAGACGCCGCTGCTGATCTTCCCGCCGTGGATCAACCGCTTCTACATCCTCGACCTCAACCCGCAGAAGAGCTTCATCCGCTGGGCTGTGGCGCAGGGTCTGACGGTGTTCGTGGTGTCGTGGAAGTCGGCCGATGCCTCCATGGCCGAAGTGGTGTGGGACGATTACGTGCGCTCCCAAATCGAGGCGATCGACCATGTCCGCGAACGGCTCAAGGTTCCGGCGGTCCACACCATCGGCTATTGCGTGGCCGGCACCACGCTGGCGGCGACGCTGGCCGTGCTGGCGCGCCGGGGCGAGGCCGAAAAGGTTGCCAGCGCGACGTTCTTCACCGCGCAGGTCGATTTCGAGGACGCGGGCGAGCTCAAGAACTTCATCGACGACGGGCAGCTGAAGATGCTGCAGAGCCTTTCCACCGACGGCTATCTCGATGGGCGCTACATGGCAGCGACGTTCAACGCGCTGCGCGGCACGGACCTGATCTGGAACTACGTCGTCAACAACTACCTGCTGGGCGAGGACTATCCGGCGTTCGACCTGCTGCACTGGAACGGGGATACGACCAACCTGCCCTCGCGGTGGCACCAGGCCTATCTGTGCGATCTCTATCGCGACAACCGTCTGGTCATTCCCGATGCGATGGTGGTTGACAATACGCCGGTCGACCTGCGCCGCATCGCAACGCCATGTTACATCCAGGCCGGCCGCGAGGACCATATTGCGCCGCCGAACAGCGTGTGGAAACTGACGCGGCATCTGTCCGGCCAGTGGAAGTTTGTACTCGCCGGTTCAGGGCATATCGCCGGGGTGGTGAACCCGCCGGAATCGGGCAAGTACCAGTACTGGCTCAACCCGAATGATCCCGCGAGTCTGGAGGAGTTTGTGGCTGGGGCCACGGAAACCAAGGGCAGCTGGTGGCCGGACTGGATTGAATGGATTGAAAAACAGGCGCCCGACCTGATTGCAGCCAAAGGCAAGCGCAGTCCGGGCAGCAAGGGCGATCGCGTGATTGAGGATGCGCCGGGACGCTACGTCCGCAGCCGCTGACGCTTTACGGCGCCCGGCGTCGTCAATTGGTCCAATATGGAATTTGTGCAGCGCACAAATTTCTTGACATTTTCCAGTCGACTCCTATTTTGTGCAGTGCAGCAAGAGGCGGTTCCAACCGCCCATGCGCAAAGCAGGAGTCGCCAAGATGGTTGAAGAAACGAAGGAAAGCCCGGAAACCTCCGCCCCCGTGGTGGATGCTCCCGTCGCGCTGACCGACGCTCCCGAAGCCGTGACCGAAACTGCCGAGATCGAAGCTGTTGAGCCGGTTGCAGCCGAAAAGCCCAAGGCTTCGCGGCCGCGCAAGGCCAAGCCCGTCGCCGCCCCGGTGGCGGAGGCTGTTGCCGCTCCGATCGAAGCCCCTGCAGTGGCCGAGCCCGTTGCACCCAAGGCGCGCAAGCCCAGGGTCGCAAAGGCAAAGCCCGTCCGTCAGGCTCCCAAGCCTGCCCCCAAGGCCCGTCCGGCCAAGCCACCCGTGGTGGCCGCTCCGACGGCCGCGGTGAAGCCCGCAGCCAAGCGTCCTTTCACCGCCATTCCAAGCGTGAAGAAAACAAGCGCCGCCCTCAAGAATGCGGCGCCCAGAAAGGAACTGTTCGCAATGGCTACCCCCACCGAAATGACCGAAAAGATGACCGCTGCGTTCAAGGACGCACAGGACAAGGCCAAGGCCGCGTTTGGCGATGCCGGCGAGTTCGCCAAGGGCAACGTCGAAGCCATGGTCGAATCGACCAAGATCCTGACCACTGGCCTGCAGGAAATGACCAAGGGTTACGTCGCCGAGACCAAGTCGGTCTTCGAAGCGATGACTGCCGACGTCAAGGAACTGACCACGGTCAAGTCGCCCACCGAATTCTTCGAAAAGCAGTCGGCCCTGCTCCGCAAGAACTTCGACGCTGCGGTTGCCGCCAGCTCGAAGAACAGCGAAGCCATGCTGAAGCTGGCCAACGAAGCCTTCCAGCCGATCTCGACCCGCGTCAGCCTCGCGGTCGAAAAGATCAAGAAGGCCGCTTGAGCCTGACCGGCAGCGCCTTCCGCGCTGCCAGCCAAGACATGAAGGGCCGGTCGGGTATCCCGCCGGCCCTTTTGTCGTTCTGATGCTGTCGGGTTGTCGTATCGGCGCAACAATTCGCCACCCTCTTGGCACCATCCCCTTCGTGCCCCTTGTGAAGCGGGCCGGTGAGTGCGATATTCAAGCCATCATGAGAGCCGAACCTTTCGACCAACCGGACCTGTCCGTTCCGCTGCGCTGTGCAGAGGGCGACGACACACGTGGTCCCGGAGGAGACGATCAGGTCGGCATCGCCACCAAGACCCGCGCCAAGCCAAAGAAGCCCAGCCAGTTCAAGGTGCTGATGCTTAACGATGACTACACCCCGATGGAATTCGTGGTTATGGTGCTCAAGCGCTTCTTCCACATGGACCTGGAGCAAGCCACGCGCGTCATGCTGCATGTCCATCAGCGCGGCGTGGGCGTCTGCGGCGTCTATCCGTACGAAATCGCCGAGACCAAGGTGAACCAGGTGATGGATTTCGCCCGGCAGAACCAGCACCCGCTGCAGTGCACGCTGGAAAAGGCGTGAAATCGCTGCTGACCTGACGCAAGGCGCCAGATCGCAATTCTCATCAGTGCGCCGTCAAGGCACCCGATTCCACTGCCTGGCGGGCGAACGCGCGCAGGAGCGCCGCAATCCATGCCATTGCCAGACTTTGCGCCTCACGCGAGTGCGCGCCGATGCCGCCATCGAGAATCACCTGCGCGACGAACGAGCCGTCCTTGAGGCGCCCGCCCGTGAAGATGGCATCACGCGGAATCAACGCCACGGCTGCAGATTCGAACGCGCCGGAATCCGCCAGTATCCCGATCCAGTCGAACGCGGCACTCAGCCGCCCGCCTTCGTCTTCGGTTTGCGGCGAAGCGATCTCACCAAGAATCTTCTCGAATCCCTTGCGCTGTTCCGTGGGTGCGAGTTGTTCGCACCAGCGTGCCAGCGCGCTCAACCTTTCCGGATCGGTTTGACCGCCAGAAAAGCCCGCGAACCAGGCATTACCGGTTTGCTCATGCGACATCTTCGACCTCTCTCTCACTGGCACCCGGTTTATTACTATGACTTTAGACCATTCACATCTATAACTTTCGTTATCATGAGCGAAAGTTGTCCGGTTTTTCCTTCCCCCGGGCCTTGGGAAGCGCTAATTCCCAGACACTCATGGCCGGTTAACCTGTCGGCAGCCACCCGGGGAAAGCCAAGGCCCCGCCGAAGATCAATCCACGAAAAGACGCCAGCACCCGCCACGTGAAGTTCCTCACCGCCACCGACCGCTACATTGCCCGGCTCGTTTTCGTGCCGATGCTGTCGGTGTTCGTGCTTGCCGCGTCGTTGCTGATCCTCGACAAGATGCTGAAGCTGTTCGACTTCGTGGCGACCGAGGGCGGACCGGTAAGCGTCGTGTTCAAGATGCTGGCGAACCTGCTGCCAGAATATGCCAGCCTCGCCATTCCGCTCGGCCTGATGCTGGGCATTCTGTTCGCATTCCGCAAGCTGGCGACAAGTTCGGAACTCGACGTGATGCGCGCGGTCGGCCTGTCCTATACCCGACTGCTGCGCGTGCCGTACATGTTCGCAATCGGGCTTGCCGCGCTGAACCTCCTGATCGTCAGCTACCTTCAGCCGCTTTCGCGCTATTACTACGAACAGCTGCAATTCGAACTGCGCTCGGGCGCCCTGGGCGCATCGATCAAGGTGGGCGAATTCAATTCGCTGCAGGATCGCACGGCCCTGCGAGTCGATTCGAGCCGGGACGAGGGCCGCGATTTGCGCGGCATCTTCGCTCGCCTGCAAACCGCGAACGGGCAGGTCATGGTGATTTCGGCGCGGGAGGGGCGCTTCTTTGCCAACAAGGAAAGCCCGGATACGGTGATCCTGCGCCTGACCGATGGCCAGATCGTGCAGGACGGCCCCGGCATCACCTCGCCCCGCGTGCTGACTTTCGCCAGCCACGACCTTCCGATCGACCTCCCGAAGATCGAGCAGTTCCGCCAGCGCGGTGACGCCGACCGCGAGTATTTCCTCCCTGAACTGCTGCAGATCGGCTGGAATGACCGCTATTCAGAGGAGATCCGCAACCAGTCGAAGGCGAGCTTGAACTACCGGCTGGTCGAAGTGGTGATGATGTTCCTGCTGCCGCTACTCGCGGTGGCGCTGGCGGTTCCGCCCAAGCGCTCGACCTCGGCGCTGGGCGTGTTCCTGTCGATCGTGCTGGTCGTGGCCTATCACAAGGTCAACCAGTACGGGCAGGACGTGGCCAGCCTTGGAAGGATCGACCCCGTGTTGGCCCTGTGGGGGCCGTTCGTGGCCTTTTCGGCGCTGATCCTGTGGATGTACTGGAAGATCGCCTACGTTCCCGGCGGCCAGCCGATTGGTGCGCTCGAAACCGGATTTGCCAAGGTTTCGCGTTCGATCCGCAAGCTGTTCGAACGCAAGCGGTTGCGCGACGAGCCTGCCGTTGCCGAGGAAGACGCCGCCCATGCAGCTTGAATTCTTCCCTTCGCGAACCCTGGCAAACTACATTGCCAAGATGTTTGCAGTGCGGATCGTTGCCGTGCTGCTGATGCTGGTGCTGGTGCTGCAGATGCTGGACCTGCTGAGCGAAAGCGGCAAGGTGCTGGCCGCTCCGGGCAATGGGCAGGGCGAGCTGCTGACATATGTTTCGTTGCGCATGCCGCAGCTGATCAGCCGGTTTCTGCCCTATTCCGTGCTGCTGGCCACGATCATCACGTTGATGACGCTGAACCAGAACAGCGAGGTCATTGCGATGAAGGCGGCGGGGCTGTCCGCGCATCAGGTTCTGGCACCCCTGTTTCTCGTTGCGGCGGTCACCTCAGCGGTGACCTTCGGTTTCAACGAACGCATTGTCACGCGGTCCACTGCTACGCTCAAAGCCTGGCAGAACGTGGAATACGGGCCCATTCCACAGGAATCGGCGATCAAGTCGAATGTCTGGCTGCAGGACGGCCCGAACATCCTCTTCGCCCGCTCGGTTGCCGGCGAAGGCAAGGCGATGCGGATGGATGGGGTCAGCTGGTATCGCCGCGATCCCACCGGCATGGTGACCGAAATCGTCACTTCGCCCTCGGCAGCCTATGCCAATCCCGGCTGGAAATTCCGCGATCCCGTGGTGTTCGATGTGCAGAGTGCCCGCAAGACGCCGATCGGCCGCGACGAGATCTTCGCCAAGACGGTGGAGCCGGTCCAGGTCACGATCAGCCGGGTCGACGCCGATGCGGAATCGCTGACTCAGCTATCGGGTTCGCTCGCCGCGATCCGCGAGGCAGGCTTCCGCACCACCGAGCTTGACGGCAAGTGGTGGCACAAGCTTTCGGGGCCGCTTTCAGCGCTGCTCATGCCTTTGCTCGGTGCCGTGGCCGCATTCGGCCTGGCCCGATCGGGACACCTTTTCGTGCGCGCGGTGATCGGCATGGCGCTAGGCTTTGCCTACTTCGTGTTCGATAACGCGGCCCTGGCCATGGGCAATTTCGGCGCTTACCCGCCGCTGCTGGCCGCGTGGGCGCCCTTCGTCCTGTTCTTCCTCATCGGCGAGACGGTGCTGATCCGCACCGAGGAATAGATCTTAAAATTAGATATTGCTAATTTTCGTCATATCTAATATATGGAGGCCATGACGCTTCCAACCATCACCCCTGCCCAAGCCAAGGCGCTGCTCGACGAGGGCGCCCGGCTCATCGACATCCGCGACGCCGACGAACATCGCCGGCAGAGCATCCCTGGCGCGGCCAACATGCCGCTTGCGGCTCTGGAACCGGTATCATGCCACCCCGCGGTGATCTGGCATTGCCGTTCAGGCATGCGCACAGGTGCCAATGCCGAACGGCTTGCCGCCGTGTCAGGCTGTCCCGGCTACCTTCTCGAAGGTGGCATTGACGGCTGGCGTGCGGCGGGCCTGCCAGTGAAGACCGACGCCAAGGCACCGCTCGAGATCATGCGGCAGGTCCAGATGATCGCCGGGCTGCTGATCCTTGCAGGCGTGGTGCTGTCGCTCACCGTTGCGCAGGGCTTTGTCGCGCTTTCTGCGTTCGTCGGGGCGGGCCTGTTCATGGCCGGGGCAACCGGCTGGTGCGGCATGGCCAAGTTGCTTGCCCTGATGCCGTGGAACCGCCGCACTGCCTGAGGCAGCGCGGCCCTTCCCATCAGCGCGGCATCATTGTGCTGCGCGCCAGCCTGCCGACGAGCGGCAGCAGGCCGTTGTAGTTGCCCTTCTCGTACGTCGAGCCTGTGCCGAGGTGCGCCACGATGCGGCGGTGTGCTTCGGCCAGCGAGTGATAGGGCATCGAGGGCAGCAAATGGTGCAGCGCGTGGTAGCGCAGGCCGACCGGTGCCCACAGCGGCGCCAGCCATGCGGGCGGCGGCACGTTGACTGAATCGAGGTACTGGCCGGTCACGGTCATCGCCTCGCCCTCGTTCTCCCACAGATGAGCGACCAGCGTACGGATCTGGTTGAGCAACGCGGTGAGGGAAATTACCGCTATGCCGATCAGCAGCGGGCGCCACGAGTGCGTGGCGCTCCACCACAAGACGAACAGCGCCCAGGCCGATGCACCCAGCTCCTGCCAGAACACCTGCCGCGCGAATTCGCCTTCAGGGGGACGGCGGCGAAATTCCGGGTTGATCGATAGCGCCGAGGCACGCTCCCAGACCAGGCGACGCAGTGGCGGAAGAACCGCGCCCAGCGGCACCAGAATCGCCGAGCGGATCAGCAGGCCAATCGGCAACAGCAGAGCAACCAGCGCGAACAGCGGCAGCGACCACGGCTTCATCAGTGCGAGCGGCAAGTACTCAGGGTCCTCGACCGTGCCATAGCGCGTGCGCGCATGATGCAGCGTGTGGACGCCTTCGTACATGAGCGAGGGTGTCAGCATCGGGATGCCGACCAGCAGGTTCCACGCAAAGCGGAAGCCCGGCAGTGCATTCTTGTGGATGTGGGTGAGTTCGTGGATGAACAGCAGCGCGCGGTAGAGCGCCAGCGCAGCGACCACGCCGGAAAGCGCGGCAGCCAGCGGGTTGCCGATCAGGATGGCGCCGGCCAGCGCGGCATAGCCCAGCGCGGCTGACCCCAGCATGTCGGGCCAGTAGATTTCGGGTCGCGCGGTCGCGATGTCGCGCGTCAGTTCGACGGCGGAGCGGAGCATTTCCTTGTCGTCGGGCGTTCCGGCAAGGCCGCGGGGAAGCTTCGGAGCTTCGACACCGGCAGCAGCCGCGTCGCGGGGAGTTTCAAGCGTATCGGTCGCAATCATGCCACAAATTCCAGTATGACCCGTATCTGCCGGCTAAGGCCGGCTTTTTGCACCAAGCAATAGCCTCTGGGCGTCCCCACACCGCGCCCTGCGGCTTGACAATGCGCCGGTCAGGACCGCAGTCCCATCGACGACGACCCCATATCCGCAAACAAAGGCAAGATCGTGGCTCAAGGCGAAGTAATCATCACACCGGTTTCCGGCAAGGCTGACCGCAAGGCCTTCGTCGACCTCGCATATCGCCTCAATGCCAATGATCCGAACTGGGTGCCGCCGCTGCGGATGGAAGCCGAGGAGTTGATCACGCCCGGCAAAAACCCGTTCTTCGAACATGCCGACGTGCAGCTTTTCCTCGCTCGCCGGGAAAATGTGGTGGTGGGCCGCATCTCCGCCCACATCGATCATCTGGCCATCGCCATGGATCCCGCGCAGGGCATGGGCCCGGGCACCGGGAATTGGGGCCTCCTCGAAGCCGAGGACCACGCCGTCGCACAGGCGCTGATCGGCCGCGCTGAAGGCTGGCTGCGCGAAAAGGGCATGACCCGCGTGCTTGCGCCTTTGTCAATGTCGATCTGGGAAGAGCCGGGCCAGTTGACGATGGGCTTTGACCATCCGCCGACGGTGATGATGGGCCACCAGCCACAGCGCTATGACGATTATATCAAGGCCCTGGGCTATCAACCGGCCAAGACGCTCAACACCTATGAGCTCGACATCACCAAGGGCTTTCCGCCGCTGATCCAGCGGATCGTCCAGTCGGGCGAGAAGAACGCCAAGATCCGCATCCGCAATGTCGACAAGTCGAAGTTCGATGCAGAAGCGGCGCTGATCCTCGACATCCTCAACGATGCCTGGTCGGACAACTGGGGCTTTGTCCCCTTCACCGACACGGAGATCAAATACGCCGGCAAGAAGTTCAAGCCGATCGTGCGCGAAGACCTGATCATGATCGCCGAGTACGAGGGCGAGCCGGTGGCTTTCATGATGACGCTGCCCGATCTCAACGAAGTGCTCAAGCCGATGGGCGGCAAGCTGTTCCCGTTCAACTGGGCCAAGCTGCTGCTGTGGCTGCGCAAGCCGCGCGTGCGCACGATGCGCGTGCCGCTGATGGGCGTACGCAAGCGCCTGCAGGCCTCGCGCTTGGCCAGCCAGCTGGCTTTCATGATGATCGAGGCGATCCGCCTCAACTCGGTCCGGGAATATGGCGCGTCGCGCGGGGAGATCGGCTGGATCCTCGACGACAACCAAGGGATGAACGCCATTGCCGAGGCAATCGACAGCCACGTCAACAAGACTTACGTGATCTACGACAAGCCACTGGCCTGATTGCGCCCGTCAGCGCATCACGTAGGACGACCGGGCGGAACGCCGTCCAAAGCATGACGTTCTGCTAAACAGGCCATTCAGGGGTGCAAGCAAAAGTGCGGACGACAGCGCAAGGAGAGGGGACACGAGGTCGTCGCAGACCCTTGCGTGCACTGGGGCCCGCGCTGATCGTCGAGGACGATGGCCTGGTTGCCCTGGACATTGCCGAGGCCCTGACCGAGGCCGGGGCCAGATCGGTCACCACTTGCGCCAGCGTCGCCGAGGCGATGGCCGAACTCGAAAAAGCAATCCCGGCCCTCATGGTGCTCGACGTGCATCTTGCGGACCGGGATGATGGCTGGGCGCTTGCGGAACTGGCGACCCAGCTTGGCGAAAGCCCCCCGCTGATCCTTTTCACCACCGCAACGCCCGCGGCGATACCTGCCACTGCGGCAGGTTTGGGCAAGGTCCTGCCCAAGCCATTCTGCACCGACGTCCTGATCGCGATGATCGAGAAGGAACGCTCGTCCGGCCTGTTCGGGCGTCTCCGTCAGGCGCTTTCCGGGCAGTAGAGCCAACCAAGTGGCACAACTGCCGCTGTTCCAACAGTCCTCCAGACCAAAAGCCCCAGCCGCGCGGGGAGCGCAGCCGGGGCCGATCAGCCAAAAAAAGGTCCCCGACGTTTCCATCGGGGACCTTTCGGGATCGTATCACCAGCCGCTTGGACGGGAGGGGGGGTCTCGGCGGTGACATACCCTAAACGAGCATCCCGGAAGGCGGTTCCAAGCTCTCGAAAAAAATTTTATCCTTTGGAATCAGAGCTTAGATGTAAGGTCGCGAAGAAAATGTGCTGCCGTCGATCTTTGCGTAGGCTTTTGCCGCGGCGATATCGGGAACGCTGATGGTCGAAAGGGTCCAATCGACCAGCCCCATGCGCCTCAAGGTTTGCAGGGTACGGTTGGTGTGAACCAACGACAGTCCCAGCATATCGGCGATCTGTCCCTGGGTTACGGTCAGCGCCAGGACGCCACCGGGTGCAATGCCAGTATCGATGCCGCGCTGGACCAGGAACACTGCCAGTGCGGCCATCCGCTCCCGCGCATTGCGCTGGCCCAGCGAGACCAGATGCTCCTCGAGCGCGGCCTCCTCGTGGGCGGCAAGCCAGGTCAGATCGAACGACAGCCGGGGCTGCTGGGCAACAAGATCGAAGAACTTCTCGCGCGCGAATGTGCACAAGGTGGCATTGGTCAGCGCCTCGACCGTGTGGCTCATCTCGGCATCGAGTGCGGCCTGCAGGCCAACGAAGTCACCCGGAAACATGAAGTTGATGATCTGGCGTCGGCCGTCCTCAAGCAAGCGGGTCCGCATCAGAACCCCCGAGAGCACGGTGTAGAGGAATGTCGGCCGCGTTCCTTGCGCAAAGACCTGTTCGCCACGGGTGAAGCGCATTTCGCCATGGCGGAACGCGGCAATCCAGTTGCGGACATCCGGCGGGGGCTGGTGCAGCGCCTCACATTTCGCCAGTGGGCAAGCCAGACATGGCTGTCCTCCGTTCAGCACCAAGTAGCCCCCTCCTCCACTCTGATTCTGCACCACCCTGCCGGCGTCCTGCCCGGCACTGTAGTCTGCATCGTCCCTGCCCATACCCGACGCCTTTCATCACCTGTTCGCCGGAACTGCTATGTCAAAAGACAGGGTTTGTTCCCGTGTTGTGCCCTAGGGTTCCCGGATGGAACCGAAAAACGACGCTGCCGTGCGACGCGGGCAAGACCTTGTCCTCGTTGTCGAAGACAGCCTTCTGGTCGCAATGGCTATTGAAGATTCCTTGATGGAACGAGGGCTTACGGTCGCTGTCGCCTCAACTGTCGAATCGGCAACGCGCCTTGTTGGCAAGGGCATGCCAGCAGTGGCGCTGCTCGATCTGCAGCTTCCTGACGGCAACTCGCTCGATCTCGCGTCGCGCCTGTACGAAGCGGGCTGTGCGGTGGCCATCACTTCCGGGCTGGATTCCGGATCGGTGCCCGACAGCCACGGATTTGCCATCCAGTTCCGCAAACCCACTTCACCGGACCTTCTTGCGGAATGGGTCGTTACCACATTGCAGCAGCTAACAGCCTCACAGGCGGGATAACGTAATTTTCCTCTTGTTCCCGATCGGGAACCGGATGACGTTATGGTGCGTTTGAGCGCACGTTACTATCCGGGAAGGGGTACGAATGACTCTGGGTGCCAAGGTTGCCAATCAACTCCCTTATCTGCGCCGCTACGCTCGCGCATTGACGGGAAGCCAGAGCGCGGGCGATTCGTTCGTGCGCGCAACTCTGGAAGCGGCGCTTGCTGACGAATCCCTGCGCGCGATGATCGGCGAAGGCCGTCCGCAGCTCTACCATGCGTTCAACCGCGTGTGGTCAACGGCTTATGTCGACACGGTGGACCGGTCGAGCGGCATGCTCGGCGATCATGAAGCCGCCGCGCAGGAGCGGCTTGCGGCCATGACGCCCGCCAATCGCCAGGCGCTGCTGTTGACCACGCTGGAAGACTTCAGCATCGAGGAAGCGGCCTTCATCATGGGCCGGGAGCCGGCTGACGTCGAACTGCTCGTGCAGGATGCCGTTGCCGAGATCGACCGCGAATCGGCGACGTCGGTGCTCATCATCGAAGACGAGCCTCTCATCTCGATGCAGCTTGAGGATCTCGTCCGCTCGCTCGGGCACGATGTCTGCGGCATGGCGGCAACGCGGACCCAGGCAGTCGAGATTGTCCAGCGCGAACAGCCTGGACTGGTGCTGGCCGACATCCAGCTGGCCGATGGCAGTTCAGGGCTTGATGCCGTGGACGACATCCTGCGCATCGGTTCGGTCCCGGTCATCTTCATCACCGCCTACCCCGAGCGTCTGCTTACCGGCGACCGTCCGGAGCCGACCTACCTCATCACCAAGCCATTCCAGGAACAGACGGTGCGCACCGCGATCAGCCAAGCGCTGTTCTTCGGCTCGAGTCGCCCGCTCTAAGGGGCTACCAACTGGGAATTGCTTTAAGGGCGCGGCGTTAGCCGCGCCCTTGTCGTATGGCGAAGTCGCCGCGCCGCCTGACAGGAATAAGCAGGCTGCAGCGCACACCTTCGGCCTCGAACTGCAGATCGACCGGATTGCGCAATTCGTGCGCGACGATCTTTTCTACCAATTCTGTGCCGAAACCGCGCTTGCGGCGGACAGTGGTATCGATCTGAGGACCTCCCCGCTCGACCCATTCGATGCGCGCAAGGTTTTCGCCGGCCATGTCCCATGTGACGGACACTTGCCCCGTCTCGACGCTTAGCGCACCGTACTTTGCCGCGTTGGTCGCCAGTTCGTGAATGGCAAGGCCCAGCGACAAGGCGTCGTTCGGCGCGAGCTCCACGTCGGGACCGGAAATTTCGAGATGTCGCTGCACGTCTTGCGCATAGGGCGCGAGTTCGGCCTTCACGACAGCCATGACCGGGGTTGTTCCCCAGTCGGACTGGGTCAACAGATCGTGCGTGGCGGACAGCGCGCGAATACGCTTTTCCAGGCTATCGGCAAATTCCGGCAGGCTCGTGGCGCGGCGGCGCGTCAGCGAGATGATCGACAGCACATTGGCCAGTGTATTCTTGACGCGATGATTGAGCTCGCGCGTCAACGAGTTGCGGATCGAAGACTGCTGCTCGAACCAGGCCAGAGCGATGCGGTCTTCCACGGCCTGCTGGGTCAACAGGCGGGCCAGGACCAGAAGCAGGGTAGCGACAAGCAGGCCGAACAGCAGCGACATGACCGACATGATCGAAAGCATTGGCGTTGTCGGTGCCTCGATCTCCAGAATGAAGCGATGCCCGGCTATGTCGAGTGCCTGACGAATGATGCGTCCTGATGCGCCAACCGGCGCGACCTCGGCCATCAGCCTTTTGCCGGATGCATCCTCATCGAACAATCGCACGCCAGCGCCCCCAAGGTGGTTCGTGTCGATGGACGATTCGAGGAAGCGCTGCGCATTGTAGGGAGAATACACATACCCGCGCAGGGCGCGCGGGCTCGGGTCGCTGTTCAGCGTGTACACCGGCATATAGACGAGGAAGCCCGGCTGACGCGCTTCGTGACCTTCCTGCTCGAGCACGACCGCACCAGAAGCGGTTGGCTGACCGGTACGCTCGGCTGACTTCATCGCGGCACGCCGCACGGTCTCGGAAAACATGTCGAAGCCGATTGCGCGTCTATTGCGCAGGGTATCCGGCTCAAGATACATCACGGGGACCACATACGGTCGTTCCGCACCGGGCTGTGGCCGGATCGCGAAATCGCTCACCCCTCCGTTCCGCATGATCGCTTCAACCGTCGGTATGTCGGCGCTGTTAACCTTCATCGCCCAGCCGATCCCATCGGATCCGACATAACGGCCATCAAGATGCAATTGGCGGATAAAGGTACGAAACAGCGGTGCCTCGACCATCTGCTGTGTCGCAAACAGCGCGGCACTGGAACGCAGATAGGCGGCATTGGCGTTGGACCGCCGCTCCAGACCGGAGGCAACGGATTGCGCCAGTTGCGCCGTGGTGGCGGTCTGGCGACGATCTTCGGCAGTTTCGATAGCCACAACGCTCAGCACCGTGACTGCCATGGTCAGGCCGAAGATGCCCACAGGTACGGCGCGGGGGAAACGCTCGTACCATCTGGGCGTCAACTTTTTCTGGGCAAGCAATTTCTCCACCGCGCGCCCGTTTTCCCTTCCACTGCAGGTTTCACCGAAAAACCCGCTTCCCCCGATATGCCAAACGCCCGCAAAGCGAAATGATCGCTGCAAGCATCAGGTCGGGAACCGACAGGAGCGAATATCGTTCCTCATCAAAACCTCGTATCGCGCTTTGCCGTTTACCTTGATGGCTTTCTGATGAATGCAGATCAATGGACGGGCGCGATGCATACAGAAATGCGCATCTGCCGCGCCGTTGCGGTTACACTTTGGATTTTTCCCTGGAGGGGGAGGCGTTGACAGAGCGAATGTCGAAAGAACAACCGATGAATCCGGGTCAGCAGCGCCGCAAAGGCGGAAAACCGCGCCCGCCCGAATGGGCAGATGGGCTCAAGCGCCTCTACGATTCCGTACTCGATGAACCTTTGCCAGACACTTTTGCTGATCTGCTGAACAAGCTGGACGATTCGTCCAATGGCTGAAGCTGATCCGCAGGCTGCCGGTGCTGACATCGACAAGACGCCGCGCCCCGCCAGCGACCCCGTGACGTTCAAGCGTGAACTCACCGGCGTCATCCCCCACCTTCGCGCGTTCGCGCGCGGTCTTTGCGGCAGGCCGGATTTGGCAGACGACCTGGTGCAGGAAACGCTGCTCAAGGCTTGGGCCGCGCAAGAACGGTTCGAGCCGGGTACGTCCATGCGTGCATGGACCTTCGTGATCCTTCGCAATGCCTACCTGACGGACATGCGGCGGAACCGTTTTCGTGCCGATTATGACGAAACCGTGGCCGAGCGGATCCTCGTTGCTCCTGCCGCTCAGGAAGGTCCAATGCACCTTTCCGACATGCACCGTGCCTTGCTCACGCTTCCGCCCGAACGACGCGAGGCATTGCTCTTGGTGGGCGCAGGCGGGTTCAGTTATGAAGAAGCCGCGCAGATCTGCGGGTGCGCCGTTGGTACGATCAAGAGCCGCGTTGGCCGCGCCCGCGCAGCACTGTCGCAAATGATCGAGAACGGGCAGATCCCGCGACGCAGCACAGAGGATGCGGTGGCTCATTCTGCCATCATGAGCGAGCTCGATCAGACCGTTCACGCCGGCAGCCAGTCCTGACGGACTGCAGGCGGCCACACTCACCTGCAAATTCGCGCGGGCTCCGGCCAAGGCTATTGATCGGCGCCCGACAACGGTGGATGGAGCATTGAAACCTCCGTCAGGCCCATTTGCGTGAATCAGCCACCGTCAGACATGCTGGAAAGTCCGCTGGACGTCGACGATCCGGCAGACCGCCGTGCGCGGCTTCAGTCGGCCATCGTGCTTTTGCTGGGGCTGGGACTGTTCCTCGCATTGCCGTTCGTGCTTTCGATCGGATCGGTGGTGTTCCTGCCTCCGGTGACGGCCATGATCTTCACGATCGTAATGTCCCCGCTGGCGGACCGACTGACCCGTCTCGGCCTGCCGAACATGCTGGCCTCCTTCATCGCGATCTGTGCGCTGGTTGCTGTCGTATTGATGGCGCTGCTCCTGATCCTGCAGCCCGCCTTCGTGATGGTGGATCAGGTGCCGACCCTGGCGCGGCAGGTTGCCGGACGGTTTGCCGAACTACGCGGAAACCTTTCATGGATCGCAGATGTAAACCGGCAGCTTGCCCGGATCACCGGGCATTCGGCCACGCGCGAAGTGGTGGTGGCCAGCCCTTCAGTCATCGAACAGGTGGCTTTTGCCACGCCAAGCGTCATCCTGGAGACGCTGCTTACCCTGCTTATGACTTTCTTCATGATCGAATCGCGCATTCGCATGAAACGGCGCATTCTGCTGGATCGCCATTCCTTCAACGCTTCAGTCCGCCTCGCACGGGTCCTGCGCGACGTGCAGGAGCGCGTGGCGAGCTATATCCTCACTGTGGCGCAGGTGAATTTCGGCGTGGGCACTGTCGTGGCGCTGGGGGCATGGGGCTTTGGCCTCGCCGCGCCGGTCATGTGGGGCGGCCTTGCCTTCGTGCTCAATTTCCTGCCCTACCTCGGGCCGCTGGTCATGATGGGGTTGCTGGCTCTGGTAGGGCTTGGCACGGCAAGCAGCGTGGCGGTGGGTCTGGTCCCGGTGCTTGCCTACCTCGCGCTTCACGCTATTGAATCGAACGTGCTGACCCCGTCAATCCTCGGCGCGCGCTTCACGGTCAATCCCGTCGCCATCCTGCTGTCGATCAGCTACTTCTCGTGGATCTGGGGCGTGCTCGGCGCACTGCTCTCGGTCCCGATCCTGCTGACCATCGCCGCGCTGCTCGACCATATCGGCAGGCCGAACCTGGTCGGCTTCCTTTTTGGCGAAGCTCTATTCGAACCTGCCCGCCTCTCCGGAATGGATGAGAACGGGCAGGCTGAAGCGGATCAGTACCAGCCAGATCAGGCCGGATAGGTCCAGGTGCCGTCGCGGCCGAGGTTCTCGGCGGCAAACTCCCAGTTCAGGTGCTTCTCGATCACGGCCTTGAGGTACTCGGGGCGCAGGTTCTTGTGGTCGAGGTAGTAGGCGTGCTCCCACAGGTCGATCACCAGCAGCGGCTTGGCATCGCCGGTGGCAAAGGTCGCTGCGTCATGCGTCTGCTCGACCGTCAGCTTGTCGCCGCGTGCCACGAGCCAGACCCAGCCTGACGCGAAGTGCGCCGCGCCCTGTGCGCCGAGTTCCTCGCGCAGACGATCGAGCGAGCCGAAGCTGCCTTCGATCGCCGCCGCCAGATCGCCGGTCGGCTCTGAAGATGTCGGGGTCAGGCTGTTCCAGTAGAACGCATGATTCCAGCTCTGCGCGGCGTTGTTGAACAGGCCCTTGTCGCCCTTTGCCTCGGCAGCGGCGACGATTTCCTCAAGGCTCTTGTCCGCCAGGTCCGTGCCCTCAATCGCGGCGTTGGTCTTGTCGACGTAGGCCTTGTGGTGCTTGCCGTGGTGGGTCTGCAGCGTGGTTGCCGAGATGCTCGGCTCAAGTGCAGTGTCGGCATAGGGAAGCGGGGGAAGTGTAATCGCCATGATAGTCAACGTCCTTGCTTGGAAATCTGCGTCGCAGACCAACGCGCGAAGTAGTCGTTGGTTGCGACGTCGTCCCGCCTCCAGGCCGTTGAAATTATTGAAACAGCAGTTGCAGTTAACGCGCAGGTTCACCGTGGGCGCGGTCGACCGCAGCAGTGACTGCGACGTCCATGGTCACGTTGCCCAGCGTGCGCATGAGGTCGGGCAGGACTTCCACGGCGACGAGGATGGCAAGCGGCTCCACCGGTATGCCCATGGCGATGGAGATGGGACCGATCGAGGTCACGAAGCTGATCGCGCCAGGCAGGCTGACCGCGCCCAGTGTCGTCAGCGTCGCCACCACGAAGCCGGCAACCAGCATCGAAGGCGTGATCGGCATGCCGAACCAGTGCGCGACGTAGATCGCCACGGCGAAGTTCATCGCAGGCCCGGTCGCGCGGAACAGCGCCACGGCCAAGGGCATCAACAGATCCGAAGTCTGATCCCGCACGCCAAGCTTGCGGCAGACTGTCAGCATTGCGGGAAGCGTTGCCAGAGAGGACTGGGTAGACAACGCCAGAGCCTGCGCCGGTAGCACAGCGCGCGCGAACTCTCCCAGCCGCAGACGCGCGCCGAAAACGGCAACGGCATATGCAGCAAGGAAGATCACCGTGCCGGCCGACGTCACCACCAGAACGTAGTGCGCCAGCGCGCCGATGGCCGAAGTCCCGCTTTGCGCTGCAACCGACAGGCTGAGGCAGAACACGCCGACGGGGGCTGCCAGCAGCACCCAGCCAATCACCACCAGCATCGCGTTGGCCACAGCCTCAAAGAACGTGGCCAGCGAGCGGCGCTGCGTTTCGGCGAGACGCGTGGCTGCAAGCCCGAATACGGCGGTAAACAAGATGACCGGCAGGATCTGGTCGGTGGCGGCCGATTGCAGCACATTGGTCGGCACCAGCGATTGCAGGAACGCGCCGAAGCCGGGCACGGTCGCCTTGTCGTGAATCTGCGCAACGCTGGCCCGCAGAGCTGCGGCGGCGGCGGTCGGCATCGGGAACACCGAAAGGATCGCCGGGATCAACAGTGCCGCCATGGCACTGCCGCCTGCAAGGATCGTGAAGAAGAACAGCAACGCCCGTCGTGCCAGCGCCCCCGCACGGGCTGCCGCCACCGTCTGCGCAATGCCGGTGAACAGCAGCGAAACCACCAGCGGGACGATCGTCGCGCGCAAGGCGTTGAGCCATAGCGCCCCAACGGGTTGCGCCACGACCAGCACGGGATCGAGTAGTGCCGGGTCGAGAAAAGCCAGTGCAAGGCCCAGCACAAGCCCGCCGACAAGCGCGGCAAAGATCCAGCCGGCGCGGATCGTCGGGATCGGCGGTTGCGTGATGGACGAATTTTCAGAAGGCGGTAAGGTCATCTTGAGACAACTCTAGCTAGGTTGCACGGCAAGGCAACGCATGCCGCCCGGGTTCGGGCGCACGAAAAAGAGGGAAACGCCGTTTCATGGCACGCAAGTTCTTCGGCACCGACGGTATCCGGGGCCGGACCAACGCCGGAGTGATGACCGCCGCGACCGCAATGAAGGTCGGGCAGGCTGCCGGCACATACTTCCAGCGCGGCGACCACCGCCATCGTGTCGTCATCGGCAAGGACACGCGCCTTTCCGGCTACATGATGGAAAGCGCGATGGTCGCCGGGTTCACTTCGGTGGGCATGGATGTCGTGCTGCTCGGCCCGATGCCGACGCCCGCGGTCGCCATGCTTACGCGCTCCATGCGCGCCGACCTCGGCGTGATGATATCGGCCAGCCACAACCCGTTCGAGGACAATGGCATCAAGCTGTTCGGGCCCGACGGCTTCAAGCTTTCGGATGACGCCGAACTGGCGATCGAGGCCATGCTGGCGCAGGATCTGGCGCTGGCTGATGCGACGCAAGTCGGCCGTGCCCGCCGCATCGAGGACGCACGGGGCCGCTACATTCACGCGGTCAAGGCCAGCCTGCCTGACAACGTCCGCCTCGATGGCCTGCGCATCGTGATCGATTGCGCCAACGGCGCGGCCTACCACGTCACACCCTCGGCGCTATGGGAACTCGGCGCCGAGGTCATTGCCATGGGTGTCGAGCCCAACGGCAAGAACATCAATGCAGGCGTCGGCTCCACCCATCTCGACGCGATCAAGGCCAAGGTGCGCGAAGTGCGCGCCGACATCGGCATTGCCCTCGATGGCGACGCCGACCGCCTGATCGTGGTCGACGAAAAGAGCCAGACGGTGGACGGCGACCAGATCATGGCGCTGATCGGCACCCAGCTTGCCGCACGCGGAGAGCTGCGCGGTGGCGGCGTCGTCGCCACCGTCATGTCCAACCTCGGCCTCGAACGCTGCCTCGGCGGCAAGGGCCTGACGCTCGAACGCACCGCAGTGGGAGACCGCTACGTGCTTGAACGCATGCGCGAGGGCGGCTTTAATGTCGGCGGCGAACAGTCCGGCCACATGATCCTGACCGACCACGCCACCACCGGGGACGGCACGGTTGCCGCTCTGCAGGTGCTGGCGGCGCTGGTGGAAAGCGGCAAGCCTGCCAGCGAACTGCTGCACCAGTTCGATCCGGTCCCGCAATTGCTCAAGAACGTGCGCTTTGCCGGCGGCAAGCCGTTGGATGACAAGACGGTCCAACAAGCGATCGCCGATGCCGAAGCCCGCCTGCTCGGCAAGGGTCGCCTCGTCATCCGCCCGTCCGGCACAGAACCGGTGATCCGGGTCATGGCCGAGGGAGACGATGCTGGCGAAGTCGAGGCCGTGGTCGACCAGATCTGCGATGCCGTCAGGAAGGCTGCCTGATGCTGGAAATGCGCCCCGATTGCGAACGCTGCGGCACGGATCTTCCCGCCGAAGCGCCCGGCGCCTTCATCTGCTCGTTCGAATGCACGTGGTGCGCGCAATGCGCCGAGGAGCTTGACGATCGCTGCCCCAACTGCGGCGGCGAACTAATGGACCGTCCGACGCGGGCCAAGGCGCTCCACGCCAAACACCCGCCCTCGACGGAGCGCAAGTTCAAGGGATGAGGCCACCACGCGTCCTGTCGATCGCTGGCTCGGACTCCGGCGGCGGTGCCGGCATTCAGGCCGATATCAAGACGATCACCATGCTTGGCGGCTACGCGATGACCGCCATCTGCGCGCTGACCGCACAGGATACCACCGGCGTCCAAGCCGTCGTCCCCGTCGATCCCGCCATGGTCGCCGCGCAGATCGATGCCTGCGTGAACGATCTGGGCGTCGATGCCGTCAAGATCGGCATGCTCGGCTCGCCCGAGATCGCCGCCGTGGTAGCAGGCCGGCTTGAAAGCCTGTCCGTGCCCATCGTGTTCGACCCGGTGATGATTGCCACCAGCGGTGCGGCGCTGGCCGATGCCGCGACGATCGCCGCTTTCGAACGCCTGATGGCCCTTGCCACGCTGACCACGCCCAACGTCCCCGAACTCGCAGCACTCGGTGGTGATGCCGCGATGCAGGCGCGGGGCATTGCCTATATCGCCAAGGGCGGTGACGCCGAGAAACCCGAAGTGATCGATCGCTTGGTCATGCCCGGCCAGCCCGAGCGCGTGTGGACCGCGCCCCGCATCGAAACGCGCCACACCCACGGCACCGGCTGCACGATGTCGAGCGCCATTGCCACGCTGCTCGCCAGTGGCGCCTCGCTTGAAGAAGCAGTAGAGGACGCGCGCGAGTTCGTCCGCGCCGCCTTGCTAGCCGCGCCCGGCTTCGGGGCGGGCCACGGCCCGCTGGGCCATCAGGCGGTGCGCTGATCCCAGTCCTCGCGGGTGAGCGCGAAGTAGACGCTGTCGCACCACTCCTCGCCGACCAGCCACGTCCGCGTGGCGCGGTGGGTCTCGGCGAAACCAAGCCGTTCAAGCAGCCGTGTGGAAGCCTTGTTGCGCGGATCGACGTCGGCAAGGATGCGCGGCAGGTGATGGACGGCAAAGCCGTGCGCGATCACCGCGCCCACCGCCTCGCGTGCGAAGCCCTGACCCCAGACTTCCGGGTCGAACATGTAGCCGAGGTCAGGAAAGCGGTAGAACCCTGCCTTGCCGATCACCCGGCCCTCATGTTCGACAATGAAGTCCTCGCCCTCGAGCGGCGGAATTTCGGCCATGTTGCCAAGCCATTCCGCCGTCACCGCCGCGTTGTCGTGCGGCGGCGTGGACCAGTAGGCCATGGCACGCGGCTGACGCATGATGCCGTGCATCGCCGCAAGGTCCTCCTGCGGGCGCACGGGTCGCAACAGCAGCCGCGCGGTCTGGATCATCGGGTCAGCAGTCCAGATCGTAGAACTTGACGATATGCGCCCACGCTTCCTCGGCCGTCTCCACCGGAATGAAAAGATCCAGGTCCTCGAAGTTGATCACGCCCTCTTCTGCCAGCGCGCGGAAGTTCACCACGCGGTTCCAGTAGTCACCACCGAACAGCAGGATCGGGATCGGCTTCATCTTGCCGGTCTGGATCAGGGTGAGCAGCTCGAAAAACTCGTCAAAGGTGCCGAACCCGCCGGGGAACACCGCCACCGCCCTTGCGCGCAACAGGAAATGCATCTTCCTCAGCGCGAAGTAGTGGAACTGGAACGACAGGTGGGGCGTGACATAGCTGTTCGGTGCCTGCTCGTGCGGCAGGACGATGTTCAGGCCGATTGATTCCGCGCCAGCATCCTGCGCCCCGCGATTCGCTGCCTCCATGATCGAAGGCCCGCCGCCCGAGCAGATCACGAACTGGCGCTTGCCGTCTTCCACCAGCCCGCACTTGCTGGCGGTGAAAGCCAGCTTGCGCGCTTCCTCGTAATACTTGGCCTTGGCAACGAGGCTCTCGATCACGGCCTTGCGCTCGGGCGTGGTGGCCGTTGCCAGCGCTGCGTCGGCCATGTCGGGCGATGGAATGCGCGCCGAGCCATAAACCACCAGAGTCGACCCGATGTCGGCTTCATCCAGCAGCATCTCGGTCTTGAGCAGTTCCAGCTGGAACCGCACCGGCCGCAGCTCCTCGCGCAGCAGGAAGTCGGTATCGCGGAAGGCCAGCCGATAGGCCGGGTCCTGCTGCTGCGGCGTGGTCTTGGGGTGGTTCTCGACGAAACCGGCTTCCTGCTCGGCCTTGTAGAACTTGCGCTTGGTCAGCTCGTGCTGCTTTTCTTCTTCAGTCATGCGCACATAGGTCGGTTACCATGCCGGAAAGCGCAACCCCGAACCGCGCAAGGAAAGATTGCTCCTCACAGGTCAAAACGCGCTGGTGCGGGATGCGGATTCGCAAGCTTGCAACGCCGCCTAGGCCGGTTCAGCGCGATGATGGCACCAGGCGACTGCAAGCCATAGCAACGCAAAGAACGTCAGGACGCCCCACTCGACAGCGTGTCCGGGCATCAGGCGGAGTGCGGCGACACCTGCGGCATACTGTCCCGCCGCCAAGGATACCGCGATCCAGCGCATGGCGCGGGATTGGAACCGGCAGGCCGCCGCCAGCACTATCCCGATGACAATCATGAGGAAAAAGAGCGCGTTCACGGCATCATCGTCGCCAATGATGCCCACGGCTGCATTCGACCATACGGTGAGGAAGGCTGCAATGCCGGCAAGAATATAGCCGATGCGCTGTGCGCCTGCCTGAGCGAATCGGGCCGCAAGTTCGAATACCGTGCCGATGAAGCCGAGCAGCAGCGCAGCGAACACGAAGTCCCCGGCTGTCCAGTTCACCTCCGGGGTCAGCTGCATCGCCAAGGCGGGGAGCAGGAGCAGTGCCAGGAGGCTGCCCCATCCGGCAACCCGCCAGCCAATGGCAGTCTTCATAGTACGGGGATTGGTCATGATCGGGCCTCCTTATGCATTTGCCGGGGCGGTTGATGCGTTGGCGCGGTCTGAAAGGCATGAGGAAAAGATGAGCAATTGCCGATATCGCGCCAGGTGCTTGCCAATGCCCCGGGATCGCAGCAGACCCGGACGCAATGGGAAGACACGCACAAATTTTGCGCTTCGGAGACTTCGAGCTCGACTGCGAGAACCGGCAACTGCGGCAACACGGCGCACCGGTCGAGCTTGGCAGCCGCTATTTCGATGCGCTGGCGCTGCTGGTTGCGCGGCGCGGCGAACTGGTGACCAAGGACAGCTTCATGGACGAAGTCTGGCAGGGCATCCCGGTGACAGACGAGGCGCTGACGCAATGTATCCGGACCCTGCGCCGCGCATTGGGGGACAACGCGGCCAAACCTCGCTTCATCCAGACGGTGCCGAAACATGGTTACCGCTTTATTGGTGCATTGCCGCGGCAAGCCAGCGGGGCACCACGGGCCTTGGCCTCGCGTATTGCCGCTGCCTGCACCCTGTCAGGACTCGCGGCAGGGGCGGCGGCGGGGCTTTTCTACGGCATTGTGGCGGGAATCGGTGGTGGCGGGCAGGTGCTGATCCTGTCGGCGATGATCGGCGTTCTGGGTCTTCTCGCCGGCGCAGGGCTTGGCGCTGGAATGGCTGCAACACTGGTTTGGCGCCAGCATGTCGACTGGTGGATCGTGGTCGGCACTGCACTGGGGGGCCTTGCGATTGGCGCACTGGGCAACCTTCTGGGCCGGGAAGGCGTGGGCTTGCTGTCCGGCGTATCCGACCTTTACGTAACCGGACCGTTTGAGGGCGCATTTCTCGGCTCTGCTGCAGGTCTTGCCGCGTGGGCTGCGCTTGCCGGCCAGGCGCGACGTATCGTGCTTGCCACGGCCCTGTGCGCGGGAGCGGCGGCAGGTCTCATTATCTTCCTGTCTGGCGGTATCCTGCTGGCAGGCTCGCTCCACGCTCTTGAGCTGGGAGTTTCAGGAATGCAGCTTGATGTCGACAGGATTGGCAGCCTGCTCGGCGAACAGGGGCTGACAAGGACTGCTCGGGGGATCACCTCGGTCATCGAGGCGCAGATTTTCGTCTTGGCGAGTGCCTGGGGGCTGCTCGTGGCAGGGGGAATATCTGAAGAGTTGGATGCCCCGCGAGGATTCGAACCTCGATAGACGGAATCAGAATCCGTAGTCTTACCATTAGACGACGGGGCAGTGTGAGGCGCGCAACTAGGGGGCGAGTGCGCCCAAGTCAAGCGGTTCGATGGGCATTTTTGGGGCCGGTCTTGCAGCCGGGGCGGCACATCGCTAGCATTGGGGCCAAGTACCCGGCCTGCATCAGGCGGCGCGGGAAAACATAAGCGAATACGATTCATGGCGGGTTCAATTCCGCCGGCAAATGGGCAAGGCACGCGACCGGACGGCCAGCCGGCCAACGGCAAGACGGCAGGCGGCAAGAAGGGGCAAAGGAAGAAGCCCCGTCGGCCCCGCGGCAAGACCGGGAGCGGCGCTCCACCCAAGTCGGCCGGCAAGACCAGTCCGCCCGCAACACGCGGTGGCGGCACACACGAGGCTATCGCCGCGGCAACTCCGGCTGTGGTGGCGGAACCTTCCGCAGCGCCTGCGTTCGAGCGGGCAAGCACCTGGCAGAAGCCGCTACCCCATCACCGTCAGGCATATGCCGCGATCGACCTGGGCACGAACAATTGCCGCCTCCTGATCGCCCGGCCCTCGGGCGAGCATTTCGTGGTGATCGACGCCTTCAGCCGCGTGGTTCGCCTTGGCGAGGGACTTGCACAGACCGGACGCCTTTCCGACGAGGCCATGGACCGTGCGCTCGGCGCCCTGCACGTCTGCGCCGACAAGCTGCGCAAACGCAACGTGCATCTCGCCCGCTCGGTCGCCACCGAAGCCTGCCGCCGTGCCAGCAACGGCCAGGCCTTCATCGACCGCGTCCGCAACGAAACCGGCATCCGCCTCAACATCATCACCGCGCAGGAAGAGGCGCGCCTCGCCGTGCTGGGCTGCCATGTCCTGCTCGAACAGGGCAACGGCCCCGCCATGATCTTCGACATCGGCGGAGGATCGACCGAGATGGTGCTGGTCGAAACCGGCGAAACCGTGCCCCGCATCCTCGATTGGCAGTCGGTCCCGTGGGGCGTCGTCTCGTTGACCGAAAGCATCGGCGCAATCGCCGACGATCCGCATGCCCGCGCGGTCGCCTATGCCGAGATGCGCCGCCGTGTGGACGAAGGCTTTGCCGATTTCACCGCGCGCGTAACGCCGATCCGGCACGCGGCACAGGGCGAACGCAGCATCCGCCTGCTCGGCACCAGCGGCACCGTGACCACGCTGGCATCGCTTCATCTCGAACTGCCGCAATATGATCGCCGCGCGGTCGACGGCTTGATCGTGCCGGCCGATTCGATGCGCGACATCTCGCGCCGTCTGTCGACCATGACGCCGTCCGAACGCATTGCCGTGCCCTGTATCGGGCGCGAACGCTCAGACCTCGTCGTCGCCGGGTGCGCAATCCTCGAATCAATCCTCGACATCTGGCCGGCAGAGCGCCTTGGCATTGCAGATCGCGGTATTCGCGAAGGCATCCTGCGCAGCCTTATGGCCACAGGCGCCGACCCGCGCGGACCCAGAAGAACGGAAGCAGCATGAGTCGTTCCGGAAAGAACCCCAATGAGCGGCTCAAGACCGCCAAGGGACGATCAGCATCGTCGGTGCGCTGGCTGTCGCGCCAGTTGAACGATCCATACGTGAAGCAGGCCAAGGCCGAAGGCTGGCGCAGCCGCGCCGCGTTCAAGCTGATCGATCTCGATGAGAAGTTCGGACTTCTCAGGGGCTCGAAACGCGTTGTCGACCTCGGCATCGCTCCGGGCGGGTGGAGCCAGGTCGTGCGCAAGAAGTCACCGGCGGCCAAGGTCGTCGGGATTGATCTCCTCCCGACCGAGCCGATCGAAGGCGTCACGATCTTCGAGATGGACTTCATGGCCGACGAGGCGCCCCAAGCCCTGCAGGATGCGCTTGACGGCCCGCCCGACCTCGTCATCTCCGACATGGCCGCCAACACCGTTGGCCACAAGCAGACCGACCACTTGCGCACGATGGGCTTGGTCGAGACGGCGGTCGACTTTGCCATCCAGACACTGGCGCCCGGCGGCGCGTTCGTAGCCAAGGTCTTTGCTGGCGGCACGGATGGTGAACTTCTCAAGATCCTCAAGACGAACTTCTCGACCGTAAAGCACGCCAAGCCGCCATCGAGCCGCAAGGATTCCTCGGAGTGGTACGTCATCGCCCAAGGCTTCAAGGGCCGCGCGGGGGAGCCTGCGTTAACTGACGACTAGCCTGCTGTCGCATCGCGGGACTCAGGACAAACCCTTAGCTGGGCGCACCCGGCAAGCATGGTTATCAGCGCCTTAACCGACGCACTCCGGAGCCACCCGATGACCTCCATCCGCAGCCTGCTGCTCCCTCTCGCCTTCCTCGGCTTCTCCGGCGGGGCAATGGCAGAAGACATCGCAGCAAGAGGATGGTCTGCCGACTGGAAGGTCATCGGCGTGGCCGAGGACCGCACCGAAGTGCTCGTTCGGCCCGAATCGGTACGCGAACTGCCGCCCAGTGCCGGTCGCAGCTTCGCCGTCCGCCAGGTCTGGGCAGGTTTCGACTTCGCCCCCGCCGCGGGTCTGGCCACCGGACGCAAGATCATCCTGTTTCGTTATGACTGCGCCGCGCGGCGCGTGCTGATCGCCGCTGCAACGGACTATGCGACATCCGGGGAAATCCTGTCCCGCAACGCCGTTGCCGCCGACAGTGCCGACCAATACGCCCCGGTCGAGCCCGAGACGCTCAACGCAGCGATCATGGCCGAGGCCTGCAGCCTATAAGTTTCAGCGCTTCGCATTCCAGTTGAACAGGAAGTTGCGATGCTCCGCCCAGGTCTGGCCCTCGATGTGATCGCCAACCAGGCATGCTGCTGTATGATAGGGTCCCGCGCCATCGGTGGTGCGAAAGCTCACGCAAGTCCGCGCGCGGTCGGTCTTCCAGCGTCCGGAGAGGATCTCGCTCTCGTAGAAGCTGCCCTTGACCGTGCCATCGGCCTGCAACTGCAGCACCATCGGTTTGGTGTAAGGCTCGTCCGGATTGGCCGACAGATCAACGGTCCAGTTGCCCTGTATTGCGGCGGGCGGTTCCACCGCACCGGCCTGAGTCATGACAAGCAGAAGCGGTAACGCAGCAAGCAGGCGCATCGGGTCCTCCCAAAGCGCAACTCTGCGCCGCCCTTGCGCGAAGGCAATAGGTACCAAAGACAGCAAAAGGGCGCCCGGACAGTTCCGGACGCCCTTTTGAATTTCGCCTGAAAGCGAAGCTTACTTCTTCGACTTCAGGTAGGCGATCACGTCTGCGCGCTGCTGATCATCCGTGATGCCCGCAAAGGTCATCTTCGTGCCAGCCGCAAAAGCCTTGGGATTCTTCAGCCAGGCATCAAGCGTAGCATCGTCCCAGGTGCCGCCCTTGCCCTTGAGCGCGTCGGAGAAGGCATAACCACCGCGATCACCGGCAACGGCCTCGCCATGCACGCCGAACAGATTCGGACCGATGCCGTTGGCCCCGCCCTGATCGATGGTGTGGCATGCCTTGCACTTGGCAAAGACAGCCTCGCCCTTGGCAGCGTCGCCAACCAGAGCAACCGCAGCACCGGCCGCAGGCGCAGCACCAGCAGCCGGAACGGCTTCAGGCGCAGGCAGCGGCAGGTTCGAGCCGAGCGAGTTGAGATAGAGAATCACGTTGGCGCGGTCTTCGCCCTTGGGCAGACCCGCAAACGACATCTTGGTGCCGGCGGCAAAGGCCTTGGGGTTCTTCAACCAGGCATTAAGCGTGGCGAAGTCCCAGTTGCCGCCCTTGGCAGCAAGATCAGCCGAATAAGCAAAGCCTGCGGCATGCTTGCCGACCGGTTTGCCGACGATGCCAAAGAGGTTCGGGCCGATGCCATTGGCGCCGCCCTGTTCGGCGGTGTGGCAGGCCTTGCACTTGGCAAAAACGGCTTCGCCCTTGGCAACGTCGCCAGCCGCGAGCAGATTCGCCAGCGGCAGTTCAGCCGCAGCGCCACCCTCGGCACCTTCTTCGACGACGCCTTCGATCGCGTAGCCCATCTCTTCCGGACGGTGCTCCTTGTCGGCCAGGAAGTAGTGCGCCGACAGGCTGGAGAGCCCCAGAGCCACGATGCCCCCGAACAAGGTCCATCCGGCGATGGTATTGAAACGATCGTCCATTTACGAGCCCCATAGGCGCAACGTCAGCACCTTGCCGACACCCGCGCGAGTTCGGGGTCCCTCTAGTCAGCGCCATGCAGCAGCGCAAGATGGTTTGCGCCGCAAAATCGATCTCCCTTGCCCGAAAGAACAGACCGGCTTAACGCGCGCAGCACAATGCAGAGCTATCCCGCCCCCGCGCTCGCCCTTGTCGAGAACATGGCTGCCGCCGCAGCCGCCGATCCCGCGCGCGCCGTTTCGTTCCAAGGGGCGCCCGGCGCCAACTCCCACCGCGCCGCTCTCGAAGCCCTGCCAGATTGCCTGCCGCTGCCGTGCTTCTCGTTCGAAGACGCGCTCGACGCGGTCAAGGAAGATCGCGCGGCCCACGCGATCATCCCGATCGAGAACTCGCAGCATGGGCGCGTAGCAGACATCCACTTCCTGCTGCCGGAAAGCGGGCTTTCGATCGTCGGTGAACACTTCCTCGATATCCATGCGAGCCTGATGGCGCTGGGCGATGGGCCGTTCACGGCTGCCTACAGCCACCCGCAGGCGCTCGGCCAGTCGCGGTTCTATCTGCGCGATCGCGGAATCGTGCCGATGAGCTATGCAGATACGGCCGGCGCCGCAGCCTACATCGCCGAACTCGGTGATCCGACCGTGGCCGCGCTTGCTCCGCGCATCGCCGCCGAACTCTATGGCCTCAAAGTCATCGAGGACAACGTCGAGGACGCGCACGACAACACCACCCGCTTCGTGATCCTGTCGAAGACCCCGCGCGATCCGGCCACCATCTCCGGCCCGGCGATGACCACGTTCGTGTTCGAAGTGCGCAATATCCCGGCTGCGCTATACAAGGCGCTGGGCGGCTTTGCGACGAACGGCGTCAACATGACCAAGCTGGAAAGCTACCAGCGCGGCGCGAGCTTTGCCGCCACCGAATTCTATGCCGATATCGTCGGCGCTCCAGGTGAACGCCCGGTTGATCTCGCGCTCGAGGAGCTCGATTTCTTTGCCAAGAACCTGCGAATACTTGGGACTTACCCAATGGAACGCATTCGCGGCCAGTAAGAGTATTCAAAAGGCCGATGACTTGCCCTTGCCCCGCCGCCTGCCACGTGCAAGGTTGCGCGGGTGACGGCACCTGCGGCGGCAACAGTACCAGCAAATGATGCGGCCGCAGCCGAGGCTGCGTGGCGCTCGATCCGCGAATCGTCGGACCTCCAGTTTGCTCCCGTCCCGCCCGACCCGGCACCGATAACCCCGGACTGGCTCAAGGCGCTTGGCCGATTTCTCGAATGGCTGCTCTCGCCGCTCGGGCGCCTGCTCGGCAGCAGCTGGAGCGTGATCGAGATGCTGTTGCTCGTGGGCGCAGGCCTCGGCGTGCTGTGGATCGCCTGGAGCCTGCTCTGGCCACTGTGGCGGGAACGTGGCACCCGCCATAAAGTGGCCGAGCCTGAATGGGCGCCGCAGCGTGAAGAGGCGCTTGCCCTGCTTGAGGACGCAGACCGCCTCGCCGCGCAAGGCCTCTATGGCGAGGCCGCGCATCTCCTGCTCAAGCGCAGCATCGGCCAGATCGCCCGGGCCCGGCCCGATTGGCTGGCCCCGTCCAGCACCGCGCGCGAGATCGGCACGATCGCGGGCCTGCCCGGAGAAGCGCGCACCGCATTCGGCACCATCGCCAGCCTGGTCGAGAGCGCGCGCTATGCCTTGCGCCCGTTGGGGGCGGATGAATGGCGTGCGGCGCGCGAGGCTTATTCACGCTTCGCCATCGCGCCGCTGACGGCCGCGGGCCAATGAGCAACGCCGCACCATCGCCGTTCTCGCGCGGCACGCTGATCGGCATGCTGCTGGTCGGTGCGCTCGCCTTCGTCGCGCTGCTCTGGTTCCTCGGCAACGGCACCGGCGGCAATAGCAACAACGGCGGCGCGCACGTCGGCGGACAAGGCCTCAACGGTTATGCCGGCCTTGCGCGGATGCTCGAAGCCGAAGGCCTGGACGTCCAGCGGCAGCGGAACAAACGCGCGCTTGAAAACACACCAGGCCTGCTGATCCTCACCCCGCCAGCCGACGCTGATGGCAAGGAGATCGCCAAAATCGTCGATGCCCACCGCTATTGGGGGCCGACCATCGTCGTCACGCCGAAGTGGCTGGCCACGGGTGTCGACGCCAAGGCCGCCAAGCGCGGCTGGGTGCAGATGGTCGGCACGCAGGCGCCCTTATGGAAGGGCTTTGCCGACAACGTCACGGTCGAGATCGGCGACGACGAAGCACCGCCCGCAGGCGGCTGGAAGCTCGGCAACCGCCGCGGCAAGTTCCCTGATGATCGCCAGATCGAAACCGGTTCCGGCAAGGGCCTCGTGCCCATCCTCACCACCGGCAGCGGCAAGACCCTCGCCGCGTTTCTTGACGACGACGGTTACTATCCCGCGCTCAACACGCTGGCTGGAATAGATCCCGATTACGGCGGCGAGGACGAGGATCTTTATCCCGTCGTCCTCGTGTTCGAACCTGACCTGCTCGACAACTGGGGTCTTGCCGATCGCAACACCGCCATGCTTGCCCGCGATCTCGTGCTGGCAACGGCGGACAATCGCAGCCAGCCCTTCGTCTTCGACATGACCTTCAACGGCTTTGGCGCCAGCCGCAACCTCCTCACCCTCGCGTTCGAGCCGCCGTTCCTTGCCGCCACGATCTGCCTGTTCCTCGCCGCGCTGGCGATTGCCTGGCGTGCGTTCAACCGCTTTGGCCCTGCATTGGCGCAGGCGCAGGAAATCGCGTTTGGCAAGGCTGCCCTCGTCGCCAACGCCGCGGGACTGATTCGCCGCGCCGGCCGCGTCCACCTTGCCGCTGCACCTTATGCCGATGCCACGCGCGAACGCATTGCGCTGGCGCTGGGCCTACCCAAGGGCCTTGCACCGGACGAAACCGAACGCCTGATCGACGCCGCGCAAGTCCGCCGCGCCGTGGCCGGACCGCCCTTTTCCCAAGCGGCGCGCCACTTGCGCGATGCCCGCAAGCCCCATGAGCTGACAAAGCGCGCCCAAGTGCTGCAGCAGATAGAAAGGCACCTCAAGTGACCGAGACGACCACCGAAATGTCCCTGGCCGAGCTTGGCGCGCTATCCGGCCGGATCCGCGCCGAAGTCGGCAAGGCGATCGTCGGCCAGGAAGAGGTGCTCGATCACCTGCTCGTCGCGCTTTTCGCAGGCGGCCATGTCCTGCTCGAAGGCCCTCCCGGCACCGCCAAGACGTTCCTCGCCCAGACCTTCGCCGCCGCTCTCGGCCTCGATTTCGGGCGCATCCAGTTCACGCCCGACCTGATGCCCGGCGACATCCTCGGGTCCAACCTGTTCAATTTCCAGACCAGCCAGTTCACCCTCACGCGCGGGCCGATCTTCCACGAACTGCTGCTGGCGGATGAAATCAACCGCACCCCGCCCAAGACACAGGCGGCCCTGCTCGAAGCCATGCAGGAGCGCCGCGTCACGCTCGACGGCGAGGTCCACGCCCTGTCCGAACGCTTTACTGTCGTCGCCACGCAGAACCCGATCGAAAGCCAGGGCGTCTACCCGCTGCCCGAAGCCCAGCTGGACCGCTTCCTGTTCAAGCTCATCGTCGGCTACCCCACGGCCGAAGAAGAAGCCCGCATCGTCGCCCGCTATGGCGAAGGCAAGGGCACGCCCAAGCCCGCCGACCTCGGCGTGATTTCGGTGACGACAGCGGCTGAGCTTGGCCGTGCGCAAAGCGCCATCGCCTCGATCACGCTGGCCGAATCGATTGTCGACTACGTCGTCCGCCTCGTCCGGGCCACGCGCGAGAGCGGTGATCTCGTCGTCGGCGCCAGCCCCCGCGCCGCCGTACTGCTGTCCAGCGCCGCCCGCGCCCGCGCCGCGCTCGATGGCCGCGACTATGTCATCCCCGACGACGTAAAGGCGCTGGCCACCGCAGTCCTGCGCCATCGCCTGATGCTCAGCCCCGCTGCCGAGATCGAAGGCAAGCAGGTCGAGGCCATCGTCACCGCCCTCGTCGAAGGCACGGAAGCCCCGCGTTGAACAAGCCTGCCGCCCTGCTGCCTTCGGGCCGTGCGGTCCTGCTCTTCGCGGGCCTCGCTCCGCTGGCGCTGGTCGTGGCGGCGGCGGCCCCCGCGGCATGGATCGCCGCACCCGCGCTGGGCGGCGCGCTGCTCGTACTGATCCTGCTCGATGGCCTGTTCGCCGGAACACTTGAGGACGTGCAGGTCCACGCCCCGTCCGATAGCGAAGTCGGCGAACCGGCCACTCTCACGGTCGTTGCCTCGCTTGCCCGCGCCCGCAATGGCATCCGCCCGGACGCCGCCATCGCCTGCGCCCCCCGCCTGGCCGACGGCGGCCGCATTGCCCTGCCCCTCGCCTTTGCGGATGGGGCCTGGAGCGGGACTACCACGATCACCCCCACCCGCCGCGGCACTGGCCAGCTTACCCGCCTGTGGCTGCGCTGGAGTGGCCCGCTCGGCCTCGCTCACCGTCAGGCCACCCGCGATCTCGATGCCGAAGTCCGCGTCTGGCCCAACATTGCCCCGGTGCGCAGCCCGGCACTGCAGATCTTCCTGCGCGATGCCCAGTTCGGCCTGATCGCGCGGCGCATCCGTGGCGAAGGCACGGAATTCGAAGCACTCGCCGAATACGAACCGGGCATGGACCGCCGCCGCATCGACTGGAAAAGCTCTGCCCGCCATGCCCGCCTTTTCGCCAAGGAATACGAGGTCGAGCGCAACAACCAGATCGTCTTCGCCTTCGATTGCGGGCAGGCGATGTGCGAACCGATCGAGGGCCTGCCCCGCATCGACCGCGCCGTCACCGCTGCGCTCACCACCGCCTATGTCGCATTGAAGGCGCAGGACCGCGTCGCCCTGTTCGGCTTTGCCGCGCGCCCCGAAGTTGCCACCCCCTTCGTCACCGACAGCCGCGATTTCGCCCGCCTGCAGCGCGCCGCCGCACAGCTTGATTACCACCCCGGTGAGCCCAACTTCACGCTCGCCCTGTCCACGCTCGCCGCGCGCCTGCAGCGCCGTTCGCTGATTGTGCTGTTCTCCGACTTCTCCGATCCGACCAGTGCGGAACTCATGGTCGAGAACGTGGGCCGCCTGATCGAGCGCCACCTCGTCCTGTTCGTGGTAATGGCCGATGCCGAACTCGCCAACCTCACCACTGCTCCGGTCACCGACATGCAGTCCGTCGCCGAGGCCGTCACCGCCACCACGCTGGCAAGGCAGCGCGCGGTCGTGCTGCAACGCCTGCGCCATCTCGGCGTGCGCGTGCTCGAAGCGCCACATGACCAGATCGGCACGCGGCTGCTCGATTCCTACCTCGCGATCAAGCGCGAAGGGCGCATCGGATGAACGCCGTCACTACCGGCATTGCCCAGAAGATAGGCGGCTGGTTCGCCCGGCCAACCGAAGCTGCCGTCGCTGCCGAGCAGGCCGCCTTGCGCTCCGATCGTTTCCGCCTGGAACGGGAAGCCGATTGGAAGCGTCTCGAAGAGGTTCTCAGGCGCATGGAATCGGGCAGCACGCGCCGAGTTTCGGATGAGGACCTGCTCGCTCTCCCGGCGCTCTACCGCACCGCCACTTCCAGCCTTTCGATTGCGCGCGAAACCTCGCTTGATGCCGCGCTCGTCGCCTATCTCGAAGCCCTGACCCAGCGGGCGTGGTTCCTCGTATATGGGCCACGCGCCTCGCTGTGGTCGTGGTTTCGCGGCTTCATCGGAGGCGGGTGGAGCGCCAGCGTGCGCGGACTTGGGATAGACCTGCTGATCGCGCTCGCGCTGATGGTCGCAGGCACCGTCGTCGGCTGGCTGCTCGTGGCTTCCAACCCCGATTGGTATTATTCGCTCGTTCCCGGCGGCATGGCTGACGTCCGCGCGCCCGGCGCCAGCCGCGAGGTGCTGCTTGGCACCCTGTTCGGCAACCAGGACCAGAACGGGATGAGCGTCTTTGCCGCCGGGCTGTTCAGCAACAACGCGCAAGTCTCGATCATGTGCTTCGCGCTGGGCTTCGCCTTCGGCCTGCCGACGATGCTGCTGCTCGTTCACAACACGGCGCTGCTAGGCGCGATGCTGTGGCTCTACCACGGGCAGGGGCTGCTGCTCGATTTCGTCGGCTGGCTCGCCATTCACGGCACGACCGAACTGTTCGCAATCCTGCTCGCGGGCGCAGCCGGCATCCACATCGGCCGAGCCATGGCCTTCCCCGGCAACATGTCGGTCATGGATGCCGCCGCTGCTGCCGGTCGCCGGGCCGCGCAGGTGATGACCGGCGTTGTCCTCATGCTGATCGTCGCAGCGCTGCTCGAAGGCTTCGCCAGGCAGCTGATCGATTCCACGCCGTCCCGCCTCACTGTCGGCGGCTTCATGCTGGTGCTGTGGACCGGTTACTTCTTCGCCTACCGCCGGGAGGCCCGCTGATGGCCCTCCGTCTGCCAGTGCGCCTTCCAATGCGCCTGCCTTTCCGCCGCACCGGCAAGTCCGCGCCGCGCACACCGCAGGCGCTTCAGGACCGCCGCCGCCGCATGGTCGTCACTCCTGAAGGCGTGCCGCTGCCTTTCGTCCTGGCCTCACGCGGAGCGCGCGCTGCCGCACTGTTCCTCGATCTTGCCATGATCGTCGGCGCGATCGTCGGTGCCTCGCTGCTCATTATCTATGTCGCCGATGCAGTGGGCATCAATTACAAGGATGACGACAGCCCCGCCGGGCGCGCCGTGCAGGCGCTGGTCATCATCTGGATCATCGTCGTGTTCCTGTTTCGCAATGCCTGGTTCCTGTTCTTCGAACTTGGCCCGCGCGGCGCCACGCCGGGAAAACGCATCACCGGCATCCGCGTCGCCGCCCGCGCACGCGGCAAGGACGGCGCGCGGTTGACCACCGAAGCGGTGATTGCCCGCAATCTCGTGCGCGACATAGAACTGTTCATGCCGCTGATCTTCATCTTCGTCGCCGCGGTCGAAGGCGGCGATACCGAGCTGGCAGCATGGTCAGGCCTCGTCTGGTTCCTGATCTTTGCGCTGTTCCCATTCTTCAATCGCGACAGGCTGCGCTGCGGAGACCTGATCGCCGGGACCTGGGTAGTCGAAGCGCCCAAGCGCAAATTGGAACAGGCACTCTCGGTTGGAGAAGGCGCGCGCGGCGTCTCGCAGACCACCGGCGTGCAGTACCGCTTCAGCGATACGGATCTGGCGGTTTATGGCGAATACGAACTGCAGGTGCTCGAACGCGTGCTGCGTGAAAATCGCGAAGAAGCGCTGCGGGATGTCGCCCGCACGATCTGCGGCAAGATCGGCTGGAACGCAGGCGCCGGTGACGAGCGCGCCTTCCTCGAAGCCTATTACGCCCAACTGCGCGCCCGCCTCGAAACCGGCATGCGCTTTGGCCGTCGCAAGGCCGACAAGCACACCTGATACCAAGCTGCTCCCGACCTCCCGCCACTGATCGGCGGTTATGATACGTTTGAGCTGCGCGTCCCCTTCACGGCTCTTCTCGAGCATTGCGAGATGGCGCCCGTTCGTGCTCAAAAGTCAATGTTACTGGAAGGGAGGGACCCAATGGACCGCGTCACGATCATCGAAGACGATCTTTCCGGAGAGGCGATCCGTGAGCTCGTCGCCCTCCACCTTTCAGGCATGCATGCCAACTCGCCAGCCTGCAAAGTCCACGCCTTGCCCGTGGAGAAGCTGCGGCAACCGGGCGTCACCTTCTATTCGGCTTGGGTCGGGGATGTGCTGGCCGGGATGGGCGCGATCCGCGAACTCGATGCCACGCATGGCGAACTGAAGTCCATGCGCGTCGCAAGTGATTGGTTAGGAAAGAAAATTGGCGAAGCGATGCTGCTACACCTGCTTTCGGTTGCACGGCAGCGCGGCTACGCCCGCGTCAGCCTCGAAACCGGCCAAGGCCCCGCCTTCGAACCGGCCCTCGGGCTCTATCGCAAGCACGGCTTCGTCAACTGCGAGGCCTTTGCGGACTACGTCCTGGACGATTTCAGCCAGTGCCTGACGCTGCAGTTGTAGCCTCGCCGCTAGGAGCATCTGCCTCACCCCACTGGATCGTCCACCCCGGGAACGCGATCTGCAGCGCGGCGATGGTGGATTCTGGCAGGGGCTCAGCTGAAAATACCCGCGCAGATCTGCGCTCCGGATCGACCAGAACCGCAGTCTCGTCGCCATCAACAATCCGCGCCAAGGTCGCCCGCAGCCGGGTAATCTCTGCCTTGCGCGTTCGCTCGGTTGCCACTGCGTCCTCCAGTGCGCGACGCGCGTCGTCTGCTTCCGGCGTGCCGCTGCGGATCTGGACAAGGCGTACCTGGACGTTACGGCCGAGGAGGCCCTCCACGCGATCTGCGAAGCGGTCCTGCAGACCGACGTTGTAAACCGGCGCCATTACCACCGCATCCACTTGCGCAGGCGTGCTGGCGAGGTTGCTGTCGAGGCGATCAATCCGGGCAGCCGGGCCAGCCAGTTCTTGCAGCTGGCGGTTTATGGCCGATTGCGCTCTCGCCTCGCGCACGTTGGCAGAGAGCCTCAAGCCGAGCGGGATGGCAAGCGCCACCAGCGTGACGATGATACCGGCGGTCTGCGCCCAGCTCTGTCGAGGTGAGAGTTGCGTGCCGAAACCGCGGACACGTGCGGTGACCGTGGCCATGAGAGCAATGGCAGTGGCATTGGTGATGAACAGCAGCAGCGCACCCCAGGCGTAGTCGAAGCGCATGGTGGCAAGGGAGAAACCGACGACAGCCAGTGGCGGTACCAACGCTGTCGCAATGGCCACGCCGACCAGGCTGATGGCTTCACGCCGGACGGTGGCATATGCACCGGCGATACCGCCGAACACCGCAACCAGCAGATCGAGCAAATTGGGCCGGACACGTGCGAGGATGCTTGGCGTCACGTCCTGGATCGGCGAAATCCAGGTGAGCAGAACGGCAATGAGGATTGCCAGAATCATACCCACGCCGAGCGATCTTGCCGCGCGCCGCAACAGCGCAAGTTCAAAGATGGCCACGCCAAAGCCGAAGCCCATGATCGGCCCAAGCAGCGGCGAGATGAGCATCGCACCGATGACGACCGGCGCAGAGTCCATGAGCAGCCCGACGTGCGCAATCGCGGTCGCGAGGGCGACCAGCATGAGGTAGGTCGGCGAAAGACGCGCTGAGCGCGCCACGGACGCGAGCAGGGCAGCGCGGCCGTGGCTCGGCTTGGACAGCTCTTCGCTGAGAGGTGTAGGCTTACCAGCCAATCTCGCCCCCTTAACCCATTTGGAGTGTTTCCCCGGGGAAACACTCCAAGGTGGCGTTGTGCGTGATGGTGTCAGAGCTTGCCGGTGAGTTCCGGGACCAGCGTGAACAGGTCACCGACGAGGCCGATGTCGGCCACTGCGAAGATCGGGGCGTCCTCGTCCTTGTTGATGGCGATGATGGTCTTGGAGTCCTTCATGCCGGCAAGGTGCTGGATCGCGCCCGAGATGCCGACCGCGATGTAGACTTCCGGTGCCACGATCTTGCCGGTCTGGCCGACCTGGTAGTCGTTGGGCACGTAGCCTGCGTCGACCGCGGCGCGCGATGCGCCGATGCCGGCGCCCAGCTTGTCGGCCAGCGGGGTGATGACCTGCTCGAACGTGGCAGCGTCCTTGAGCGCGCGGCCGCCCGAGACGATGATCTTGGCGCTGGTCAGTTCCGGACGCTCGGACTTGGCGATCTCGGCGCTGACGAAAGTGCTGAGGCCGCTGTCGGGGGTGGCGCTGACGGCTTCGACCGCTGCGCTGCCACCGGTGGCGGCAGCCTTGGCAAAGGCGGTGCCGCGCACGGTGATGACCAGCTTTGCGTCGGAGCTTTCGACCGTGGCGATGGCGTTGCCGGCGTAGATCGGACGGGTGAAGGTCTTGGGGCCTTCGACCGAGAGGATGTCCGAGACCTGCATGACATCGAGCAGCGCGGCCACGCGCGGGGCGACGTTCTTGCCCGTGGTCGTGGCAGGGGCGACGAAGGCGTCAAAGTCGGCCATCAGGCCAGCGACGAGCGGGGCGACGTTTTCAGCCAGCGCATTGTCGAGCGATGCGTCGTCGGCCTTGAGCACCTTGGCAACGCCGGCGATCTGGGCGGCGGCCGTTGCGGCGCCGTCGCAGTTCGATCCGGCGACCAGCGCGGTCACTTCGCCAAGCTGGCTGGCAGCGGTGACGGCAGCGAGCGTGGCGTCCTTGACGCAAGCGTTGTCGTGTTCGACGAGAACGAGAACCTTGGACATCAGGCTACTCCCATTTCCTTGAGCTTGGCGACCAGCGTGTCGACATCGGGCACCTTGATGCCGGCCGAGCGCACCGGCGGTTCGCTGACTTTCAGCGTCTTCAAGCGCGGGGCGATGTCCACGCCGTAGTCGGCGGGCGACTTGGTGGCCAGCGGCTTGGACTTGGCCTTCATGATGTTGGGCAGCGAGGCATAGCGCGGCTCGTTCAGGCGCAGGTCGGTGGTGACCACCGCCGGCAGCGCCAGCTTCACGGTCTGCAAGCCGCCGTCGATCTCGCGCTTCACCACCACGGCATCGCCCTCGACCGAAACCTCGTTGGCAAAGGTGCCCTGCGGACGGCCCAGCAATGCGGCGACCATCTGGCCGACCTGGTTGCTGTCATCGTCGATCGCCTGCTTGCCGGTGATGATCAGGGCGGGCTGCTCCTCATCGGCAATACCCTTGATGATCTTGGCCACCGCCAGCGGCTCGACCTCGGTGCCGTCCTCGACCTGCACCAGCACCGCCCGGTCCGCGCCCATCGCCAGA